>JAZUQS010000033.1:0-100298 GCA_045605825.1 Acutalibacteraceae bacterium
GTACCGTCAGCTTCCATAGCGTTAAGCTGAGCAAGTCTTTTAATTCTCTTTGTGATTGTGTTGAAGTTTGTAAGCATACCGCCGAGCCAACGAGCATTAACGTAAGACATACCGCAACGCTCTGCTTCTTCTTTAATAGAATCCTGAGCCTGCTTCTTTGTACCTACGAAAAGAACTTCGCCGCCTTCCTGAGCGATCTGGTTGATGAAGGTGTAAGCTTCTTCAAGCTTCTTTACAGTCTTCTGAAGGTCGATGATATAAATACCATTTCTTTCTGTAAAGATGTAGGGAGCCATTTTGGGGTTCCATCTTCTTGTTTGGTGTCCGAAGTGAACACCTGCTTCGAGTAATTGTTTCATTGAAACTACTGACATAATTTTGTCCTCCTTTTTGTTAAACCGCCGCAAGGTTTCGACTTGAAAACACCACATCAAAGATGCACACGACATTTTCAATCTACCCTGCGTGAGTTTTTTAGCGATGAAAGTATATCACTCTTTTACAAAAAAATCAATACTTTTTTATCAATTATTTCCTAAAAATCGAGATTTTTGTTTCAAATTATCTTTATCTCAAATCAAAGGAATAATTTTTACACTTTAAATACTTAACAATTTTTTTCATTCGTTCTTCTCTCGCGTATTCATTAAGAACAAATGAACCATTATCTCTCATTGAGATTACCTTTAAGGGTGCTGTGCCCTCGGGTAAATCCCTTAAAGGTAATCTTATAAGGTTTTTAGCTCTGTCGGGCAATCTGCAAACAGCATATTCACCGTCTAAATATTCAACAAATATATCCATTGGTAATTACTCCTCTACGTCATAGTTTCCGGTATTAACCGCAGAACCGAAATAATTATGGTCAGACGGCGAAGCAGCACCATCAGAAGAAGCGTCACCATTATTATGTAAAGGTATATCGTCAATTGACAGCTGTTTTGGAGTTGTCGGTGCAGTTCCCGAAGTCTGCATTTGATACCACTGTTCTTTTGTTATAAGAACTTTTCTGGGCTTATTACCCTCGTATGGACCTATAATCCCCTTTTCTGCAAGCTCATCAATAACTCTTGCGGCACGGGCGTAACCTAATTTTAATTTACGCTGTAAAAGCGTTGTTGATGCCATACCCGATTCAACAACAACTTCAACTGCTTTGGGGAACATTTCATCCTCATAGTCCCCTCCACCGACTTCGCTCGTATCAACTGCTGCAGATTTTTTCTTGCCATCCTGAGCGGCTTTAAGCTCAATTTCCTGCATAACGTCGCTATCATATTTAACCTCGCCCTGACTTGTAACGAAATCGATAACACGCTCGATTTCATCATCGGAAACGTATGAGCCCTGAACACGAACAGGCTTTGAAAGACCAACAGGACAATAAAGCATATCACCGTTACCTAAAAGCTTTTCTGCACCTTGAGTATCAATTATAGTACGTGAGTCTATCTGAGATTTAACTGCAAAGGCGATACGGCTGGGAATGTTCGCCTTAATAAGACCCGTAATAACGTCAACTGAGGGTCTTTGTGTTGCAACGATAAGGTGCATACCTGCTGCACGGGCTTTTTGAGCAAGACGGCAAATACTGTCTTCAACCTCATTTGAAGCCGCCATCATTAAGTCGGAAAGCTCGTCTATAATGATAACGATTTGGGGCATTTTGGGAAGATTTTCTGATAAAGCGTAATTATTATATCCCTGAAGATTTCTAACACCCTTTTCTGCAAAGAGAGCATATCTTTTATCCATCTCCGCAACCGCCCATGAAAGTGCACCCGCCGCTTTTCTCGGGTCTGCAACAACAGGTACAAGAAGATGTGGAATGTTTCTGTATATTGTAAACTCAACTTTTTTAGGGTCGATCATAATAAGCTTAACCTCGTCGGGAGTAGCATTAAATAGCAAGCTCACTATCATTGTGTTAAGACAAACCGATTTACCAGAGCCCGTAGTACCTGCAACAAGTAAGTGGGGCATTTTTGCAAGGTCAGCACAGGTTGCTTCACCCTGTATATCTCTACCTAAAGCAACGTTTAGCTTTGATTTGTTGTTTTTAAAAGATGGGCTTTCGAGAATTTCACGTAAGGTTACCATCGCTTTTTCAGCATTAGGAACCTCAATACCAACTGCATTCTTATTAGGTATAGGAGCTTCTATTCTTACACCGTAGGATGCGAGATTCATAGCGATATCATCTGCAAGTGCAGTAATTTTACTAATCTTAACACCGGGGTCGGGTTGAAGCTCAAAACGTGTAACAGAAGGACTCTGGCAGATATCAACAATTCTTGTACCAACACCAAAGCTTTGAAGAGTTTTAACGATGGTTTCCCCTCTTCTTCTCAACTCATCACCGCTGTTTGTGTTACCGCTGTTTTTTGGCAAATCAAGACAATCCAACGGTGGTAATTCATAGGCTTTTTCCGGAATAATCGGTTGTTCTTGAACGATTGGTTCATCGTCAACGTCGTCTGTTTCTGTATCAATTTCAATAACGGAATCGTCTACCTCGATTATATCTTCAAGCGTTGAATCAAGCTGAGCTTCTGCGGGAGTTTTAACAGAAAAAATATCATCAATAGTTTGTGGCTCAACATCGATTACGTCATCATAATCGTTAACGAAGAATGGGGCAGTGTTATTTTGTGCTTTTGAACGGTGATCCTTTAAGGATTCGAACTCTAAAATATCATCGTCTGTATTTAAAATCGGATCTACACCTTTATCCTCAACAACCTCATCATCAATGGGTATGTCAAGGTCGATTGTATGTATCTCTTTTGATTCTTTCCTGTTTTTTTCAGCATTAGCTGCACGTTCGTGTTTCTTTTTAGAATCGTCGTGTATTGTTTCGTATGTAGCTTTTATATCATCAATTTTGTCTTCTGCGTATTCACCGACAACTTTGGCAGGCTTTTTGAGTGAGCTGGTAAGCTTGATGATTGTAGGACCTGCAAACAAGAAAAGCAACGCAAGTAATAAAAGTATAACAATTATAGCAGAAGCCACTTTTGTTCCTGCTGTAAGCATAAGGGCAATTCCGCCAAATAAAGCACCGTACACACCAAATCCGTAGTGCATTCCCTCACCGCTGTAATTTTTAAATACGCCGTAAGCCTCAGCTATTTGTTCTCCGTAAGTAAGACCTTCAGTTGAAGCAACAACGTGACAAAGTGATACGATGAGTGTAAAAATAACAAAGCCTTCAAATACTCTGAATTTATATTCACGGGAATCCTTATGTAACAATGCAACAACACAGAAAACTATTGTTGCAAGCGGAATAATAAAACCAAACATTCCAAAAAGGCCGAACATAAAGTTTCTTAAACCGCCCCAAAGACCTCCACCGTCTATAAACACAACGAAGCTCATAAGGATTGATATAAACAACATAACAACAGTAAAAGTAGTTTTGTGATTCGAGTTAAAAAGAGGAGCTAAACCCTTTGATTTGTTTGCCTTTTTTTTGCTTGAATTTTTTGTACTCTTTTTGTTTGTAGATTTTTTTGTCTGAGCCATAAAGCATCCTCCTTTTGATTATAGCTATATGTTGAAATTTGATATAAAATTAAATGCATCGTTTAACGTACCGATACCGTCGATTAAACCTTCTTTAACTGCTTCTTTACCGCTTAAAACAGTTCCTAAATCTGTAACCAACTCATTATTGTTTAGCATAAGCTCTTTAAATCTTTTCGATGAAATATTAGAATTTCGGGTTACGAAATCTATAACACGCTCTTCCATCTTTTTGAGATAAATTAAAGCTTGGTCAACGCCTAAAATAAGACCGTTCATTCTTACGGGGTGAATAGTCATTGATGCAGTGGGAACAATTAAAGATCGTTTAGCTGAAACAGCAAGAGGTACACCGATTGAGTGACTGCCGCCAAGCACAAGAGAAACGGTAGGCTTACTCATCCCTGCTATAAGCTCAGATAAAGCAAGACCAGCTTCAATATCACCGCCAACAGTATTGAGAATCAGCAACAGACCTGAAATATCAGGATTTTCTTCAACAGAAACGATTCTCGGTATAAGGTGTTCGTATTTAGTGGTTTTGTTGTTGGGCGGCAAAACGTAATGACCTTCAATCTGACCTATTATAGTCAGACAATGAACGTATTTTCCGTTATGCGAAACAGTAACACTGCCATCGTATTCGTTAAAATTACTGTCAGAAGTGTCTTGAGAAACACTTTCCGGATCTTCCTGCTCTTCGCAAGTCGAATTATACTTATTTAGGAAAAACTTGGGAACTGTAAAAGAAAAATTACTGTTATTTTTGCTGTTCAAAATTATCACCGATAACAGTTTACCCTGAAAAAACCTTAATAACCAATATATAATAGCACAATGAACAAAAAAGTGCAAGATTTGTCGACCTATATTTATTAAATATATTTTTATATTTGTTTTGTTAAAGCATTGACAAAGTACATAAAAAATACTAAAATAAGTTTGTTAAAAAAATGAACAACTTTACTTTGGAGGAAGAAAAATGGGACTCACTTTATGCGAAAAAATTATCAAGAGTCATCTTGTTGACGGCGAGTATGCTCCCGGTAATGAGGTTGGTATAAGAATTGACCAGACTCTTACTCAGGATGCTACAGGTACAATGGCTTATCTTGAGCTTGAAGCTATGGATATTGATAAGGTTAAAACTGAGCTTTCAGTTGCTTACATTGACCATAACACATTACAGACAGGCTTTGAAAACGCTGATGACCACAAATTTATTCAGTCCGTTTGTAAAAAACGAGGTGTTCGTTATTCACGCCCCGGTAACGGTATTTGTCATCAGGTTCATTTAGAGCGTTTCGGTATCCCCGGAAAAACTCTTATCGGTTCTGACAGCCACACTCCTACAGGTGGCGGTTTGGGTATGCTTGCTATGGGCGCAGGCGGTCTTGACGTTGCAGTTGCTATGGGTGGTGGTGCTTACTACATAACTGTTCCTGAAGTAGTTAAGGTTAACCTTAAAGGTAAGCTTTCACCTTACGTTGCGGCTAAAGATATTATCCTTGAGGTTTTACGTATTCTCAGCGTTAAGGGTGGCGTTGGCAGAGTTATCGAATACGGTGGTGAGGGTGTTAAAACTCTTACCGTTCCCGAAAGAGCTACAATTACTAATATGGGTGCTGAATTAGGTGCTACAACCTCTATTTTCCCCTCTGATGAAATCACTTATGAATTTATGAAGGCTCAAAGCCGTGAAAAAGATTGGGTTGAGCTTCTTCCTGATGAGGATGCAGAGTATTCAAAGGTTATTGATATTGATCTTTGCACTCTTAAACCTCTCGCAGCTATGCCTCATATGCCCGATAACGTTAAATCTGTTGAAGAAATTGGTACAATCAAGGTTGATCAGGTGCTTATCGGCTCATGTACCAACTCTTCTCTTCTGGATATGATGAAGGTTGCTAAAATTCTTAAAGGCAAAAAGGTGCATCCAGGTGTATCGCTCGGTATTGCTCCCGGCTCAAAGCAGGTTTTAAATATGCTCGCTTTAAATGGTGCTCTTGCTGATATGATTGATGCCGGTGCCCGTATTCTTGAAAGTGCTTGCGGTCCTTGTATCGGTATGGGTCAGTCGCCCTGCTCTTCAGGTGTTTCACTTCGTACCTTCAACAGAAACTTTGAAGGCAGAAGCGGTACTGCTGACGGTAAGGTATATCTTGTAAGCCCCGAAACTGCTGCAATTTCAGCAATTACAGGCGTTCTTACAGACCCTACAACCTGCAAAGAGGATATTTCCGTTACTCTTCCCAAGTCATTTATTATCAATGATAATATGATTGAAATGCCTGCTGAAACTCCCGAAGAGGCAGCTTCAGTTGAGGTTTACTACGGACCTAATATCAAACCCTTCCCCAAGACAACACCTCTTGCTGATTCTATTGATGCAAAGGCGGTCCTTAAGGTTGGTGACAATATAACAACTGACCATATTATGCCTGCAGGTGCAAAGATTCTCCCCTACCGTTCAAATATCCCTCATCTTTCACAGTTCTGCTTCCGTCAGTGCGATGAAAATTTTGCAGAGCATTGTAAAGAAGCCGGTTCTTGCATAATCATTGGTGGTAACAACTACGGTCAGGGCTCATCACGTGAACACGCTGCACTTGTTCCTCTTTATCTTGGCGTTAAAGCGGTTATTACAAAATCTTTTGCAAGAATCCACAAAGCAAACCTTGTTAATGCAAGCATTTTACCTCTTAACTTCGTAAATGCTGATGATTACGACAAAATTTCTGTTAACGATGAGCTTTCACTCCCCGCTATCAAGTCTGAGCTTAAAGCAGGTAAACAAATCACGCTTAAAAACGTTACTAAAAATGAAGAATATAAGCTTATTTGCGATGTTTCTGAAAGACAGATTGACATTCTTACAGCAGGTGGCTTACTTGACTATACTAAGGAGGAAAACAAATAATGAATGAAATACAGATTGAAAACGCCCTTAATAAGTTTAAACAACTTTTAATTGAGCAAGACGCAAGAAACCAAAAAATTAAATCAACAAAAGAATTCAAGGATTTCAAATCACTTGATAAAATAGTTATCGGTGTTTGCGGCGGTGACGGCATCGGCCCCGTTATCACAAACGAAGCTGCAAATGTGCTCAAATTCATTCTTAAAGATGACGTTGACAGCGGTAAGGTTGTATTCAAATACATTGACGGTCTTACAATTGAAAACAGAGCAAAGGTTATGAAGGCTATCCCTGATGACGTTATGGAAGAGCTTAAGGCTTGCGATGTTATTCTCAAAGGACCTACAACAACTCCCCAGCAGGGTGACGGTCTTCCCAATATTGAAAGTGCAAACGTTGCTATGAGAAAGGCCCTTGACCTTTTCGCTAACGTTCGTCCCGTTAAAATTCCCGAAGAAAACATTGACTGGACTTTCTTCCGTGAAAACACCGAGGGTGCATACGCTGTAGGCTCTAAAGGTGTTGACGTTGACGGTGAGCTTGCTTTTGACTTCGTTGTTACAACTACTGAAGGTACTGAGCGTATTGCAAAGCTTGCTTACGAATACGCACGAAACAATAAAAAAGACAGAGTTTCAATTATCACAAAAGCAAACATCATTAAAACAACTGACGGTAAATTCCTTAACCTTTGCAAAGAGGTTGCTAAGGATTACCCCGAAATCACTACAGACGAATGGTATATTGATATCACAACCGCAAAGCTTATTGATAAGAAACGCAGAACTGATTTCAAGGTTTTCGTTCTTCCCAACCTTTACGGCGATATTATTACTGTCGAAGCTGCTGAATTCCAGGGTGGTGTTGGTACTGCAGGTAGTGCTAATATCGGTAAACAGTACGCAATGTTTGAAGCTATTCACGGCTCTGCTCCCCGTATGGTTAAAGAAGGCAGAGGTCAGTATGCAGACCCCTGTTCAATGCTCAGAGCTGCCGTTCTTCTTCTTTCTCACATCGGTTATCAGGCTGAAGCAGATAAGCTTGAAAGAGCACTTGACATCTGTATGATTGAAGAAAAGAAGCTTGTTATTACAGGTCGTGACACAGGTTGTACATGTGAAGAATTCGGCAATTACGTAATGGATACACTTAAAACTCTTTAAGTTGATGAAAATGGGTGTTAATTAAAATGAAAGAAAATAACCAGGTTTCAGTTCCTGTAATTAAACGTCTTCCCCGTTACCACAGATATCTCGAAGAGCTCAAAAAAATGGGTATTGTAAGAATCTCATCGAAAGAGCTTTCGGTAAGAATGGGTCTTACCGCTTCTCAGATTCGTCAGGATTTTAACTGCTTCGGCGGTTTCGGTCAGCAGGGTTACGGTTATAACATAGAACAGTTATATAACGAAATCGGCAATATTCTCGGTATTAACAACAAATCAAAGGCTATTTTAATCGGTGCGGGTAATCTCGGTCACGCTATTGCTACTCACCTTAATTTCCAAAATAAAGGCTTCGAGTTAGTTAGCATTTTTGACAACAATCCTGAGGTTGTAGGTACAACTGTTGGTGGGCTTGTTGTTTTAAGCTCTAATGATTTAGAGGATTTTTGCAAGAAAGAAAAGCCTGATATTGCAATCCTTTGTATTCCTGCTGAATACGCTGCTGAAAATGCAGACAAGCTTGTAAGCCTCGGTATTAAGGGCTTTTGGAATTTCACTCAATATGACCTTGTACACAGATACGAAAATATTGCTGTTGAAAACGTACATTTAGGCGACTCTCTTATGACACTTTGTTATCAAATCAACGAGATTGATAAAGAGGCAGAGGGTTGATTTATGAAAAAAATAATGGATATTGATATCGCTGATGTAGTATCCTTTTCAAAAGGCATAGTTGTTGCGAGAAAAGATACTTTAAAAAGCGGTAAAACTAAAATCTCATTTTTTACTTATGACGTAAAGCTTGAAAGACCTACTGCAAGCACTCGCGGTGCATATTTACTTAATAAATTCGGCGAAAATTATGAAACAATTGCTGACCAATTGAGCGACTTTATATACTGTGATGCTTGTCAAATGGGAAATAAGCACACCGCAATTGCCTACGCAAGCGGTGAAATAGGTCTTTTCGACGATAAAGGTAAGCTTTATTGGACGGGCGATTTACAATATAAAGGTTGTCCCATAAGCGGTGTTGTGTCTGACGGAAAATATTTGTGGTGCGTTGTGCCTGAAAATAACTGTATTATCCGTTATTCACCAACAACAGAAAAAATAGTATTAAGAATTGGCGGAGATTCCTCTACCGCTTTCTTAAATCCAATTTCATTGAGCTTGTATGACGAAAAGCTTTATATTTGTAATTACGAATCATGCAAAATCAGAACAGTTAATTTAAAGGATTTCACTGTTTCTGATTATAAAACGTTTGATGAACCCGTTTACCGATACATCAAGGCAAACGACCGCGAGGTTGTTGAGCTCGAATCGGGAGTATACATTTTGTAATTTGAGGTTTTGTTATGGATTTTAAAGCTGAAATTATGGATGAAGCGGCTATAAACCGTTCTTTAATCCGTATTTCTCACGAAATAATCGAGCGAAATAAAGGCATTGATAACGTTTATCTTGTTGGTATCAAAACAAGAGGTGTAACTCTTGCTAAAATGATTTCTGAAAAGATAAACGCTATTGAGGGTAAAAAACTTCAGGTTGGTGAGCTGGATATAAATCACTACCGTGATGATTTAACCGAAGCTCACGAATTTCCCGAGGTTTCCCCTCCTCTTTTGCCTTTTGATATTACAGGCAAGGATTTGATTCTTGTTGATGACGTATTATTTTCGGGTCGTACTGTTAGGGCTGCAATTGAAGCGATATTTACTCAAGGCAGACCTTCAAGCATTCAGCTTGCAATTCTCGTTGACAGAGGTCACAGAGAATTGCCCTTCAGAGCAGATTTCGTAGGTAAAAACGTACCTACCTCTACTCAAGAGCATATAGCTGTGCTTTTACCCGAAAACGACGGCTTAACATCTGTTAAGCTATATCAGCTTTAGGTTATTAGCCGTAAGGCAATAATAAATTTTTAAATATGTGGGGGTAAAACATTATGAAGATGATTTATAATGTAAATGACAAACCAAAATTTGGACAACTTATCATTTTTGCAATCCAGCAGTTACTTGCAATTATGGCTGCAACAATTGCTGTTCCTGCAATCGTTGGTAACGGTATGACTGCTTCTGCTGCCCTTTTCGGTGCAGGTGTAGGTACTATTGTTTATCAGCTTTTCACAAAATTTAAAAGCCCTGTTTTCCTCGGCTCATCCTTTGCTTTTATTGGCTCAATGTTAGCTGCTTTTGCAGGTGCAACAAGTGCTGCTGCTGGCTTCCTCGGTCTTATCCTTGGCGCTGCTTTTGCAGGTCTTGTTTACGTTGTAATTGCTCTTGTAATTAAATTTGCAGGCGTAAACTGGATTAACAAACTTATGCCCCCTGTAGTTATTGGTCCTACAGTTGCTATTATCGGTCTTTCATTAGCCGGTGCTGCTATTAAAGATGTGTTCAGCTACGGTCCTCAGGACGGTAACGGCTCATTTATTATGACAACTAATATTTGGGTTTCATTAATTTGTGCTTTGGTTACTTTATTTGTTGTTATTCTTTGCTCTACATATGGCAAAAAAATGGCAAAGCTCATTCCTTTCATTATTGGTATTTTAGCCGGTTACGTTGTTGCAGGTATCTTCACAGCTATCGGTTTTGCAACCGGTAACGACGCTCTTATTGCCCTTGATATCGCTCCCTTCCAAGCCCTTGTTGAAAACGGTGTTACAATCAGTACTTTTATTAAGGTTCCCGAATTTACATTCTTAACAGGCTTTTCAGCTATTAAAGATCTTGATGCTTCTTACATCGCAACAGTTGCAGTTGCTTACGTACCCGTTGCATTTGTTGTTTTTGCAGAGCACATTGCCGACCACAAAAACCTTTCAACAATCATTGAAAAAGACCTTCTTGAAGAACCCGGTCTTTCAAGAACACTTTTAGGTGACGGTGTAGGTTCAATGTGCGGTGCTTTCTTTGGCGGTTGCCCCAACACAACTTACGGCGAATCAGTTGGTTGCGTTGCTATTACTAAGAATGCTTCTGTTGCTACAATTACTTGCACTGCAATTATGGCTATTCTTATTTCATTCGTTTCACCCTTTGTTGCATTCCTTGATTCTATCCCCGGTTGTGTAATGGGTGGCGTATGTATTACACTTTACGGCTTTATTGCTGTTAGCGGTCTTAAAATGATTCAAAAGGTTGACCTCGAAGAAAATGCTAACCTTTTCACCGCTTCAGTTATTCTTATTGCAGGTATCGGCGGTATGGCTCTTGCAATCGGTAAAGTTACTCTTACCTCAATTGCTTGTGCCCTTATCCTCGGTATCATCGTTAACATCGTTCTTACAAGAAAAAAAGCAAACAATGCTAAATAACTAAATAGGTAGGTTAAATTATGGTTTATTCTGCAGAAAACAGTAAATTTACTCTTGCTGTAAAAGAGGTGGGTGCAGAGCTTAACTCTCTTAAATCAAAAGAAACGGGTATTGAATATATCTGGAACGGAAATACTGATATATGGTACGGTCAGTCACCTATTCTTTTCCCAATAATCGGTAGACTTCTTGATGATAAATACACTTTAGACGGAAAAGAGTATTCAATGGATAAGCATGGCATTGTTAGAAAGAAGCCCTTTGCCTTAGTTGAAAAAACTGATGATTCTCTTACATTCGTTCAAACCGACGATGATGAATCAATTACTAAATATCCTTTTAAATTTGAGTTAAAGGTTAAGTTTCAACTAACTGAAAAAGGCTTAAGGGTAACTCATACCGTTAAGAATAACAATGATTATGTTATGTATTATTCATTCGGTGCTCATCCCGCTTTCAACTGCCAGATTGGTGACTATCTTGAATTTAATAAGGACACTTCTCTTGAAACAGAAAGAATAGACCATGAATCAATTCTTATTGACGAAAAGTTTCCCGTTGAAATGGATGGTAACAAGATAATCTTAACAAGGGATTTATTTGTCGATGACGCTTTGATACTCAGCTCATTTAATTCTGATTCTATTTCAATTAAAAGCAATTCACATGATAGAGTTATAAGGTTTGATTTTAATTCACCTTTCCTTGGTATTTGGGCAAAGCCAAATGCTCCTTATGTCTGTTTAGAGCCTTGGTGGGGTGTTAACGACAGCTACTACAAGGTTGCTGACTTTTCAAAGAAACGCGGTATTATGGCTTTAGAGGCTAATGATAGTAAGGAATTTACATGGGAAGTTTCAATTTGTGAATAATTTACAGTTGACTTTCTTATACTTTAACATTAAAATTTTATTTAAAGATAAACATATTTTTTAAAGGAAAATGGTGATAATAATGTCAGATATAATTAACGAAAATGAATACAATCCTGATTTAATTTCTGTTGTTGATGAAAACGGTGTTGAACACGTTTTTGAAGAGCTTGACAGAATTGAAACAGACGATGGAAGATTTGTTGCTCTTCTCCCCGTTTATCAGGAAGCAGAAGAAATTCTTGACGATGACGGTGAGCTTATCATTCTTTCAGTTGTTGAGGATGAAGACGGTGAAACTTATCTTGAGCCTATTGAAGACGATAAGCTTTTCGATGAAATAGGTAAAATTTTCGAAGAAAGACTTGAAGATTTATTTGAGTTTGACACAGAAGAATAATTTGAAATAAACTTAATATTTCCTGCGGTGTGCGACAACTGCGACTAATACTAACCCTATGTCAAATAAAAGGGAGTCCGGACTTCTGACGGGGATTGCAGACCTCCCGCTTTAGCGGACGAAGGGAGCGTGAAACGTTGGAGAGGACACCCACCTGCTAAGAGCAGGTTACTATTATCGCAACCGGCACTGTGGGATAACCAAAAAGTTAACCCGACCTCAAATCAATTGAAATGAGGTCGGGTGATTTATATAATAATTAATAAAAAAGCCGATAAACTTTTAAGTCTATCGGCTTTAAAACATTATGCATTTTTCTTTTTCTCTGCGAGAATTCTTTCTGCTTCAGCTTCAATTAAAGCAAGCTCTTGTTTACGCTTCTCAAGTCTCTCAATACATTCTGAAAGGTCTTTGTATTTGATAGGTGCATTCTGCTTTTTGATAGCTATATTTATAATAATTATTGCTATGAAAGCGATTATTACTAAAAATGCTCCGATACCGATGCTACCTGAATAAACGCCGCCAAAAGCTTTTGTAAGTTGACTGTTAAACACAAAGAAGGAAATGATGCTTAAAACTGTAAAAGCAATACCGCAAGAAGAAAGAGTAACGTTTCTCTTGAAGCCTTTTTCTGAGCAAGAAACTGAGTCAAAGGGTATATTGAGAATTGCAAAAACAGCAGCAACTAATACGAATACCATTGAAAGCAAATAGAAAACAAAAGCAACTCTTGTTAACTCTGAACCTGCAATCATATCAAAGACAAGACCAAAATCCATTTCCATAATAACATCCATAACGATATTAAGGATTGAGATGTTTGTATCTATTGTTTTGAAAGGCATATTAACGTTGATGTGTGCTAAAGGTAAGAAAAGCATTCCGATAGGCACTAACAATAAGATAAGACGAACGATCGAAAGCTTTGTACCTATGAATGAGAATTTAACTCTATCAATCTTAGGTTGCATTCTTACATGCTCTTCCTCAGCCTTGTCAGCATCCTCCTGAAGTCTTTCCTGATGGTTGTAATACATAAGGTTAACGCCACATTTAGGGCATTCAGCCTTAACGTCAATTAATCTTAATTTGTAACCGCATTTAGGACAATTAGCCATAAAACAATCTCCCTGTCACTAAAAATATTTTTATATCTTATTAAGTATAACACATATTTTTGTTATTTTCAATAAAAATACAAATATTTTACAGTTGTTTTAGTTTAAATATTAAAATTATTTCTTTTTAATTGCGATTTTAGCTTTTTCAACTATATTATCAGAATCAAGTCCGAAGATGTGAAGAAGCTCGATAGCGGGGCCTGATTTACCGAATGTGTCTTCAACGCCAACTTTAACAACAGGAACCGGATATTCGGAGCAAACTGCATCACAAACTGCATCACCCATACCGCCAACAACGTTATGCTCCTCAGCAGTAACAATGCAACCTGTTTTCTTTGCAGATTTGATTATTGCATCCTTATCAAGAGGTTTGATTGTATGCATATTGATAACCTCAGCAGATATCCCCTCTTTTGAAAGCTCTTCTGCAGCCATTAACGCTTCGTTTACCATAAGACCTGTTGCGATAATTGTAACGTCGCTACCCTCTTTAAGAGTTACTGCCTTACCAATTTCAAACTTATAATCTTCATCGAAAATTCGCGGAACAGCAAGTCTGCCGAATCGCATATATACAGGACCATCATGTTCTGCAGCAGCAAATACAGCAGCTCTTGCTTCAATATCGTCAGCAGGGTTAATAATAACCATACCGGGTATTGACCTCATAAGAGCAATATCCTCACAGCACTGATGGCTCGCACCGTCTTCACCAACGGAAATACCGGCGTGAGTAGCACCTATTTTAACGTTAAGATGAGGATAAGCAATTGTGTTTCTAACCTGCTCGAAAGCTCTGCCTGCGCTAAACATAGCAAATGAGCTTGCGAAAACTGTATAGCCGGTAGTCGCAAGACCTGCAGCAACGCCCATCATATTACCCTCGGCAATACCTGTATCAAAGAATCTTTCAGGGAAGGCTTTTTTGAAAGCGCCTGTTTTCGTTGCAGCTGCAAGGTCAGCATCAAGAACAAGAATATCAGGATTTTTTTCACCCAACTCAACGAGAGCTTTACCGTAAGCATCACGTGTTGCTGTTTTAATTACATCTGCCATCATTAACCCTCCATTTCATTGAGAAGAGCTTTAAGCTCATTCATTGCAATTTCATACTGCTCCGCATTAGGTGCGGCACCGTGCCAATTAACTTGGTTTTCCATAAAGGAAATGCCTTTACCTTTTGTTGTAGTAGCAATAATTGCGGTAGGCTTACCTTTTGTTGCTTTCGCCTCACTGAGAGCGGCTTCAATTTCATCGTAATTATGACCGTCAATTTCAATAACGTTCCAACCGAAAGCAGCAAATTTTTCGGGAATAGGATAAGGTGAGTTAACCTCTTCAACCGTACCGTCAATTTGAAGGTTATTATTATCAACAAATGCAACAAGGTTATCAAGCTTTTTAGCTGTAGCATACATAGCAGCTTCCCAAACCTGACCTTCTTCAATCTCACCGTCACCAAGGATAGTATAAACTCTGAATGCATCGCCTTTGAGTTTTGCACCTAAAGCCATACCGCAAGCAGCGGATATACCTTGACCGAGAGAGCCTGAGCTGATATCAACGCCGGGAAGATAATTCATACTTGGATGACCTTGAAGTCTTGAATCAACCTTTCTTAAGGTTTTAAGCTCATCAAGAGGAAAATAACCTCTATTAGCCATAACTGAATAAAGAGCAGGTGCTGCGTGACCTTTAGAAAGAACAAATCTATCTCTATTACAAGCTGTAGGCTCAGCGGGGTTAATATTCATCTCTTTGAAATAAAGATAAGTTAAAATCTCGGTGATAGAAAGAGAACCGCCGGGATGACCTGATTTGGCATTAAAAGTGCCTTCTATAATGCCCATTCTGACATTACAGGCAATTTTAGCTAACTCTTTTTTAGAAATAGCATCCATTAATAATTCCTCCATTATTTAATGTATTTATTTTCAATATAATTTATAAACTCAGCGACTGCACCGTTATTACAATGACAGGTTACATGCTCACATATTTCTTTAATGTCATCGGGCGCTTGACCGCAACAAACCGGATGCTCTACCCTTTTAAACATATCAATGTCGTTATAATAATCGCCCACAGCGGCGGTGTTTTTCTTATTAATACCGAGATATTCGGCAAGCTTTAAAACTGCATTACCTTTGTTAACACCCTTATTAACAACCTCAAGAGTTACGGGTGAGGTATAAAAGCAATCGAACAACTCGGAATTGTTTTCTTTTTTTAGCTCTTTTTCAATTTTTTTCAAAGTAAAAGGTAAACTGAAAAATGATATTTTGCCCCAATTCCCTCGGGGTAAGTCGGAAATTTTGTTACAAAACTCATAAGAAAGGTTATCAACTTTTGAAACAACAAAACCGTATAAACAAGTTCTTTTGGCAAGAAAAATTTTGTTATATGAAAAAACCGTTAAATTAAGAAGTTTATACCGACTAAATATATCAAGTAAAACCTCTTCACCCTGAGTCGTTATAACATTATAATATATCAAATTGTTTGAATTATAATCAAAAATTCCCGCACCGTTTAAACAAATGGCAGGCGTTTTAATACCAAGCTTATTGTAATGGATACTAAGCGATTCAAGATTTCTGCCTGAGCATAAGGTGAAATTACCACCTGCTTCAACGTATCTTTTAATCTCTCTGCGGTTATTTTCGGGTAAGTTAAATGACTTATCGTTTAACGTTCCGTCAATATCGGAAACAAGAAGCCATTTTGAATATTCAGAAGTCATATTATGAAATCCTTTTTAAGAAATCAGTAAAATAATCGGGTAAATCAGATTCAAATTCAAGGTATTCTTTAGTAATTGGATGAATAAAGCCAATTACTGCGGCGTGAAGACATTGCCCCTCTAAGCCGTAGGTTTTCTTTGCATTGCCATAAACGGTATCACCCGCCACGGGATTACCTCTGTAAGACATATGAACTCTTATTTGATGAGTACGCCCCGTTTCAAGAATTACCCGCAAAAAAGTAAATCCGTTGAATCGTTGGAGCACTTCATAATGAGTTATTGCATTTCTTGAATTTTTATCGGTAACAGCTTGTTTTTTTCTGTCTTTCGGGTGTCTGCCTATGGGAGCATCAATAGTACCGCTATCATCCTTAATATTGCCAACAACAATAGTTCTGTATTCTCTTTTGAAGCTATGCTCCTTAATTTGTTCAGCGAGTCCGTTATGAGCAGCGTCTGTTTTAGCAACTATAAGTAACCCGCTTGTATCTTTATCAATTCTGTGTACAATACCCGGTCTTATAACACCGTTTATACCCGAAAGTGAGTTTCCGCAATGATACAAAAGTGCATTAACAAGTGTTCCGTTATAATTACCTGCTGCAGGATGAACAACCATACCTTTAGGCTTGTTTACAACTAAAAGGTGCTCATCCTCATAAACTATATCTAACGGAATATTTTCGGGCGTAACATCGAGCTCTTTAAGGTCCGGCAAATTTACGGTAACGTAATCCCCTACTTTAAGAGTTGTTTTTTTATTTGCAACCTTGTCATTAACAAGAATATTACCGTCTTCAATAAGACCTTGAGCCAAGTTACGCGAAATATTATCACACAACAAGGAAACGGCTTTATCAAGTCTCTCGCCTGCAACGGACGAATCAATAATTAACTCAATTTGTTCCATTACTATTCTCCGTTGTATCATTCGATTTAGCTTTATCCTTTTTTCCGTCTTTAATAATATCAATGATTAAATAAATTACCAAAGCAAAAGCACCAACAGTTATAAGACAATCAGCAAAATTGAAAACTGCAAAATCAACAAATAATGGCTCTATAAAGTCAACGACGTATTTAAGTCTTATACGGTCAATAATGTTGCCCATACCACCCGAAATCATAAGAACAAGACACACGTTTATAAATTTTGATTTTTCCTTATTTTTAATTAGGAATACAATTGTAAAAACTAATAAAATAATTGAAAAAACAGTCAAAACAGCGGTGTGAGCGGCAAAAGAGCCGAAGATAGCACCCGTGTTTTCAACGTATCTGAAACGCAAAACACCATCAATAACGGTTAAGTAATCAACAGGCTTTAAGTATTCAATTACAAGAAATTTAAATAACTGGTCAGCCCCAATAAGAGCAAAACAAATCATCAACGTTAAAAACACGGACATAATAACACCTATAAATTATTTTTTTCTGCGGAAGAAGCCGAATTTGTGTTTTGATTCAGAGTCATCATCGTCATCATTTTCTTCATCGTCATCGTCTTCATCGAAAGCAACAGAGAATTTATTATCATCGATTTTTTCAATTGAATCTAATATCGAAGAATTATCAGTTTCTTCTTCAAACATCGATACATCAACCTCGTCTGCATCTACTGAGAAGCCTTTTGATATCGGGATATCGTCATATTCTTTTTCGTCAGCTTCAGTTTCAGCTTCCGCTGTTACTTGAATATCAGCATTTTCAACGGTATTATCAATAACTTTCTCGGCAACCTCTTCGATTTGAGTGTCATCAGAATCATCAGCAAACTCATTTGAAAAATCAAAATCTGTAGCATTTACTGAAAAGCCTGAAACAAAAGCTGCTGTTTCTTCAGTTGTTTCGATATCATCTTCTGCTTCTTCTAAATCATCTTCAACGAATTCAAGAGATGAGTTTTCCTCAAAGAAATCATAAGGAAGAGTTGTCTTAACAACATCCTCGCCTGCTAAATTCTCATCGTCTTCTTCGAACGAATCAAACTGAATATCCTCGGTTACGATTTCAAAAGCTTCAGCTACAGGTGTATCATCAACAATATCATCCTCATCACTATCTAAAACGTCAACAACAAGTGAAGCCTTCTCTTCTTTCTTTTTCTCTTCAAGCTCGTTTGCTTTTTCAACAGCTAATTCAGGAAGCTTTGAAATCATTTCAATATGAGCTTTGTACTGTGAAAGAATTGATGCTCTGAATTCAGAAACCTCTTTCTTAAGCATATCATAATGTAATGATTCACTAGTTATTGTTCTGTTAGCAGCACCAACGGTATTACTTGCAGAATCGTTAGCTTTAATAAGAATACCGTGTGCCTCTTCTTTTGCTTTGTTTATAATAGCTTCAGCCTTATCACGAGCAATTGAAAGAAGAAGGTCGGAGTCAGCAATAGCCTGCTTTTCAGCATCTGCTTTAATAATATCAGCCTCGCCTTTCGCTGCAGCAAGAATGGCCTCTGCCTCTGTCTTTGAATCTTCAACTGAAGTTTCAGCTTCTTTCACGATAATATCAGCGGCTTTTTGAGCACTTAAAACAGCCTGCTTAATATCAGTTTCATCCTGTTTATACTGCTCAAGTCTGTCAGCTAATAAACTGATACGTTTTACAAGCTCAGCATTTTCACGGTACATTTTTTCATAAGCTATAGCTACTTTTGCAAAAAACTCGTCAACGTCGTCTGATTTATAAGCATTTCTGCCTGCACCTTTAAATTCGTACTCTCTGAGTTCTGCAGGTGTCATCATAATAAATTCCCCACTTCCGTTTTAAGCGAAAAAACAAATTCATCCCTTTTCAGATATAGTTTTTTCACAAAACAATTATAATAATAAACTAATCAAATTAGAAGAATACGCCTGTGCTTTCCAATTCATCTAAAAGGTCACCCGAAACATTAACGTTGTAAGGTGTGATGATATAGGTATTAGAAGAAACCTTCTTTAATTGACCGCCGTTAGCATAAGCTACACCGTTAAGTAAGTCGATAAGTCTTCTTGACACGTCACGGCTTGCAGCTTCAAGGTTTAAAACAACTGTTCTCTTCTCGTTAAGGTGGTCAGCAATACCTCTGGCATCCTCAAATTTATCGGGCTTTACAAGAACAACCTGAAGCATTGCTGTAGTACGAACGTCTACAACTCTGCTGGGATCATTTGAAGCTCTTCTTACACGAGGTGCGGGTCTTGTTGCTTCTCTTTCATAATCTTCGTATGAAGAAACGTTTGAAAAAGAACGATTATCCAAACTCTCTTCCTGATAATCTAACTGCTCCTCATCAAAATCCTCTTCATCGTTTGAGTTGGTAAACCTTTTCCAATAATCCATAAATGACATAATTTTTAACCTCCATTATTTATATATACGAGCTCCAAATATCAAGGAGCCAATTCTTACTAAATTTGAACCGTGCATAATAGCTTCTTTATAATCACCGGACATTCCCATTGAAAGAATGTTAAAATCATTACCAAAAAGCTTTTTACTTTTTATTTCACTAAAATACTCATTCATATTATCAAAGTATTTTTCTAACATTAAATTATCATCGCATATCGGTGGTATTGTCATTAAACCTTTTACGTTTAAAAAAGGTAGTTCAGAAATTTCTATAAGCGATTCGTTAAAGACTGTTTTATCAAAGCCTGTTTTGCTTTCTTCATCACCTATGTTAATTTCTAAAAGTATATCAACGTTTGATAAATTCTTTGAAGCAGCATCTGAAATAGCTTTAGCTAAACGGACGCTGTCAACAGATTGAATCATATCAACCTCTTTTATAATTTTCCTTACTTTATTGGTTTGTAAATGACCGATAAGATGTTTTTCTACACCCGAAAGCTTTAATTCATCTCTTTTTGAAAGGAACTCTTGAACCTTATTTTCACCGATTAAATCAATCCCACACTCTTCTATAGCGTAGTTTATAAAAATCGGGGCAACTGTTTTAGTAACAGCCATTAGCTTTACGTCGTCGGGATTCCTCCCCGACTTAATTGCTGCTTCGCACATTTCATTTCTGATGATTTTGATATTTTCGCTGATTGAAATAAAGCGAGCGTTTTCAGACGAGTTTATTGTCATACAAATCAACTCCTTCCGTAACAACGTTGTCATAAAGCCTAATAAAATCGGAAGCACCTTTAGGGTTATCTACGATAGAATAAGTATCAGTAGAATAAAGAATATGAATTTTTCTAAAACCCATTAGATTACCTCTGACAATATAAACTCCTTTGTCGCCGTCAACCGTTCTTATAGATGAATTAGGAATCTTAAAGCCCGTATGTTCATCAGTTATAATTTGAACATCCTCTATTCTGAATTCAGAAAGATTTTCGTTCATTTCATCACAAGAGAGAATTAAAATAGTTTTATCTTCATCTCTGTTTCCGATTTTATGAATTGATACAGGTAATTTTTCAATACCTGCTGACGGAAAATTCACGTATAAAGCTTTATCTTTAGATAAATCAATAGTTTTATCAGTATCAACAAGACACACAATATACCAATTAAAAGATGAAACCGTTCTGCCCACAATAGAAGAGCTGACGTCTGACGGTTTGGATTTTAGTGCTTTATTGACATCATCAATTGTAAGATTATCAATTTCTGAGTATTGGATAATGTTTTCATAGCCATCAGCACCGCTTATAAAGTACCCCGCTTCTTCGGCTTTTACTTCTGTATAAGCATATTTTTCGGATTGTAAGTCTTCTAACTCTTTCTTTAAAGCTTCTAATTTATCATCAAAATTAAGGTGAGTGCCTGTTGCTATTTGTTTACCAATAACCGAATCTCTAAATAATTCGGATTTACTGATAGCCTTTTTATAATCACCGCTATCAACTGTTTTCAAATAATCGGTTAATTCGCTATTTATTTTTTTAGTTAATGAATCGATATTAAGTGTTTGAACGTTTGCTTGACCTGAAACGTATTCATAATGCTCAATTTCTTTCTTTAATTCTTGAATTTGTAAGAATGATGAAGCATCTTCAACAGAGTCAAAAACAACGGAAACTGTATCCTCTGCTGCAACCCTCTCACCATCGGTTACAAATGAAACGGTAGTGCCCGTAGCGTCATTTTTAATAAACTTTTCATCACGAACAACAAAGCACTGGGTGTCAATGGTTTCGTAAACAGTTTCTTTTAACGCATATTCAGTTTTCATTTTTGCGTTAGAAGAAGCAACTATCTGGTATATGATATATGAAGAGAAAAACGCAACAACCGAGAATATTAAAATTAGCGAAATTATACGCTTTGATTTTAAATTCTTCACTTAATCACCACCTAAAAAATCATTAATCAAAGCTTCTGCTTCATAGTAAATTGTATTTCTGTCTTTATCATCGGCATAAAGCCAATGTATTTTGTTATTTCTTTTAAACCAAGTTAATTGCCTTTTGGCATAACGCCTTGTTTCACGCTTCAAATTATCAACACATATATCTAATTCGGTTTCACCATCAATATACGGTTTCAATTCTTTACAGCCAATTGCTTTGAAAGCGGTAACCGACGGATTCATTTCGAAAAAAGCTTTAGCTTCTTCTAATAAGCCGTTTTCAAGCATTAAATCGACTCTTTTATTAATTCTATCATAAAGAATTTCTCTGTCACGGTAGCCAATAGCAATATATAAAGGTTCGATATCACTATCAACGTTATGGGAGAGTAAATTTTGTTCTGTTAAGGTTTTACCTGTTGCTCTGTACACCTCTAACGCTCTTAAAACCCTTACAGTATTGTTAGGGTGTATGTTTCGGGCAGCATCAGGGTCAACCTCGCATAATTCATCATAAAGCTTTTCGATACCTTTAATTTCAAACTCATTTTTTAATGCTTCTCTTACCGTATCAGAACCTGCATTATCTAAGAATTGAGTATTTGAAAGGAAAGAATCGATATAAAGACCCGTACCGCCAACAATAACCGGTAGTTTCCCTCTGCTAACGACATCATCAAAAACTAATTTTGCATCATCACAGTAGGCAGAAACACTATATTTTTCAGTTACGGGAAGAAAATCAATCAAATGATGCGGTACGCCCTGCATTTCTTCAACAGTAGGTTTGGCAGTGGCGATGCTCATACCCTTGTAAATTTGCATAGAGTCGGCAGAAATTACTTCACCGTTAAATTTACGGGCAACGTAAACGCCTAAACCGGTTTTACCTGAAGCGGTGGCACCGACAATCACAATTGCCTTCTTTTTCACTAAATCACCTTGTCTAAGTTTTAAACTATCCTCTTAAACTGCTTTTCAAGCTCTCTTTGAGTCATTTCAATCATAACGGGTCTGCCATGAGGACAGTAACGAATATCATCACGGGATAAAAGAAGCTTAACAAACATTTCTGCTTCGTATTTTGAAGTAAAATTACCCGCTTTTACGGCTGCTCTGCAAGCCATTGAATGATAAATCCAATCTAATTTCTCGGGAAGCAACGTTTTAACGTTATTAGCAAGATAACCTGCAATTTCAAGAATAATATCATATAAATTTGAATCAGTAAGCTCTGGCGGACAAGCATTTACTTTAACGCATCTGTCGCCGAAGTCGGAAATTTCATACCCTGCATCATAAAGTAAATCTGAATTCTCGATTACAGCATTGTATTCATCAGCAGATAAATTCACAGTAATCGGTTGAAGCATTATTTGAGAGTTGCCGCTACCCTCTTTTTTGAATTTTTCAAAAAGAATTCTTTCATGGGCAGCATGCTTATCAATAATAACCATCTTGCCTTCTAGCTCTGCTATTAGATACGTATTGAAAGCCTCACCGATAAACTTAAATTCCGGTACAACTGAATTGGATACATTTGCAGTCGGTTTTTCAGCATCATTTTCTTTTATTTCGTCAACAATATCTGTATTATTTTCTACAGTTATTACAATGTTAGTAAAAACGCTTGCATCAGAGTTAGTATCAAAATTTGTAGCTGAAGAGCTATTAGATACATCATTATCGGTTTTAATACTAATTTCTTTCTCTTCAATATCCGTAGAAACAGCTTCACTTTGAGAATCATTAAAGCTAATTTTAGTAACAATTGGTTTTTCTATACTATCTTTCAAGAAATCAAGCTGTTTCGGCTCGTCATTTTTAGGTGAATTAACGGTCACGCCGTCACTACCTGAAATATTACCAAATGCTTTAACATAAACAGTTCTCTCTGATTTAACTTCTGTAACAGTTTTTTCATGCGTTACAACAGGTAAATCGTTAAGCTTTAACTGTTCACCCTTTTCAGCAGGCTTCATAAAAGCCTTTGCAGTAGAGAAAGTTGCTTGTAATCTTGATTTATCATCAGTTATAGCGGATAAAACTCCATTATATATACAATCAAAAATTCTTTTTTCATCATAAAAACGGACTTCGGTTTTCGCAGGATGAACGTTAACGTCAACCGCTTCAAAGGGTAACTCAATAAACAAAACGCAACCTGGATATTTCCCCACCATAATTGAGTTTTTATAAGCTGCATCTAAGGCACTTAAAAATACAACGCTTTTCACGTAACGGTTATTAACGTAAAAAATCTGCATTGAACGACTGCTTCTACAGCTTGTAGGCTTAGTTGTAAAGCCTTTTACAGTAATACCGTTTTGATTATTTTCAACGGGTAAAAGGTTTTCTGTAAAATCTTTACCGAAAACTGCGTAAATTGCTGATTTTAAATTACCGTCACCCGGGGTCGAAAACTGAAGCTTACCTTCACGAATAAACTTGAATGAAATAGAAGGGTTAGAAACGGCAATTTTTTCAACAATACTTGCAATATAATTGCCCTCTTGAACGTCTTTTTTCAAAAACTTTAGTCTAGCAGGGATATTATAAAATAAATCTCTTACGACAAGGGTTGTACCAACGGGGCAACCTGCATCATCAATAAGTTTTTCTTCTCCACCTTCAATAACGTATCTTGTGCCAACATCAGCATCTTCAGTTTTAGTTAGCATTTCAACCTTTGATACCGCACAAACTGAAGCCAAAGCTTCACCACGGAAACCGAGAGTTGAAATAGCGTCTAAATCAACAATATCTTTTATTTTACTTGTTGCGTGACTGATAAAGGCTTTTTTGACGTCATCACGGTCAATACCGCAACCGTTATCTGTAACTCTTATATAAGTTTTACCGCCATTTTGAATTTCTACGGTAATATTTTTAGATCCTGCATCGATTGAGTTTTCAATAAACTCTTTAATAACTGAGGACGGGCGTTCAACAACCTCACCTGCAGCAATAAGGTCTGCGATATTTTTGGGCAAAACATTAATTCGAGGCATAAACACCCTCCCTTCGTCGTTTGTGATTTAAGATAATAAATTAAATCTCTTCAGCACCCTTTTGAAGCTCAAATAAAACTGTCATTGCTTCAATTGGTGTAAGTGTATTAACGTCAATATTTTTAAGCTTTTCAATAATTGCATCTTTGCCGCTGCTTGTGAAAGAAAGTTGTAGTATATCCTCTTCCTCGGGGAACTTTTCAACAGGCTTTGCAACTGTAACTCTCTCTTGACTTTCAAGAGTTGATAATATTTTCTTTGCATTTTCAACGACGGCTTTCGGTACACCAGCAAGAAGAGCAACCTGAACACCGTAGCTACCATCAGCAGCACCTTTAACTATGCGACGTAAGAACGTAATATCGTCACCACGTTTTTTAACTGATGTATTATAGTTTTTAACACCGTCAACAGTGTTTTCAAGCTCTGTTAACTCATGATAATGGGTTGCAAATAATGTTTTCGCACCTATTCTCTTTTTATCTGCTGTGTATTCGAGGACTGCTCTTGCAATACTCATACCGTCATATGTAGAAGTACCTCGACCGATTTCGTCGAATACAATAAGGCTCTTATTTGTTGCATATTTAAGAATATCAGCAACCTCGGTCATTTCAAGCATAAAGGTTGACTGACCTGCAGAAAGGTCATCAGAAGCACCTACACGGGTGAAAATTCTGTCAACAATACCGATTTTTGCACTTGAAGCAGGAACGAAGCTACCAATTTGAGCCATAAGAGTAATTATAGCAACCTGACGCATAAAGGTAGATTTACCCGCCATATTAGGACCGGTAATAATAGCAATTCTGTTATCACGGCAATCAAGATGAGTATCGTTAGGCACAAACGGTGAGCCGTTTAACATTAGCTCTACAACGGGATGTCTGCCGTCTTTGATAATTATTTCATCTGAAGTATCAACAATCGGTCTTGTATAGTTGTTATTAACAGCAACGTAAGCCAGTGAGCAAAGGCTGTCAAGCCTTGCAACTGCACGGGCGGTTACCCTCACTCTCTCAAGCTGGTCAGCAACTCTATTCCTTATCTGAGAAAAGATTTCGTATTCAATACGAACGATTCTTTCCTGAGCACCAAGAACCTTTGATTCAAGTTCTTTAAGCTCTTGTGTTATATATCTTTCGCAATTAGATAGCGTTTGTTTTCTAATGTAATGGTCGGGTACAAGGTCTTTAAAGGAGTTTGTAACCTCTATATAATAGCCGAAAACTCTGTTATAACCTATTTTAAGCTTCTTGATACCCGTCTTTTCCTGCTCGGCTTGTTCAACGTCAGCTAAAAAGCCTTTGCCGTTTTCAACGATATCGTGAAGAGTATCAAGTTCGCTGTTATACCCTTTTTTAATCATTCCGCCCTCTCTTACGGTTAAAGGCGGATCTTCAGTTATAGCAGTTTCAATTAATGAAAGAACGTCTTCTAACAAATCGATGTCATCGTAAATGCTATTAAGCATTTTAGATTTAACACCGCTTATAGAAGATTTAATATTTGATAACTGTTCAATAGTTTTTCCGAGAGTTCTTAACTCTTTAGCGTTTGCAGTACCGTAAACAATTCTTGTCATAATTCTTTCAATATCGAACATCTCAGAGAGATAATTCATTAAAGAATCAAGAAGAATTGTATCAGCAGTTAATTCTTCAACTGCATTTTGCCTTTGGATAATGGCATTATAATTAATCAACGGTTGTTCAACCCAGCTACGAATAAGACGTTTACCCATAGCAGTTTTAGTATGGTCAAGCACCCAAAGAAGACTACCCTTCTTTTCACGACGAAGCTGAGTTTCGGTCAACTCAAGGTTTCTTCGTGCTGAAATATCAAGTGATAAATAAGATTTTTCGTTATAAAAATCAACGTCGTTGATATTATCAAGCTCATTCTTTTGAACGCCTTTTAAGTAAATCAAAGCAATACCAAAAGCGTAAAGAAGCGCAGGATTTTTAGAAAATTCAGAAAGCTTTCCGTCATCCTGAGGAATATGAGCAGAAATAATATTTTTTAAATCAGCCTCACTATAATCAGCTTCGTTTATAAGCTGATAATCAACCGATAATCTGTCTTTTATAAAGCTTATAACAGATTTAACGGAAGCTGCATATTTATTTATAATAATTTCACTTGGTCTATAGCAACCGAGCTGATTGATAATTCTTGCGGTAGAATCGTCATCAGTAAATGAATCAAGATGAACCTCACCCGTCGAAACATCAACAAAAGCGATACCGCAATTTTTATCATTTAAAAAGATAGAAGCGAGATAGTTGTTTTTGCTTTCATCAAGCATATTGCTTTCAATAACCGTACCCGGTGTAACAATTCTGACAACATCACGCTTAACTATACCTTTAGCTGTTGCAGGGTCTTCAACCTGCTCACAAATAGCAACCTTGTAGCCACGGCTTACAAGCTTTGCTATATAAGAATCAGCACTGTGGAAAGGAACGCCGCACATAGGCGCACGCTCCTCCTGACCGCAATCTCTTCCCGTCAGAACAAGCTCTAACTCTTTAGATGCAATTTTAGCGTCCTCAAAAAACATCTCGTAAAAATCACCGAGACGGAAGAATAAAAGAGTATCCGCATAATCTTTTTTTATTTGGAAATATTGTTCCATCATTGGAGAAAGCTTAGCCATTTTTTACCTCAGTACTTAAAAATTAGTTTTTAATTAGTGACAACCGCCACAGCTGCTGCAAGAGCCGTCACAGTGATGCTCTTGATGAGGATCACAAGTTGCAGGGTCCTGACCGTCTACACAACAAGCAAGAATACCCATAATTTCGTTCATCATATCGTCAACTGCTGTTTTTGCAGCTTCAAATTTTACCATATTGCCGTTAAGCATAATTTCACGGTAAAGCTCTTCAAATTCTTTTGCATATGTTTCCATTTTAGAAGCATCTGCATCCTCGCCCTTTGAAGCTTCATTCTGATAATTTAACTGAAGAAGATTGATTTTGCCGATAAGCTCGTTAAGAGCATCGTCTGCTTCATTTGCCTTTCTTGCTTCTTCATACTGTTTGTAGCGCTCGTCCTGCTGAATAGCAGCACCAAGCTGTCTTGTAAGTTCAATTACTGACATTTTTGTTTGCTCCTTAAAAATAAATTTTTATTCAACAATTTTTGAATTGTTTTTAAACTAAAATTAATTAAATTTTTTACCCGAAATTTCCTCTTGAACCCTTAAAAGCTCCATAAACCAAGCGGTCTTCTCTTTTTTAGATACGGGGTCGGGCAGCTCTGCGGCAGGTGTCCCCTTTCTAGCAGAATAAATAAACGTAAACATTGAGCCGTACTTAACTTCCTTAACAAGTGAAACTGTATCAAGAAATTCCTCATAGGTTTCACCGGGGAAGCCAACGATAATATCCGTTGTTAAGTCAACATTAGGCATTTTTTCACGGGCATATTTTATTAAATCAAGATAATGCTCTCGTGTATAATGGCGGTTCATTTCTTTTAAGATTCTGTTATTACCGGACTGAACGGGTAAATGTAAATGACCGCAGAAATGCTTACTTTCCGAAAGCACATCTAATAGCTCAAAGCTACAGTCCCTCGGGTGAGAGGTCATAAAATCAAATTTAAAATCCCCCTCAATAGCATCAATACGTCTCACGAGATCAGCAAAGTTAACACCGTGATCGCAATTTTTACCGTATGAGTTAACGTTTTGACCCAACAAAGTTATTGTTTTATAGCCCTCTCTTATAAGCTCTTTTGCTTCGTTTAAAACAAGCTCGGGATCACGGCTTCTTTCACGCCCTCTAACGTGAGGCACGATACAGTAAGAGCAAAAGTTATTACAGCCGTACATTATGGGTAACCAAGCGTTTTCACCGCTATCTCTTGAACGGGTAATGCCCTCGGCAATTACACCGTCGCTTTCATCAATAGAAAAAACTCTTTTTTTAGTGCATAGAACCTTTGATAAAAACTCGGGTAATTTATATAAAACGTGAGTACCGAAAACGAGATTAACAAAAGGATAGCTGTTTTTAATTTTATCAGAAATGTGCTTTTGTTGCATCATACAACCGCACAAAGCAATTATAAGCTCGGGATTATCTCTCTTAAGTGATTTTAAAGCACCTACGTTACCGAATACTCGGTCTTCAGCATGCTCACGAATAGCACAGGTATTATATAAAATAAGGTCAGCCTTCTCGGTTTCGTCGCAAAGCTCGTAGCCCATTTCAACAAGCATACCTTTGATTTGCTCGCTGTCGGAAACGTTACCCTGACAACCGTAGGTATGAACAAAGGCTTTAGGTGCTCTATCGCTGAAGCGGGAAGATAAAACCGTGCGAACCTTATCAATATAATCTCTTTGAATCGCTAAATCACTTTCAGAAACAAATATATTTTTGTTTTGCAAATTTTTCACCTGATATAAATAATTAGAAAAGAACGGAGTTTAACCAACCGAGGATATCCATATAAACTTTCTCCTTGCAATCCTCGTTAAGAATTTCGTGACGGCAACCGGGGTAAATAATCACCGTAGGGTTATGACCGCTTTCAGTTAAAGCATCACAACAAGCAATCGGGCCTTTTCCTTTACCGCCAACGGGGTCAAGTGCTCCGGAAATAATCATTATGGGTAAATCAACAGGAATAGTTGCAGGCCATAATTTATCACTTGCAAGAATACCGATTGCGGCTAAATCACGAATACCCGCAAGAGAAAGCTCGTTGCCGCAAAGAGGGTCGTCAATATAATTCTGTACGTTTTCTTTATTAACGCTTAACCAGTCCAAATCAGTTTCTCTGTCGGAAATACCAAGAGAAGAGAACTTGTTAAGCATACCTGCTGCAACCTTGTTAACAGTACGTGCACCGAATTTTTCAACAATTTTATCAAGTGCATCAATACTGAAATCAAGACCTGATGGAACTTGAGCAGTACCGCAGATAATAAGACCCGCAAGGTCGGTTGCGAAAGTACTTGCATATACTCTAGCACACAGAGAACCCATACTGTGACCGAAAAGGAAATAAGGAAGGTCGGGAAAACGTTTATGAATAATTGAATATAAAATATGCATATCATCAACGAAACGTCTGTAACCGTCTTTTTCGGCAGTAAAGCCTAAATCTTCGGCAGAGTTTACGGATTTACCGTGACCGATATGATCGTTACCACAGACAATAAAGCCTTTAGATGCAAGAAATCTTGCAAAATCATCGTATCTGTCAATATGCTCTGAAACGCCGTGTGCTATTTGAAAAACAGCAACAGGTTGAACATCAGAATCAGACCAGATAAGAGTTCGTATTTTATTAACTCCCGTAGAGGAATTGAAGTACGCTTCTTTCTTGATAATAGCCATAAAAAACCCTCCTAAACGTTAAAAAGGCAATATACACCCATAATTGAGTTAATGATACCATATATAGTATAAATTTTCAAGAAGAAATCAGTATATTTATAGTTATTTAATAAAAAATATTGCTCTTGAATTTATTGATGGTGAATGGTATAATAAACGAAATATATGGAACAATTGGAGGAAGTTTATGAACGCCGAACTTAACACTAATTCAAAAGCCATTATTATCGGCATGACCGATACCGGTGAGAGAATTCCAGCTGCTTCAGGCAGAATTTCAACCCAGCCCGGTACTGCTCTTGAAATTTTAGAGCTTTCAAAGGATGCAGCAAAAAACGCTAATTTAATATCAAAGGTTACCCGTTCGGGTCATACTTCAACTGTGGAGCATACTGTTTTCAACCTTGCTTTCCAAAACGTTTCCGTTTTAGTTGAGCAGTTTGTTATAGAATTCCGCCTTGCTTCATTTACCGTTAAATCAAGAAGATACGTTGATTTCGCAAAATTAGGTTATTACGTCCCTCACTTTGAATCTAAAGCCGTTCACGATAAATATATCGCTCATATGGATTACCTTTACAATGAATATCAGGCCTTTATTGATGCAGGTATACCTAAAGAAGATGCACGTTTTCTTCTCCCCTATTCCTTGTACAGTAACTTCTACTGTACCTTGAACGCAAGAGAGTTAATCAATATGCTTTACGCTATGATTTACGGCAGAGGTTCAACCTTCCCCGAGCTTAAAGCATTAGGCGAATCTCTTTTAGAGCAGGCAAAATCAATGACACCCGGTATATTTACCGATTTTGAAGCAAGACGACCTAATCTTCAAGACGTTCCCACATATTCATACGTTGCAGATAAAGAGCTTATTAAAAATCAAGCTCCCGTTGAGTTAATCAGCTACACTCCCGATGCATCAAAGGCAATTGCAAGAGCAGCTCTTATTGAGGCTTGCAACTTACCCACAAAACAAATTGAAGATATCATTTCTGATAGCGAAGAGCGTTCAAAAATTATTGAAAAAATAATCAAATCTAAACGTCAAAGACCTTTAGAGGCTGCGACGTTTACCTTTAGAATAAATAACGTTTCGTTATCCTGCCTTACTCATTTTGCAAGACACAGAATTCAGTCTATCGGCATCCCCTCTCTTACACTTACTGACAGAACAAGACACATTCTTCCCGAAACAATTTCAGTAAAGCCCGAGCTTAAAGAGAGATATTGTGATGCATTTATAAAGACAAATGAGCTTTATAATGAATTAAAAGAGCTTGGCGTTTCCGAAGAACTGCTTGCTTACGTTCAGCTTAGCGGTAACGCAATCGATATCGTTACAACTATCAACGGTCGTGAGTTGCTTTTATTTATGCGCTTACGTTCTTGCAACAGAGCTCAATGGGAAATCCGTGATTTCGCTATTGAAATGCTTTCACAGCTCAGAAAAGCAGATGAAACTGTATTTAAGTTCTATGGCCCAAGTTGCTTTGTTAATAAATGTACAGAAGGTCCTATGACCTGCGGTAAAGCTGTTGAGGTTTGCGAATTCTTTAAAAATTTAAAATAATATTTATCAAGGATGGTAGCAATACCATCCTTTTAATTTAGTAAAAATTTTACAATATGGGTGATTTTTGATGAAATTGCAATAAAACTTGCTTATAATTATAAATAGTTTGTATATTGAAAGTGGTAAAAAAAAGGCATATAATATTAAACATATTTCTATGTTATGTGAGGTTACTTCATGTTAGGTAAATTGATTAGGGTTAGTATAACAGACCCTATTGGTTCACCTTTGTCCTCTTCTTCGGTTTATAAATTAAACCATGGCAAGCCTATCGGAAAATTCCAGCCTGCACCAACTGTAAGCGGTGTTTTTATTCTTGGTATTGATAATCCGGTAAGGCATTTTGACGGTAGAATTATTGCCGTAATAAAATTCAGAGACAACGGTGAACAGAAATTAATTGCAGCACCAAAATCAAAAAAATATATTGATTGTGAAATCAGAGAGCTAATTGAGTTTTATACTCATAACCGTCAATTTTATCTGGATTGTTATTACGAAAGGTCTTGCGGTGCGGTTGTTTACCGAAAAATTAATAACGAAATACGCTACCTTTTAATCCGCAACAGAAGAAGTTCAAATTGGAGCTTTCCTAAAGGTCACGTTGAAAAAGGCGAAACCTTAGAAGAAACTGCAATTCGTGAGGTTTTTGAAGAAACCGGTTTAAGAATCAATATTCTCCCCGGTTTTAAATGCAAATCTGAATATACTATTCAAAACAAAATTCAAAAAACAGTTCAGATTTTCGTTGCATCCACTAACGACACTCAAACTAAAATTCAAGTTGAAGAAATTGAAGATTATATATGGCTCACTTTCGAAAATGCATATAAACATCTAAAATTCGAAAACGATAAAACAATATTAAAGGATGCTAAAGAGTATCTTATTTCTAATAATTATATAAGCGAGGAAAATTATGGTTGAAACGATTGTAACTTCAATAGTTGATTTTTTACAAAATACTATTCCGCCACAGCTCGTTGCATTTGCTATCTCTCTTTTCCCTGTACTTGAGTTGCGAGGCGGTATGATTGCTGCCAGACTTTTAGAAATCCCCTTCTTACAGGCTTTTATTATCTGTTATGTTGGTAATATGCTCCCCATTCCCTTTATTCTTCTTTTTATAAGAAAGATTTTTGCTTGGATGAGAAAATTCAAAGCATTCGCAAAAATTGTTGATAAAATGGAAGAACGTTCTGAAAAGAAAAAAGGTACAATTCAAAAATATAAAGAGTGGGGCCTTCTCTTATTTGTTGCAATTCCTCTCCCCGGTACAGGCGGCTGGACGGGCGCTCTTATAGCTGCACTTATGGATTTAAGATTTAAAAAGTGCTTACCAATTATTGCTTTAGGTGTTTTTATTGCCGGCTTAATTATGTCTCTTATAACTTACGGTATATTTTAATTTAAAAGCCTTCCTAATAGATATAGGAAGGCTTTATGTATAAATATAAAGAGGTTTTTATGAAAAAATGTATTATTTTCGGTGCACTTAAAATTAACACCGACGGCTTTAATTTAAATAAAAACGAAAACGATGTTATAATAGCCGCTGACAAAGGGCTTGAAACACTAAAAGAATTTAATATCAAGCCCGATTATATTATTGGTGATTTTGATTCTCTTGGCTATATCCCCGAGGGTGAAAACATAATTAAGCACCCTAAAATCAAAGATGATACCGATACAATGCTTTGTATAAAAACCGCTTTAAATATGGGTTATAAGTATTTTGAGATTTACGGTTGTATTGGCGGAAGACTTGACCACACGATAGCCAATATTCAAACGGCATCTTTTATTACTGAAAATAACGGTGTTTCTGTCTTTTTTGATAATGAGAACAAAACCGCTTTAACAGTTATTAAAAACAATTCAATTAGTTTTTCATCGGATTGTAAAGGGAATATATCAGTCTTTTCAGTTTGTGACAAATCAGTTGGCATAAATGAAAACGGCTTACTTTATGAGCTTTCAGATGCTGTTTTAACGGCAGATTTTCCTTTAGGGGTTAGTAACGAGTTTATAGGTAAAAGCTCTTCAATTAGCGTTGAAAACGGCAAGTTATGTATCATTTGGGATAATAAAACAGGCAGTTTCAATTTTGGAGGTAATTTATGATTAGTAACATGAATGACATAAAAGGTGCAATATTCGATTTAGACGGTACTGTGTTCGACTCTATGCATATATGGAGCGAAATAGGTTTACGATTTTTAAAGGAAAAAGGTATTGAACCTGAGCCCGGCATAGAAGATGAGTTTGTTAAAATGAGTATGACTCAAGCGGCAGAATATTATATCAAAAATATCGACCCTACTGAAACTGTTTTAGGTGTTGTTGAAGCGGTAAATAAGTTAGTTGAGGGTTTCTATTACAATGAAGTGGTTTTAAAAGACGGCGTTAAAGAGTTTTTAGAGTTTTTAAAACAAAGAAATGTTAAAATGTGCGTTGCGACAGCAACAGACAAGCATCTTGTTGAGAGAGCTCTTATCAGAAACGGTATAAGAGATTATTTTGATGAAATATTCACCTGCACTTCCGTTGGAGCAGGCAAAGACTCCCCTATCATTTACGATAAAGCTCTCGAATATTTAGGTACTGATAAAAACAATACTTACATATTTGAAGATGCACTTTATGCTATTGAAACAGCAAATAATGCGGGATATAAGATTTTAGGAATAAAAGACATTTCAGAAAAGGCTGACCCCGAAACAGTTAAATCATTCTGTGATTTCTATATTGAAAGCTATTCTGAAATTTACAAATATTTTGATTAACAGACATAATAAATAATTGTATAAAGCATAAAAAACTGACAGATTTTCGTCTGTCAGTTTTTTGCGTATTAAAGCATTATTCAATGGTAGAATCGGTTGTAGTATTGTTTTCATCAGCAGTTATATCGTAAGAAACGTCACTATTAGATTCGTTTTCAACAACATTTTCCTCAATAACTTCTGTAACTTCTTCTATAACAGTATCTTGAGTTTCAATAGCTTCGGTTTCAACTGTTGTCTCAACATCTTCATCCGGATTATAGTTTTCATCCATAAGCTTTAAGAAAAGATCGCGGTCAATTTTCTCTTGCTTAATAAGAGTTTCAGCAATAAGAACAAGCTTATCGTTATGAACAGTAAGAAGCTCTTTACATTTATCGTAACACTCACTAAGAATGCGTTTAACCTCATTATCAATAAGTGTAGCATAGGTTTCTGAATAATTCTGAGTATGTGAATAATCCATACCAAGAAATACTTCGTTATTATCCTTACCATAAAGAACGGGACCAAGCTCGTTACTCATACCGTACTTTGTAACCATTGAACGAGCAATTTCTGTTGAATGAGCAATGTCCTGAGAAGCACCTGTTGATATATCATTAAATGTAATCTCTTCGGCTACCCTACCGCCCATTGCAGAAACGATTCTGTCAATCATTGCGGATCTTAAAAGGTGGCTTGAATCTTCATCCTGACGGTATAACGTGTAACCGCCCGCCATACCCCTGGGAACAATTGAAACCTCGTAAACAGGTTCACAGTTTTCAAGATAATATGCAGAAACTGCGTGACCTGCTTCATGGAAAGCTGTAATTCTCTTATCTTTTTCCGTATATTTTCTTGATTTCTTTTCTGTACCAACCTCAACCTTAATAGTTGCTTCGTCGATTTCTTTCATTGTAATAGCTTTTTTATTACGTTTTGCTGCAAGAAGAGCTGCTTCATTCATAAGGTTTTCAAGGTCTGCACCAACAAAACCGATTGTACCGTGAGCAACTGTTTTTAAGTCAACGTCGGGTGCAAGAGGCTTATTTTTAGCGTGTACCTTTAAAATCTCTTCTCTACCCTTTAAATCGGGTCTGCCAACAGTAACCTGTCTGTCAAAACGACCGGGACGTAAAAGTGCGGGGTCAAGGATATCGGGGCGGTTAGTCGCAGCGATAATTATGATTCCTTCGTTATTACCGAAGCCGTCCATTTCAACAAGTAACTGGTTAAGGGTCTGCTCACGTTCATCGTGGCCACCACCCATACCTGCACCTCTATGACGGCCTACTGCATCAATTTCATCAATAAAGATGATTGAGGGAGCACTCTTTTTAGCCTGATCAAAAAGGTCACGAACACGGGAAGCACCAACACCAACGTACATTTCTACGAAATCGGAACCCGAAATTGAGAAAAACGGAACGTCTGCTTCGCCTGCAACAGCTCTTGCGAGAAGAGTTTTACCGGTACCGGGAGGGCCGACAAGAAGTACACCCTTAGGAATTCTTGCACCAAGCTCGGTGAATTTACGGGGATCACGAAGAAATTCAACAATTTCCTGAAGCTCGTCTTTCTCTTCGTCAGCACCTGCAACCTCTTTAAAGGTAGTTTTTCTTTTTTCGTCTTTGCCCAATTTAACACGAGCTTTACCAAAGCCCATTGCACGATTGTTCTCGCTTGAAATGGAGTTATTCATCTTTTTCATAAAGAGATAACCGCCACCAATTACAAGAACGCCACAAAGAATAGCGGGTAAAAGCTGTATCCAGATATTATAGGAATTACCTGAAACGTAGTTATATTTAATTGGAGCTTTTGGATTTGCTCTGTTGTATTCAACAACTGCTTCGTGAATATCATCAACAAAAAGACTTACGTTAGGAACTGAATATTTACCCGAGGTACCGTCTTTAAGCTTGAAAGTAAGATTACCTGAGCCAATATTCAACTCATACTCAACAACCTCACCCTTGTCAAACAATTCAATAACCTGATAATATTCAAGTTTACTGTTTTTCGCAGTATCGCTTGTTGAAAATGAAATAAGTAACACAACAATAAGCGGAATAATTATATAAGGCAAAAACGCCTTAATTTTGTCGCCGTTTTTTATAACAGCTCACCTCTTTCAAAATATTTGAACAACAATAAATAATTAGTCGTTATAAACTGATTCTTTTAATACGCCTATATAAGGTAGATTTCTATAGTGTTCATCGTAATCAAGACCGTAACCAACAATAAATTCGTTTGGAACCTTACTGCCGATATAATCAGCATAGATATCTGCTTCTCTTCTTTCCGGTTTATCAAAAAGAGTGCAAATTTTAATGCTCTTAGGATTACGAGCTAGAAGAATTTCTTTAATATAGCTAAGGGTACGACCGCTGTCAAGAATATCTTCAACAATCAAAAGGTCTTTACCTTCTATTGAAGCATCAAGGTCTTTGATAATTTTAACTACGCCAGATGTTTTAGTGCCTGAGCCGTAGCTTGAAACAGCCATAAAGTCGATAGTACATGGAGTATCAATCGCTCTCATTAAGTCAGCCATAAAAATAATAGAACCCTTTAAAATGCTGACAATCATTAAGTCTTTACCCTTATAATCCTCTGTTATTTGTTTACCGAGTGATCTGACGATATTTGAAAGCTCTTCTTCTGAAATAAGAACTTTTTTAATATCATTTTTCATATCATTACCTATCAATATATTTACCCCTCACAGAAATAATATTATTAGAATTTGATGTAACTTCGTAACGTTTATTAACACCAAAACCATAAACCCATACAACACCGTTTTCATCGCATAAAACAGGAATACTGTCGCGCAATTCCAGCGGAACATTTTCTTCACAGAAAAGCTTTTTTAAAGATTTAGTAACATTTCTTTTTCTTAGCGTAATTCTATCACCGCTGATACGGCTTCTAAGGAATAATTTACCGTTTATTTTATCAAAATCTATCAAATTATCTAAAGATAAACGGTTAATTTTCTTTGAACAATCAATTAACTCACACTTGATAGTGTAGTTATTAAACGACACCTCAAACGGTATTTCAAGATTATCAACAGAATCGGTTTTGAGATCGTTAGTCAAATAAAAAAACCTTAACTTGCCTTGTTTTACCTCGGCGAAAATATCACCTTTAATTTGCAACCTGCCACCGTTTGTAAGAAGCTCAAATAAAGCTAAAATTTGATGTCTTTCAAGGGTTACGGTCGAAAATTTATTAAAGGCAGAAATCAAAACCCTCGTTGCAATCGCCTTTTCAAGAGAAGAAATATAAAAAGCATCATAATAATTTTCGGATATAGTAGCTTTATTAAGTTGCTTATCGCTGTAACTATCTAAAAAGCTCTCAATATCAGCACAATCATTGCAAAATTGTGTAATTTTATTCAAAAAATCGCTATTCAACTCACTCATAACAGGCAAAACATTATGCCTTATTTTATTACGTGAATAATCATCCGAAAGATTTGTACTATCAGTTACAAATGATAAACAGTTTTCCTTGCAATAGCCTTCAATCTCTTCTCTACTGCAATCAAGTATTGGTCTTACGATATTGCTTCTGCCGTAAGGAATACCGCAAGCACCTTTAAGCGAAGAGCCTCTTGATAAGTTAAAAATCAAGGTTTCAGCATTATCATTTTGATTATGAGCAGTAGCGATTTTGGATTTATCATTGCAAAGCCCGTTGAATGCCTCGTAACGTGCTTTTCGCCCTGCTTCTTCCAGTGATATTTTGTCCTCTTCTGCAAGCTTCACACATTCAATCTCAACAAGCTTAAATGAAATACCATTTTCTTCACAAAAGCTTTTAGCAAAGTCGGCATCTCTTTTAGCTTCGTCACCTCTTATACCGTGGTTAACATGTACGGCAGTAAGAGAATAAGAAAACTCATTTTGAAATCTATGTAAAAGATGTAAAAGGCAAACTGAATCAGCACCGCCCGAAAAGCCTACAATTACATTATCAACGCCTGCAAACATAGAGTGTGAAACAGCAGTTTCATAAAATTTACGTGAAACAATTTCTGTAAAATTACTCATCTCTATACTCCAAGGTTGAGAAAAGTGTATACTGAGCATCCCAATGAAGCTTAATTCTTTCAGTCGGACCGTGTCGGTTTTTAGCAACGTCAACGTCTGCTTGAGTCAAGTCGATTTCGTCAGGATTTTGAGAACTGCTTTTATAATAACCCTCACGGTAAAGCATCATAACAATATCTGCGTCCTGCTCAATTGAACCTGAGTCACGAAGGTCAGAAAGCATAGGTCTGTTTGAAGATTTACCATTCTTTTCAGGTCCACGGGACAACTGACAGCAAACAACAACGGGAATCTTTAAATCCTTAGCGAGCATTTTAAGGCTACGTGTGATTTCGGTAACCTCCTGCACCCTATTTTCTTTCTTTTTAGCAGATTCCATAAGACCGAGATAGTCGATAATAATACAGTCAACGTCTTTTGCTCGTTTGATTTTTGACTTGATTTCAGGGACAGTAATTGTTGAAGTATCGTCAAAATACAAATTGCATTTAGTTAATCTGTCGGTAGCCTCAGCAAGTCGCATCCACTCATCAGGTGAAATTTCACCCGAACGTAATTTATTACTTTCAACACGTGCTTCGGTTGAGAGCACTCGGGCAGCAAGCTGTTCATTAGACATCTCAAGAGAGAAGAAAACAACCTTTTTACCTGTCATACCAACGTTTCTACCGATATTTAACGCAAAGCTTGTTTTACCCATAGCAGGACGGGCACCGATAAGAATTAAGTCAGAACGGTTAAGACCGGATGTAATTTCATCAAGCTTTGAAAAGCCGGTGGGAATACCTTTAAATTCTTCAGCGTTTTCGGATGAAATCTGAACAAGATTAGGATAAACCTCGGCAGAAATAACGTCAATAAGACGTTGTAAAGAACCTGTTGATTTACCTTTTCTAATATCATAAATCTTTTGTTCTGCAGAGTCTAGAAGCTTATCAGCGTCAGCACCACCTTCAACTGCTGAATCAATTGTTTCTCTTGAAATTGTAATAAGAGAACGTAAGAAATACTTTTCTCTAACGATTTTGCAGTAATTTTCAACGTTTGCAGCAGACGGAACCGACTGTGCAATCTGAAAAAGATAGTTCTTGTTAGCTTCCGCATCGGAGTTCTCTGAGCTATTTAATTTATCAAGAATAGTGAGAGCATCAATTCTTGAGCCTAAAGTATCAAGAATCATTACCGCTTCCATGATTTCACGGTGCTGAGGAATATAAAAATAATCCGGCTTAACCTGCGAAAGTACAACGGTAACGCACTCGGGATTAATTAAAATCGAGCCGATTACAGCTTGTTCTGTTTCAAGACTGTAAGGCATTGTAATACTGTCTAAAGACAGATTTTCATTTTTAGCCATAATTTAAAATCCTTTAAATCTAAAATAGACAAGAGATTATTCTTCAATAACCTGAACCTTAAAGGGAACAGTAACTTTGGGATGAAGCTTTACTTCCGCATTATAAGTGCCAAAAGCTTTTATGTCATCAACTGTAATTTTTCTTTTATCAACAGAAATTGAAAACTGCTTTGAAACGAGAGTTGCAATTTCTTTTGCAGTAACGGAGCCGAAAAGTCTGCCGTTAGTACCGCCCTTTGCTTTCATTACAATTGTTTTACCCTTAATTTTTTCACCGTTTTCCTGAGCAGCCTTTAATTCTTCAGCAGCTCTGAACTGTTCGGATGACTGTTTATTCTTCATTTCTGAAATAAGCTGTGCATTTGCTTCTGCGGCAAGACCGCGAGGAAACAAAAAGTTTCTTGCGTAACCATCAGATACGGTTACCTTTTCAGTTTTTTTGCCAAGACCTTTAACGTCGGCTTTTAAAATTACTTCCATTTGTATACCTCCGGAAATTTATTTTGAAGAGTAATATTTTTCAATAGCACCTATTAATTTCTTATAAGCACCGTCTAAATCAATATCTTTTAACTGAGTTGCAGCCATAGTGCTGTGACCGCCGCCACCAAGCAACTCCATAATAAGCTGAACATTTTCCTCACCTAATGACCTTGCAGATATCTGAACAATGTCTTTACCGATGTAAGAAAGAACAAAAGAGGCTTTAACACCACTTATATTAAGCATTTCATCCGCTGCTTTTGCAGTAACAACTCTAAGATTAGATCCGTTTTTATCAGTTTTAGAAATAATGCAATCACCTAAGGTAACAGCAGAGCTGATAATTTCATTCTTAAGAGCAATCATTTCAGCGTTAGTTGCAAATAATTTTTTAACCGCAATCGTATCCGCATTATTTTCTCTTAAAAATGCAGCCGCAGAGAAGGTGCGTTGAGACGTTCTTAAAACGTAATCTTTTGTATCAAGAACAATACCGGAAAGCAAGGCAGTTGATATAACCGACGGAACTTTCTCTTGCAGAGTTGAATATTCAATAAGCTCTGCAACCATTTCACAAGCAGATGATGATGAAGGCGAATGATAAAACAAATCAGAGTTATCGATATAATCATCTGCTCGTCTGTGATGGTCGACAACAACCTTTGCACCCGCTTTATCGTAAAGCTCGGGGCATTCAAGTAAAGGCTTGCGATGAGAATCAACAACAAATAAAAGCGTTTTATCGTCACACGTTTCAATAGCTTTGTTAATTTCAACAAATTCCTCAAAGCCCTCGTTTCGTGCAAAAGCAACTAAACCGCCTGCTAAAGTCGTTGCTTCATCGCAAACAACAAAAGCGGGAATCCCGTTAGCCTCTGAGAAGAACTGTAAGCCCATAGCAGAGCCGATAGCATCATAGTCGGAATACTTATGGCCTACAATTAAAACCTTGTCGTATTTCTTTACAAGGGTTGCAATATTAGCGGCTGTTTGCCTTGGTGAAACGCGTGAGTTATCATTTGCCCTATTGGAAACACCACCGAAATACATATAACCGTTTTCGGTATAAACTGCAGCTTGGTCACCACCTCTGCCCAATGACATATCAAGAGCTTTTCTTGCCCAAATTTCACAATCCTTGAAATTTTCACCGGTACCTACACCAATAGAAAGCGTAGCGTTTATTGAGGTAGTACCCTGTTTATAGCTTCTGATATCGTTTAAAACCGAGAACTTGTCCTCGCAAAGCTTATCAAGACAACGTTTCTCACCGATAACTAAAAAACTGCCGTTACCCGTTATTTTTGTAATAACGTTTTCATTCTTTAACCATTTCTCTATTTTTGCTTCAATTCCGCTTGTTACAAGAGCGAATTTACTGTCAGTCAGTTGACGTGAAAGCTGCTCGATATTATCAACGAGAATATGCATAACAAACGGTCTTGACAACTTATACTCATCTTCTGTTTCTTTGTAATATGTATCATCAAAGAAATAAAAGCAAAGCATAGGATTTGATACACTTTTAATCTTTGTGATAAAAACAGAATATTTTTTACTGTCAAATTCAGCAGAAGCAAATGATTCATCGGAATATTTCGAATATTTATAATCACGAATAAAATCGTTTATTCTTAAGGTTTTACTGCCACTTGCGATTATATCTTCCGAAAACTTTGCATTGTACCAAACAAGATTACCGTGAACATCACAAATTACACACGGTAAAGGAAAAGTATCAACAGCAGACACTTTTTTACCGGACAAAGATTTGTTAACCTGAGAAACATATTTTCTAGTTGCCTTTAAAGAAAGTGCAGCGTAAAGAAAAACAATAAGCAAAATCAGTAAAAACGCACTTAAAAAGCCCATGCCCATTTCAGTATTGAATATAAATCCAAGTACCGAAAAAACAAGCAACAAAACAGCAGCAACAAAGCCTGCAGGGTTTTGGTAAAAAAGAGCAAGTGCTTTCATCATACTCCTCCTTTACAAAAATTTTATACTTCCAAGAGAATTGGTAAAATCATTGGGCTACGTTTAGTTTTTTCATACATTAAACGTGAAACCTCATCTCTTATTTTAACGTTCATAGCGTTAATATCGAAACTATAAGGCGGAAAGCTATCAATAACCTTCATAGAAATTCTCACAGCTTCATTCATTAAAAATTCGGCTTCTTTAACGTAAACAAAGCCTTTTGAAACAACCTCGGGACCGCTTAAAAGCTCACCTGAAGCACCGTCAATGGTTGCTGCGATAATAATTATACCGTCTTGACCTAAATGAAGACGTTCCTTCATAACTCTTGCACCTACGTCGCCGACACCGTAACCGTCAACATAAACCTTACCGCTTGCAACTGTTCCTGAAACTGAAATATTTCTGTCACTTACTGAAATTTCATATCCGTTATCAGCAATAAGAATATTGTTTCTGTCAATACCTACGCTTTCAGCAAGCTTTGCGTGATAACGTAAATGCTTTTGTTCACCATGAACGGGAATAAAATATTTAGGCTTAACAAGAGAAAGCATCAATTTAAGCTCTTCCTGACAAGCGTGACCCGAAACGTGAACGTCATACATTTTTTCGTATATAACGTTAGCCCCTAATCTTAAAAGGTCGTTAATTACTCTATAAACGGTTTTTTCATTACCGGGAATAGGTCTTGCTGAAATAATAACGCAATCATTATATCCTATGGAAACCTTTCTGTGACCGCCCGAAGCCATTCTCGAAAGAGCAGACATAGGCTCGCCCTGACTACCTGTAGTAATTATTACAAGCCTGTCATCAGAATATTTTTTAATTTCGTCAATGCTTATCAAAGTACCGTCGGGAATATTTACGTAGCCAAGCTCTGATGCAATAGAAACAACGTTTTCAAGGCTTCTGCCAGAAAGGGCAACCTTTCTGCCTGTGTTAGCGGCAATATCGATAATCTGCTGTACTCTATGAATATTTGAAGCAAAGGTTGCGATAATTATTCGTCTGTCACCCGCTTGATTAAAGAGGCTTTTAAAGGTTTCGCCAACCTTACTCTCACTTTGACTGAAGCCGGGTTGCTCAGCATTAGTAGAGTCAGAAAGAAGGCACATAACGCCTTCGCTACCCAACTCTGCAAAACGTGATAAATCTATAATTTCACCGTCTATGGGGCTTGTATCGATTTTAAAGTCACCGGTTTGAACAACAGTACCTGAATCACACTTAATAGCTAATGCAACAGCACCGGGAATAGAGTGGTTAACGTGAATAAACTCGACATCAAAATCGCCAAGAGAAACAGTATCCCCTGCTTTAACAATACGAATATCAACCTCGTAGTCAAGCTTGTGTTCACTTAATTTACCGCGTATAAGACCTGCAGTAAGAAGCGTTGCATATACGGGAATTTTAACTTTTTTTAAAAGATAGCAAAGAGCACCTATATGATCCTCATGACCGTGAGTAATAACAATACCCTTTAGCCTGTCTTGATTTCTTTCAACAAAGGTAAAATCAGGAATTACAAAATCAACACCAAGCTGATCGGATTCGGGAAAAGCAAGACCGCAATCAACGATAATCATTGATTTTGAGTATTCATAACAGGTCATATTCTTGCCAACCTCGTTTATACCACCGAGGAAAGATATTTTAATAGGCTCAATTTTTTGAGGAGGTATACTTTTAGAATACTTACCGTGTTTTTTTGTTTGCTTTGTCTGCTTTGTTACATTCTCGCTTTTTACAGCTTTAGAATCAGCAGATTTCTTATTAACTTTTTTGTTTACTTGTGAAGCATTTTTAGTATTTGATCTTTGCTTAGATTTTGTTACAGATTTCTGATTAGTTTTATTAGTCTTTTTGTCAGCTTTTTTTGATGTTTTAGCGTTCTTTTTCTGCACGCTTGTATTATCAGAAGCCTGTGAAGTTTTTGTCTTATTTTCTTTTGCCATAATTTACTCCTAAAACGAGTTTTTATATATGTAGAACCGTTTGCTTAACAAACGGTAAAATATCCTATTTTAGATTTATTATTTTACTATTATTAATAAATATTGTCAAGGGAAATACCACCTTTTTACATTTTGTTAATATCATCAATAATATCTTCCAAATCTCTAAACAATTCTTCCGATGCTGCCACGTCTGAAAATTTTGATATTATCTTAATTTTTTTAGAATTTGAATCCAGGTTAAATAAAAAATTATCCGCTTTATTAATTATATAAAGCTTACCGTTCTTATATTCAATTTTTTTGTCATACAGGAATTTGCTCAAAAACTTTCCTGTACTGGTTATATACCCATACTCTCTTTCAAACGTCTTTATTTTTTCAAGGGCTGTTATAAAATTTTGTAAATTTTCTTCGCTTTCATCTACATACGATACAATGATTATTAGCAGAACAAGTGCATCGTTTTTGTAGAGATTTGATATTAAACTACCCGTATTTTCACGAATTTTTAAATAATCAACCACATTGATTAAATCACTGTTAAAATAACTTTTATTTTTATAGCAAAGCGTAAGTTTATCTCCTGAACCGTTAATATAAAACTCTACACCTGCAAAATGACTATTTGTTGATTTCATTGTTTTAAAGAGCATATTAATCAACTTTTCAATCATCAAATTATCGCAAGAAACTTTATATTTATTTAAAATATTAGTTGGCAGCAAGCTCTTTAAATCCCTTAAATAAACCTTACTTAATCCCTTGATTTGATTGACTTTTTTCACTTTCTCGGGTGATATTATTTCACGTTTTTGCTTTCGATAAATAAACAAAAGGTTATAAAGATTAACAATATTAATTTTCTCGCAATTATCATCATAAATTTCAAGCGAAACATTACTTTCACCTAAGGAAAAATAAAAGCAATAGTCCAATTGACAAAATAAAGTGGTGTAAAATATTTTTGATAAAAATGATGAGCCGATATCAATGCAATCACAACCACTTGCACATAATCCTGATATGAAAGCTAATTTTACAGTTTTTGAAAAATTATTTTCATCAGATGCAACACAAACAGACGGAGTGTTAAACACATTACCAAAACAAGCACCTAATTTACAAGCAGAAACAACATCAAGATTATTGAAACAAACTCTATCAAAGTCTAATTTAATATCTCTTTTAACGTCGTTTATAAAGCTGTAGGCTTGTATTTCAGGAAAAACTACTGCACGGTTTTTTATACAAATTCCATCTCCGACCAATGAATCATAACACAAAACACAGTCATTAAGAATTGCAGCCCCTCTTTTCACTGAGGAATTTTTACCACATATTGAATTCTCAACAATGCACTCCTCTGAAATAAATGAATTTTCGCATACTACACCTTTGCTTACCCTACTGTTTTTCGCAATAAGAGAATTATTTGAAACAACCGTACAAGGACCGATTACTGAACCGTTTTCAATTTGTGAATTTTCAGAAATATAAACGGGCGGAATTATCGTATAATCACCTTTTGGTAGCTTACCGTGTGTGAATATCCCCTTTGCAATATTAGGTAAATACACGTTCGTTTTACCGTTTAAAATATCAAAATGAAGCTTTTTATATGATGTATAAGTATTCAAAAAAGTATAATAAAAACTTGGTTTTTCCACCAAACAGCAACTTTTCAGAAAATCAGTTATTCTTTCAAAAAAAAGTTCACTCATCACGCCTGTTCTGATTTTTTCATTATCAATCAATGAGAATACAAGCTTGTTTTCGATTTCGTAAACGTCTCCTGTAAAACCTATATTTCTATTGAACTTTTCAACTATATCTGTAACTGAAAAATCAAAAAAACAGTTCTCATAAAAAAATACAGAATATTTAGCATCACTCTGTTCAACATATTTTTTAAACGTTAATACATCAGTATTTTTAACGATTATTTTCTCAAAGCCTTCACCACATTCAAGACAAGCCTCTTGATAAAAAGATAAGTTTTTATCAAAAACTTTAATATCCTTACAAGAATCGAAACCTAAATTTTTTATTTCAATAATCTTCTCTTCAAGCGACAATACAAACACAAGCATTAAAACACCTCTATTTGATTATTGCCTGAATTATAAATTTTAACAAAAATTATAAATAATAAAACTATTTTTTTCTTTGAATTTTAACGTGATTTATGATATAATGAAAATAGACTATAACAAAGGATTAGATTTATGAAAAAAGTAGAAATATTTACTGACGGTGCCTGCAGCGGTAACCCCGGTCCCGGTGGTTGGGGTGCGATTCTAAGATGTAACGGCACTGAAAAAGAATTATGCGGCGGAGAAAAAGATACAACAAACAACAGAATGGAATTAACGGGTGTTATAGAAGCTTTGAAGGCTCTTAAATTTCCTTGCGACGTTACGATTACAACTGATTCAAAGTATGTTTACGATTCCATAACAAAAGGTTGGGTTTATAAATGGAAGGAAAACGGCTGGAGAAAGCCTGATAAAAAACCTGCTTTAAACCCTGATTTATGGAGTGAATTGCTCAGCTTACTTGATATTCACAACGTAACTTTTAATTGGGTTAAGGGTCATAATGAGCACCCCGAAAATGAAAGATGTGACAAATTAGCGGTTGCAGAATGCGAAAAATTTAAATAAAATTTTAAAGAAAAAAGGTTTACCGTCATTAATTTGACAGTAAACCTTAACTTTTTGTTTTTATAATTAATTCAACCGTTTATCGCATCAATAATCTGCTTAACCGTATCAGCAATGGCCTTTGCTGTATTGGGCCCCATTGAATTAGTTTCTTCATAATGACGGCGATTGTGGTGGTCTCTGCCGTCATCAAGATACGGCATTTTTTCATTTAAAACAAAGTCATTAGGCGGTAAAACATATCCCAATTCATCGTTTGCAAGGCCGAAAATCAAGATATCTTTATCACCGACGATATTGCAAAGCAAATCCGGATTAATTTCAGAACCTTTGCCAGTACCAGATTCTTCAGCACTTAAAGCTCCGCCAAAAGCAAGCTCAGGGAATAATTCACAAGGTAAAAGAAGAATTTTCTTACCGCCTATTTCAAAATACGTTATTTCTGATTTTAAACACCAAAACAGTGGTGATTCTTTTCTTGCAAATTTATCCGCGTATAACAAGCCTATTTCACAAGCGATAGTTAAAACAGGATTTTCAACGTCTGCATAAAACTCTTTTCTTGCAAAATTAATATTAGCTTCGAGCTTTAAATCATTATTGATTTTCATAGCATAATCGGCGAGCTTGTAGCCGATATCACGTGTAGATTCAATTAGCCTGAACTCTTTTCTCAAGGTATTCTCTTCGGGAATATCCATACTGATCATACCACCGATAGCACCTACACCATAAAGCACATCAGCACCCGTGGTTTTCTTTATTCTTTCACGTAAATAGCAAGGAAAATCTGCACTTACAAGGTGGTTACAACCTTGTAAAGACTCTGAATGAGAAGCAAAATTTAAAAGCCATATTTCGTTGGTGTTATCATCCGGAACGAATTTAAAACGGGTAAGAGTTTTGGAGTAAACTATCGGTGTTCTTATATCCTCTTGCATATCCGGGACCTCAATTGTACCGAGATAAAGCTTGCCGTTTTTTCTGTTTGTATAGGCATCGTAAGCACTGAAAAGTACAGCATCAAAAAGCTCTTTCATAAACTTCTCGTTTTTACCCGAAAACGGCAACGGTCCCCAAATACCCATAGTATCAATACCTGCATGGTTATGGGTTGAAAAAACGTTTATACTTCTGCAACCCGTTTGCTTTTTGAAATCGGTAAGCATTTCACGGATTCTGTTAACGTCCTTATTTAAAAGGCCAACGATATCAAGAGAGATAAATAAAACTCCGCCTCTTCCCGAATTATCGTCAAGCCAAACAGCGTGTGCATATTGAGGGTCTATAACACCTTTAGCGGGATTATTTTCACCGTAACCCGCAATATAATATTTTTTCTTCTCAATATCGTCAGGCAAAATTATTTTCTTTCCAAAACCAACAGTATAAGTATCTTTGCCGTTAGCCTCTGCAAAATCAACAAAAGTGCCGTTTAGCTTTGTTGCAGGCTTTGACTTTAAAGATGCTTTGCCACGAAGCTTTATAAATCCTGTTAATGCTTTAGAAACAATAGAAGTATCCATACTCCACACTCCCTAGTTTTTAATCTATAAATTGTTCTATCCTAACTTTTTTCTCTCTTTATAATCAGGCATAAACCTCTCTATAAACTCATAAAAAGCTTTGCTATGGTTATGATGCTTGATGTGTGCTAACTCATGAACAACAACGTAATCTATAAATCTTTCGTCCTTATCCATAAGAAAAAGCGAAAAATTTATATTGTTTTCACCCGAGCAAGAGCCGTAACGCTTTTTTGCTGAGTTAATTTTAATACTTTTCGGATAAACGTCCATAATGGAAGAATAATATTTCACCTTTTCCGGCAAAACTGTTTTCGCCTTTTCTCTCAATATCTTAATATCGTCTTCAGTATATTCTTTTTTGTTTCTGTTGCGGTTCATTTGCTTTAAAACAGCCTTTTCAAGCCATTCCTTTTTATCTAAAACGAATTCTTCTATTTCCTTTTCAAATACTTTATAAGGAGCTCTTACAGTAATATTACAATCAGTATCAACTTGAATCGAAACAGTTTTTCTGTTTGAACGAATAATTTTATACTCAAAAATCATATTTAAAAACCGTTTGTGTATTCATCAAGAGGTTTACCTCCTCTTTCTAAATACTCGTTATAAAGTTTTTCTTTATATTCCTTTGTGTATTCGTATGACCAAAGGTTATAAACGCCGCTAAAGCTTTCAAAGGTTTCGTCAGGGTACACTTTAACGTTACCTTTAAAGTAAGGCAAAGGTATTTCAACCGTACCGTTTGAAGCAATGTAATAAGCATCTGCAAGCTCTATCGACACTTCGTTAGCCCTATAATTATGCAATTCCTCATCAAATTTAATTTGAGTTACGGGAAAAAGAGCAATGCTTGCATCAACTAATCTATAAAAGTTTTCGGTTGTGCCAAAATGACCGTGGTGAGCTTGCTGAACGATATCTGACTTCAAATAATCAGGATATCTTTCCTCGAGAATAAAGCTTTCTTCGTGACCTGCATCACCGGGGAAAAGCACTTTTGTGTTTTCCGCCGTCATCATAAGAACAACGGATGAATCGTTATAATTACTGTTATCACGTGGAAAAACGTCTTCATGAGAACATAAAACGTCAATTTTAAGATTATCAACGTAAAATGTTTCGCCCGTATGAAGCCTCACCCACGGTATTTCAGGATGCTTTTTAAGTAGGTTATACATCATATTATCATAACCTCTGTGAGATTGCATCCATTCACTGCCGTCACGGTGGTCCATACTAACAAAATTAAAGTAAATTTTATCAATTACAGTATCATTCATAAAAAACTTAAGATAATTCATAAACTGTGCGGTGTGGTCTTCATGACCGTGAGAAATAAACCACCCTGCAATATGGATCTTTTCGCTGTCAGGTGTTCGCTCTCTTAAAAAATCGTGAATTCTTTCGCAATCATTAATAGAATAAGTATGAGCACTGTCAATTATAAAAAACGCACCTGTGCAAGTTCTCGTTATGTAGCACATTCCACAGTCAATAAGCCTATGGTCAACCTCAAATTGCCAAAGTGTTGTTTCAGTAACAGATTTTAAGTTATCACAAGGGCTGAAAGTAGGTAATTCCAACTTTTTATCAGCAACTAATCTTATTGTTGAATCGTTTGAAAAAAAGCCTACACCGATGAACAAAGAATCGTTTTTATAAAACTTAAAATAATTATCAGAAATTACATTCTCATTTATTAATTCAAAGCCGTTATTATAAATTAGTCTGCACTTTTCTTCAAAATCAGAATTGCTTGAATTTTCAAATAGTGCCAAATCACAATCAGTAGCTGATTCATATATTATAGCATCGGTAAAATCAATAAATTTGATAGTATCTTTAATAAAGCTCACAAGCTCATCTCCACTCGTTATTTTCAAGATAATTTACTATTTGCTCTTTTGAAGCTGAAACCTTACCTTGAATCATAGTATCTCTTCCGCCACCCCTGCCATTAAGACTTGAGTTAATTGACTTTGCAACAGCTTTCATATCAAGAGTGTTGCTACCAGCAATATACGAATATCCACTTTCATCTTCACCAGAAAAAGCAATTGAAAGAAATGAATTTTCCATACCGTAATTCACAAGATTTCTCATCATATCACTATCGTAAAAAGAAGAGATAAAATAAGAAATATTCCCCGAATAAACAAGGTTGTTTTTATCTGATTCAGCAACCTTTTGCTTGAAATTGTACAGTTCTCTGTTAGCGTCATCAACTTCATTATAAACTCGTTTAACTGCATTAAAAACTTCCGGCTGTTTTGCAGAAAGAAGATTAGAGATATCGTAAACATTCGTATATTTTTCACGGTAATCTAAAAGTGCTTTTTGTCCCGCTTTCATTACTAACCTTATACCGCCTCTATGACGCATAAAATCAAGAATTTTAACAATTCCTACTTCGCCCGTGCTTTTCACATGAGGTGCACAACAAGCACATAAATCAGTATTTTCAATACTGACAAGCCTTACGTTTTCGGTTAACTCAAGCTTGCTTCTGTAATCTAATTTTGAAAGTTCAGCTTCGCCGGGGAACCAACAATTAATATTGTAATTATTATAAATTGCAAAATTGACTTTATCTTCAATATCATCAAGCTGTTCACGGGTTAATTCTCCGTTAAAATCAATAGTAACGTAATCCTCTTCCATATGAAAGCCAACATTATCATAACCGTATAAAGAATTAACAATACCCGAAACTATATGCTCACCACTATGATTTTGCATTCTGTAAAAACGCTGTTGCCAGTCTAATTTGCAATTATATTCCGTACTAACAGAAACTTCCTTATCAACAAGGTGCAATATTTGACCATTCTTCTCTTGAACATCCTTAACAAATGCATCACCGATATAGCCGTTATCAGCCTTTTGACCGCCACCCTCGGGGAAAAACGCTGTTTTATCAAGGGTTACAAAAAAACCGTCAGTGCAGGCATCGCACGATAGGATAACTGCACTGAATTCATTTATATAAGAATCGTAATAATATAATTTTTCTGTTGTCATTTTTAACCTCTATAGAATGCCAAGGAAACGGCAAGAATATATTGAGCAGAGTAATATAAAATATGATTTAAGACAATAGATGGTCTGCTGTTTCTCTTTTTCTCATCCTTTGCGAAATAAAGACCTGAAAGCACTGCATCAGACAAGAGGAACAACGTTAAACCAACACTATGTAAAACAGTATGCACAGAAGCACCTTCTGTAAATATAACGCTAAAGCTTAAAGCATCGGTAAAGCCTAAAATAGATGAATACATTATAGTTATGAGTTTAAATTTATTATAATCGAGCTTCATCAGTTTTTCGGTAACGGGTACAGAAATTATAAGAGCTACTAAACCAAATAATGCATATGCATAATTGCCAAAAGAAAGCTCATAACTAAAAAATATTGAAACTATATAAAATAGGTGACCGATTGAAAATGAGGTAAAACCGCCTTTTAAATAAACGTCATGATCTTGAGGATAAACATATTTTAAATCTAATGAAATATCACCTAAAAGTCCAAAAACCGCACCGATAACCGCCGGAACACCAACCAAAAGAGGTACGTTATTATTGAATACAAAAGCTGCAATTGCGGTAAAAATAAAAAACACACTTGATAATGCTTTTATCATTACTAATTGAGGTGAGCTTTTATGGGTGCGTTTAACAGTAAAAATCGTTGTAATAACAAGGCCTATCGTCAAAAAAAATATATACATTACATATTCACTCCTCATTTGAATTTTATCATATAGAAAATTAAAATTCAATCAAAGTAAAACGATACAGTTGCATAATTTTAGAACACGATATTTGTGCAATTTAACGATAAAAATATACTTGATTTTAGTGACAAAGAGTGATAATATTAGTTTAAAGTTAATACGCCAATAACTTTACGCAAACACAGACAACCGTTCACGAATTTGAACGGTTGTCTGTGTTTTTATGCACTTTTCATCATTTTTTTAGTTTTTTAAATTTTGGCACAATATACAAAAAATTATATTATTGTTTTTATAATAATAATTACATATATATTGATTTATCAAAAGATTTGTTGTAAAATTTATTATATATTTTTTAACTTGAGGTAGAATCATGGCTATTGTTACTTTAAAAGAATTACTAACCTCTGCTAGCGAGAAAAAAGTATCAGTTGGTGCTTTTTCCGTTGGTAATATGGAAATGATTTTAGGTGCCGTAAGAGCCGCTGAAGAGCTCAATACACCAATCATAATTCAAATTGCGGAGGTAAGATTGCATACCTCACCTTTAGACATTATTGGACCTATGATGGTTGCAGCAGCTGAAAACAGTAAAGTAGATATATGCGTACATCTTGACCACGGTTTAAATTATGAAACAGTTGAACAAGCACTTGACCTTGGTTTTTCATCAGTTATGCTTGACGGTTCTCTCCTTCCTATTGAAGAGAATATTGAATTAACTCAAGAGGTTGTGGAGCTTGCAAGTGAATACGGTGCTTCAGTGGAGGCTGAATTAGGCGTTGTCGGTGGCAACGAGGGTGGCGGTAAGGCACATGAAATCCAATGCACTGATCCTCTTTCAGCTATAAGATTTTGCCTTGAAACAAATATAGATGCTTTAGCTGTTGCTATCGGCAACGCTCACGGTAATTATCCCGTTGCTCCGAAATTGAGATTTGATGTCCTTAAGGCTATTAATGCCGCTTGTAAAACACCTCTTGTGCTTCACGGCGGCACCGGTATTACCCCTGAAGATTTTCAGGAGTGCATAAGAAACGGTATAAGAAAAACAAATATTGCAACCGCAAGCTTTGATGCTGTAACAAATGCCGCAAAAGCTATGTGCAATACCGACGGTGTTAACTACTTTAAATTATCTCAGGCTATGCAGGATGCAGTATATGAAAATGTAAAAAAACATATTAAGATATTTAATATGGAAACTATATAAACTGGAGAGTTAACTATGAAATATATTGAATTTGACAACAATAAAGAATTTGACTTAATCCTTTTAGGCCGTGTTGCAGTTGACTTTAATCCTACCGATTACTACTGCCCCCTTTCTCAAAGCACAACCTTTAAAAAATATTTAGGTGGCTCACCTGCTAACATTGCTGTTGGTCTTTCAAGACTTGGCAAAAAATGTGGCTTCTTTGCAAAAGTTTCTGATGACGAATTAGGAACATTCGTTGAGAGTTTCTTTAAAAATGAAGGTATTGATTGCTCACATATCACCCGTTGTACAAACGGTGAAAAAATTGGTCTTACCTTTACAGAAATTCTTTCTGAAACTGAAAGCTCAATTCTTATGTACAGAAACGATGCTGCTGACTTAAAGCTTTCTGTTGAAGATATTGATGAGGATTACATAAAGAAAACAAAAGCACTTCTTATTTCAGGTACTGCTCTTTGCGAAAGCCCATCAAGAGAGGCTGCTCTTAAGGCTACAATTCTCGCAAAGAAAAACAATATTCCCGTAATATTTGATATAGACTACCGTGCTTACAACTGGAAAAATTCTGATGAAATTGCTATTTATTACTCAACGGTTGCTAAATATGCAGACGTAATTCTTGGCTCAAGAGAAGAGTTTGACCTTACAGAAAAGCTTATCGGTCTTGACGGTACTGACAGAACAAGTGCTGATTATTGGCATAAGCAGGGTGCAAAGATTGTTATTATCAAGCACGGTAAGGAAGGTTCAACAGCATACACAAACGACGGTGAAAGCTATAATATTAAGCCCTTCCCCGTTAAGCTTTTAAAATCCTTCGGTGGCGGTGACGGCTACGCATCTGCATTCCTCTACGGTCTTTTCGAGGGTTGGGAAATTATTGATGCTCTTGAATTCGGCTCTGCGTCTGCAGCTATGCTTGTTGCAAGTCACGCTTGTTCACAGGATATGCCCTCAGTTGAAGCTGTAAAAGAGTTTATCAAAAAAGAAAAAGAAGAATACGGCGAAATGATAGCAAGAGGTTAAAAACTATGACTGCTAAATTTAAAAGAATAATTTCTGCCTGTCTTTTAATTGCTTTTTTAGTTGTTCAGATTCCCATACTTATCAATGCATATATGTTTGAGTTTTCCAACAGATACATTATTACCATTGATGAAGCTTCGCTTGAAAGCTATGACTGTGTGCTTGTATTAGGTGCAGGCGTCTGGGGCGACTCTCCCTCACATATACTTGAAGAACGCCTTAATAGAGGCATTGAGGTTTATAACACCGGTTGTACTAGCAGAATTCTTATGAGCGGCGACCATGGCAGAGATGAATACGATGAAGTAAACGTAATGAAAGACTTTGCCGTTAACAGCGGTATTGAGGCAGATACAGTATTTATGGACCATGCAGGATTTTCAACCTATGAATCCATGTATCGTGCAAGAGACGTTTTTGGTGTAAAAAAGGTAATAATTGTTACTCAAAAGTACCACCTTTACAGAGCCGTTTATGATGCTCGAAAATTAGGTCTTGATGCTTATGGTGTTGTAGCAGACGGACAATACAATTACCATATTGCCGTCAGAACCTATAACAACTCCAGAGAAGCATTAGCGAGATGTAAGGATTTTATATGGTGCATATTTAAGCCTGAGCCTACTTACTTAGGTGAAGCAATTCCGATTCATTTAAGTGGCGAGCTTACCGACGATAAAGTCTAAGGAGATTTACGTATGTTTGAAAAAATTAACTATAATGAAAACAATGAAAGAGTGTTGTGCGAAATCGGTGGTAAACACGCTGATATGAATATGAATATAAAGGTTAAAAAATTCAATAGTGATGAAGTTTTTAACCTTTACAATGAAGATTGCGAAACAGCTTTCTTAATTCTTCAGGGTGACGTTGAAATATCTTGGAACGGTGAAACAAAAGTAATGACAAGAGAAACACCTTTTGTTAAAGCTGCTTACTGTTTACACGTTCCGAAATGCACTGAAGTTTCAATTAAAGCAAATAAGGAAAGCGAAATTCTTATTCAGCAAACAGATAATGATATTGTATTCACCCCCGTTTTCTATACTCCTGATATGATTTTATATCAGCATTTCGGCAAAGACCAATGGGAAGGCACGGGCTACAGAATAGTTTCTACTGTTTTTGATTACGATAATGCACCCTATTCAAATATGGTTTTAGGTGAGGTTTACAACCAACCAGGAAGATGGTCAAGCTATCCCCCGCACCACCATCCTCAACCCGAGGTTTACTATTATCAGTTTGATAAGCCTCAAGGTTTTGGAGCAGCCTTCGTCGGTGACGACGTATATAAGAGCGTTCAAGGCAGTGCGGTGTTTATCCCTGACGGTAAAGACCATCAGCAAGTTGTTGCACCCGGTTACGAAATGTGTTATATATGGATGATTCGTCATATTGATAACGATCCTTGGTTTAAAACAACAAGATTTGTTTCAGATGAACACCAATGGTTAACAAAATAAATTCAGTAAAAAAACTCTAAGGAGTGATTATAAATGGCAATAATGACAATGGGCCAGGCTCTTGTAAAATTCCTTGATAATCAATACGTTTCTTTTGACGGGAAAGAAACTAAATTCGTTGACGGTATTTTCACCGTTTTCGGTCACGGAATTGTTTGCGGACTCGGTCAGGCACTTGACGAAAACCCCGGTGAACTTAAAGTTTACCAAGGAAAAAACGAGCAAGGTATGGCACACGTTGCCGCAAGCTTTGCGAAGCAAAACAACAGAAGAAAAATTATTGCATGCTCATCTTCTATCGGCCCCGGTGCTGCTAACATGATAACAGCAGCTGCAACAGCAACGGTTAACAATGTTCCTTTGCTTTTATTCCCTGCCGATACTTTTGCTTGCCGTCAACCCGACCCAGTTTTACAGCAGTTTGAGCAGCCTTATTCATTAAGCGTTACAACAAACGATGCTTATAAACCCGTATGCAGATATTGGGATAGAATTGTAAGACCCGAACAGCTTATGTCAGCTATGACAAACGCAATGAGAGTTTTAACTGATACTGCAAACACGGGTGCAGTTTGTATTGCTCTTTGTCAGGACGTTGAGGGTGAAAGCTACGATTACCCGGATTATTTCTTTGAAAAAAGAGTACATAAAATCACAAGAATCGCTCCTGCGGAAGATGAAATAAAAGACATTGCAGCTTCATTACTTAACGCCAAAAAACCTCTTTTAATCGCAGGTGGTGGTGTAAGATATTCAGAAGCGGGCAGAACTCTTGAGGCTTTTTGCGAAAAACACAATATCCCCTTTGCCGAAACACAGAACGGAAAATCAGCCGTACTTTCATCACACAAGCTTAATTTAGGCGGTGTTGGTGTTACGGGAAATCTTTCTGCTAATACAATCGCTAAGGAAGCCGACCTTGTTATAGGCATTGGTACACGTTTTTCTGATTTTACTACCGCATCAAAATCATTATTCAAAGCAGATGCTAAATTTGCAACTATTAATACTGATAGATTTGATGCTTATAAGCTTTCAGCTATTAAAGCTGTTTGCGATGCAAAGCTTGGTATTGAAATGCTTGACAAAATGATTTCAGATTATAAAACTGCTTACACTACTGAAATTGCTGATGCTAAAAAAGCTTGGTCAGAGGAAATGACAAAGCTTTCTGAATATATGTATTCAGATGATTTCGAGCCGATTATCAAAGCAAGATACGAGGATACCATCTCCGAATTTGTTGACAAAATCGGTGGTGTAATAACTCAGACCTCTGCACTTGCGTTAATAAGGAAAATTATTGATGATGATGCTATTGCAGTTGCTGCTGCCGGCTCGCTCCCCGGTTGTATGCAGAGAATGTGGACTACAGATGCTCCTAACTCATACAATATGGAATACGGTTACTCTTGTATGGGCTACGAAATCGCAGGTGCTCTCGGTTCAAAAATGGCAGAACCTGACAAGGAAGTTTATGCTTTCTGCGGTGACGGTAGCTATTTAATGCTTCACAGTGAGCTTGTAACCTCAATTCAGGAAAATAAGAAAATCAACGTTCTCTTATTTGATAATGCAGGCTTTGGTTGTATTAACAATCTACAGATGTCAAATGGTATCGGTAACCTTGCAACAGAATTCCGTATGCGTGATGAAAACGGCAAGCTCTTAGGCGATTTAATCCCCATTGATTTTGCTATGAACGCAGCTGCTTACGGTGCAAAGACGTATACCGCTAAAACTCTTGAAGAGCTTGAAGCAGCTCTTATTGACAGTAAGAAGCAAAACGTTTCTACGTTAATTGATATCAAAGTATTACCAAAATCCATGACAGACGGTTACGGTGCTTGGTGGCACGTTGGTATTGCTTCAACATCAGAAAAAAAAGCAGTTAATTCTGCTTATAAAAATAAAGAAGAAAATCTTAGAAAAGCGAGGAAGTTCTAATGCTTGACAAAAACAAAGTAAAACTCGGTATTGCTCCTATCGCATGGACGAATGACGATATGCCGGACCTTGGAGCAGAAAACACTTTTGAGCAGTGCATATCTGAAATGGCACTTGCAGGCTTTACAGGTTGTGAAGTTGGTAATAAATATCCTAAGGACACAAAAGCACTCAAAAAAGCTCTTGACCTTCGCGGTATGCAGATTTGTAACGCTTGGTTCTCAACATTCTTAACAACAAAGCCTTACGATGAAACAGAAAAAGAATTTATCAAGCACATTACTTTCCTCAAGGAAATGGGTGCAAAGGTTGTTGGTATTTCTGAGCAGGGTCACTCAATTCAGGGTACAGACCTTTCAATTTTCGATGATAAATACGTTATGAATGACGAAGAATGGGAGCTTCTTTGCACAGGCGTTAATAAGCTTGGTAAGGTTGCAAAGGATATGGGTATTACTCTTACCTTCCATCACCATATGGGTACAGTTGTTCAGACTGCAGCTGAAATTGACAGACTTATGGAAAACACAGATCCTGAGCTTTTCAATCTTCTTTTTGACTCAGGTCACCTTGCATATTGCGGTGAAGATTATATGTATATTCTTAAAAAATACATTAACCGTATTAAACACGTTCACCTTAAGGATATCCGCCCCGACGTTATTGCTGACGTTAAAGCAAAGGGTGAAAGCTTCCTTCAGGGTGTCAGAAAAGGCACATTTACAGTTCCCGGTGACGGTGTAATTGATTTTGAACCTATTTTCGAAGTTCTTGCAGAAAACAACTACGAGGGCTACGTTCTCGTTGAAGCAGAGCAAGACCCTGCAATTGCTAATCCCTTTGAATATGCAGTAAAAGCAAGAAAATATATTGCCGAAAAAGCAGGATTATAATAGAAAGGTGAATAAAAATGTCTGTAGAAAAACTTAAATATTTTTGCAACGGTAAATTCGTTGAATCAAAAACTGATGTTTGGTATGACCTTCATAATCCGAGCACAGGCGAAATAACAGGCTATGCCCCCTGTTGTACAAACGAAGAAGTTCTTGAAGCTGTTGAGGCTGCTAAAGCTGCTTACCCCGCTTGGAGAGCAACTCCTGCAGTTAAAAGAGCTCAGATTCTTTACAATGTTAGAAATCTTCTTATTGAACATATGGAAGAGCTTACAAGAATCGTTGCTGAAGAAAACGGTAAGGTATGGAGCGAAGCTGAAGGTGACGTTCTTAAGGCTAAAGAAGGAACGGAGCTTGCAACTCAGGTTCCCTCTCTTATGATGGGCGAAAGTATGATGGATGCTTCAACAGGCTTTGACACAGTTAAATACCGTGAGCCTATGGGTGTATTTGCTGGTATTGTTCCCGTTAACTTCCCTGCTATGATTCCTTTCGGTTGGATGACTCCTACTTGTGTTGCTTGCGGTAACACAATCGTTCTCAAGGCTGCATCACTAACTCCCCGTACCGCTTTAAGAATAGCAGAGCTTTACAAAGAAGCAGGTATGCCCGACGGTGTTGTTAACGTTATTACTTGCTCAAGAAACGAGATTAACACTCTTCTTGACCACCCCGATATAAAGGGTATAACCTTCGTTGGCTCAACCCCCGTTGGTAAAATAGTTTACGAAAGAGCTGCTAAGGCAGGTAAACGTGTTCAGGCTCTTTGTCAGGCTAAAAACCATGCTCTTGTTCTTGAGGATGCGCCTATTGAACGTACTGTTGCAGGTATTATTAACTCTGCTTACGGTTGTGCAGGTCAGAGATGTATGGCTCTTTCAGCTTGCGTTGTTCAAGAATCAATTGCTGATGAGTTCGTTGCTGAATTGAAGAAGCAGGCTTCACAGATTAAGCTTGGAGCTTCAGTTGATAAAACTTCTAAACTCGGTCCGATTACATACAAAAAGCACTACGACGAGGTTGTTGCAGACATTGAAAAAGGTGTTAAAGAAGGTGCAACACTTGTTCTTGACGGTAGAAACCCCGTTCTTCCCGATGAGCTTAAAGACGGTTACTTTGTAGGTCCTACAATCTTTGATAACGTTACTGACGAAATGACTATCGGCAGAGATGAAGTTTTCGGCCCCGTTCTTTGCGTTAAACGTGTTAAAGACTTTAATGAAGGACTTAAGGTTATGAACGCTAACCCCTACGCAAACGGCTCTGTTATTTTCACACAGAACGGTCACTATGCACGTGAATTTACACGTCATACGGACGGCGGTATGGTTGGTGTTAACGTTGGTATCCCCGTTCCCGTTGGCTTCTTCCCCTTTGCAGGTCATAAGGATTCTTTCTTCGGCGACCTTCACTGCCTTGGTAAAGACGCTTACAGATTCTTTACAGAAAGCAAATGTGTAACAACACGTTGGTTTGACGAAGATGAAATGAAGAAAAAAGAAGTTTCTACTTGGGACGGCACTATCTAATTGAATAAAAGTAATTTTGAAAGGAACAATAAATATGCTTAATATTGGTATTATCGGTGCAGGTCGAATCGGTAAGGTTCACCTTGAATCAATTACTTATCACGTAAAAAATGCTACCGTAACTGCAATTGCAGATCCCTTTATGAATGACGAAACGAAAGCTTTCTGCGAGAGCTTCGGTGTTGAAAAAATCTACACAGATTATAAAAAGATTATTGAAGACGAAACAATTGATGCAGTTCTTGTTTGCTCTTCAACGGATACTCACGCTCCTATTTCTATTGAAGCTATCAACGCTGGTAAACACGTATTCTGTGAAAAGCCCCTTGCAAACACAGTTGATAAAATTCTTGAAATTGCTGATGCACTTAAAGCTCACCCCGAGGTTAAATTCCAGGTTGGCTTTAACCGTCGTTTCGACCACAACTTTGCAGCTGTCAGAAAAGCTTATGACGAAGGCAAAATCGGTGACGCTCAGATTCTTAAAATCACGTCCCGTGATCCTCAGGCTCCACCTGTTGGTTACTGTGCAGCAAGCATTTTCCTTGATATGACAATTCACGATTTTGATATGGCATGCTTCCTTACAAACAGCGACGTTGAAGAGCTTTATGTTTACGCCGATGCTCTTATCAATCCCGGAATTCGTGAATATGGCGATTTTGACACAGCTATCATTTCAATGAAAATGGAAAACGGTGCTCTTGCAGTTATTGATAACTCCCGCCAGGCTATGTACGGCTACGATCAGAGAGCAGAGCTTTTCGGCTCAAAGGGTATGGTTGCAACTACTAATGATACACTTTCCACTGCAGTTATTTCTGATGCTAACGGCGTTACAGGCGAAAAACCCCTTTATTTCTTCCTTGAGAGATATATGGGATCATTCTCAGAAGAAGTCAGACAGTTTGTTGATTGCTGTATTAACGATAAAGAAACGCCCGTTGGTATTCACGCAGGTCTTCAGTCTGTTAAAATTGCTCTCGCTGCTGAAAAATCAGCTAACGAAGGCAGACCCGTAAAACTTTCGGAGATTAAATAAGATGTCAGATAAAAACTATGATGTAATAGTTATCGGTGCAGGTTGCGGCGGTCTTACCGCTGCAGCTTGCGTTGCAAAAGAAGGTAAAAAGGTTTTAATATTAGAACGTCACAATGCCCCCGGTGGCTTTGCTTCAAGCTTTGTACGAGGTAGATTTGAGTTTGACGTTTCTTTACATCAGCTTTGCGGGTTTACCGATGCCGCAGGGCTTGGTGACACACGCAAAATTTTTGACTACCTTGATATTAGTGATAAAATCAAATGGACTAAAATACCGGATTGCTACCGTTTAATTTCAAAAAGAAGCTTTGATTCATCTGTAGACGTTACGATGCCCGTAGGCGTCGATGAATTTATTAATGCATTAGAAAGCTACGTACCCGGTAGTAAACCGTCTGTGACCCGTCTTTTCAAATTAGCTGAAGAAATTGAAGCTGCCACACAGTATTTTTCAGATTTTGACAGTAAAATTACACTTAAATCATTACGTAAGATTTTAAAAGAGCACGGCAATTTTGTAAGAACTGCCCCCTACTCTGTAAACGAAGTGTTTAACGCCCTTAAAATCCCTCAGGAAGCACAGGATATTTTAAACGCATATTGGATGTACCTTGGTGTTGATTGCTCAAGATTGAGCTTTATACACTATATTTCAATGGTTTATTCTTACGTCAAATACGGCTCTGTTGTTCCCAAATTACGTAGCCACGGGATGAGTATAGCTCTTGCAGGAGTTGTTGAGGATTTTGGCGGTGAAATTCGCTATAATTCTCACGTTTCACGTATCATTTTTAAAGACGGACAAGCTAAAGGCGTAATTTTAAAAAGCGGTGAAAAGATAATGTGCGAACACATTATTTGCAACTGCTCACCCACAACTGCATTCGGCAAAATGATTAAAGCAAAGGATTTACCCGAAAAAGCAGTTAAAAGAACTAATGCTCGTACCTTTGGTGCGAGAGGCGCTTGTGTTTACCTCGGTCTTAACAGAAGTCCCGAAGAATTAGGTATAAAGGATTATTCTGTTTTCATCACTGATGCGGTTGATACTGAAAAGCAATTTAATTTAATGAAATCGATTGATACAAACAATGCTCTTGCAGCAGTTTGTTTAAATATAGCAAATCCCGACTGTTCACCCAACGGCACAACTATACTTTGCCTTACAACGCTATATACGGATAATTGTTGGGCAAACGTTGAGCCCGAACAGTATTTTACCGAAAAAGATATGCTTGCGGCACGTTTAATTGCAAATTACGAAAGTGCTACGGGTATTACAATTCACAATTCTATTGAAGAATTAGAGGTGGCAACTCCCGTTACTTTTGCAAGATATACCGCTACACCTCAAGGTACAGTTTACGGCTACTACGGTGATGATTGGGACGGTATTATACCGAGAATTATGACCGAAGAAACTGATTGTGATACTAAAGGTCTTCGTTTTTGCGGTGGTTGGGACGTTCAACTTTCGGGTATGAGCTCGGCAATTGCTTCAGGTCGTAACGTTGCTTTTGCAACCCTTAACGACATTAATTCTACGGATAAGGGGGATATATCTGATGAAAAATAAAGTTGTAGTAAACTCATCCTTCAAAGATATTAAAAATTTTGTTAATATCCCCTCTTTAAGAAAAGGCGTTATTGAAGAAGCACCGAATTCGCCAATTAACGCAAACTATGCTGTAAATTCGACTGCTAACTTTTTGCATCCCTCAATCCAATACTTAATTGTAAAAAATGTTGTAGACGTTTCAAGAGACACAAAAGCGTTCATACTCGGTCCTGACGCTTCATTAGGTACAGCAAAGCTTGCTTACTTCCGTCCGGGGCAGTTTATAAGCGTTACTCTTGAAATCGGTCACGCTATTGTTACAAGACCTTACACATTATGCTCCTCACCTTTGCGTTCCTTAGATGATGAGTACGTAATACTTGTGAAAAAAGACAATAACGGTTTTGTTTCTCCCTTTATTCATAATAATTGGGTTAAGGGTACAAAAATAAAAGCTACTGCCCCCTTCGGAAACTTATTCTATCAGCCTTTAAGAGACTCTAAAAACATTGTGGGTTTAACTGATGAATACGGCATTTCAAGCTTTTTATCAATGGCTGAGGCGATTAGCGACGGCACTTTAGATATTGATTTAACGCTCTTTTACTCCGCAAGAAAGAAAAATGAAGCAATAATGATGGACCGTTTAAACGAGCTTGCTTCGAATAACAACAAATTCAGAGTAATTTACGTTTTAAGTGACGAAAGAGCAGATAAATGTGAGCGAGGCTTTATAACAAAAACTTTAATTGAAAAATACGTATCTACTACAAGATACAGCGTTTTTGTTAACGGATCAACTCCCCTTTATAACAGAGTTACACCGCAGATTGCTGAATTAAAGCTTGAACAGAAATTTATCCGTTACGGATTAAGCGGTCAAATTAAAAATCCCGCTTCACTACCCGATTTCCCAAAGGATGCCGTGGGAAAAACATTTTTATGTAAAGTAATTAAAGACGGTGAAACCTTAGGTAAAATACCTTGTTCAGCTGAAGAAACGTTGCTTGTTGCTCTTGAGCGTGAAGGCATTGCAGTTCAATCCGTATGCCGTTCAGGTGAATGTGGCTTCTGCCGTTCAAAGCTTACAAGCGGTAACGTTTTTATACCTAAAGACGTTGATTCCAGACGATTAGCTGATTCAAGCTTTGGTATAATTCACCCTTGTTGCTCTTATCCTATGAGTAATTTAACTTTGATTATTAATTAAACATCAACATAACAAAAACTCTCTTGATACGATTTGTACCGAGAGAGTTTATTTGTTTTATATATAATTTTTAAATTAATAAGCTTTACCCCAATAAACCATATGCTTTGCAGGCTTACCGCAACAAACACATGTTTCTGAAAGGTTTTCTTGCTCGAAAGGAATACAACGAGAACCAACGCCTGTAAGCTCTTTAACCTTATCTTCGCATTCCTCTTCACCGCACCACATTGCTTTAACGAAGCCATCACCGTTTGCGGCAAGCTTTTCGTTAATTTCATCAATTGAAGTACAAGCATATGAACGGTTTTTAACATTTTCAAGAGCTTTATTGTAAATAGCCTCTGCGTATGCATTCAAGGTTGTTGTAAGACCTTCTTCAAGGTTATCAAGAGAAACGAATACTTTTTCTCTGTTATCACGTCTTACGAGAACGCACTGATTGTTTTCAATATCCTTAGGACCGATTTCAAGACGAATCGGCACACCCTTCATTTCATATTCAGCAAACTTCCAGCCTGCAGAGTTATCGCTTGAGTCGACCTTAACTCTGAACTGCTTTGAAAGGCGGTCACGAAGCTCATATGCTTTATCAAGAACACCTTCCTTATGCTGAGCAATAGGAACGATAATAACCTGAATAGGAGCAACGTCGGGCGGCAGAACAAGACCGTTGTTGTCACCGTGTGACATAATAATAGCACCGATAAGTCTTGTAGTTGAACCCCAAGAGGTCTGATGAACGTAAGAAAGCTTATTTTCTTTATCCTGATAAGTCATATTGAATGCTTTTGCAAAGCCATCACCGAAATAGTGAGAGGTTGCAGCCTGTAAAGCCTTACCGTCGTGCATAAGAGCCTCAATAGCGTATGTAGCAACGGCACCAGCAAACTTATCGCTCTCAGTCTTTTTACCCTTTACAACGGGCATACAGAGAGATTTTTCACAGAAATCAGCGTATACGTTGAGCATCTGCTCAGTTTCAATAATTGCCTCTTCAGCAGTTGCGTGAACGGTATGACCCTCCTGCCACAAGAATTCTCTTGTTCTGAGGAAAGGACGGGTTGTTTTTTCCCATCTTACAACGCTACACCACTGGTTATAAAGCTTAGGTAAATCTCTATGAGACTGAACAACCTTTGCATAATGCTCACAGAAAAGAGTTTCTGAAGTAGGACGAACGCAAAGACGCTCCTCTAACTTATCACTACCACCGTGAGTAACCCAAGCAACCTCGGGAGCAAAGCCTTCAACGTGGTCTTTTTCTTTCTGCAAAAGGCTTTCGGGGATAAACATTGGCATATATACGTTTTCATGACCAAGCTCTTTAAATCTTGTATCAAGAATTCTCTGGATATTTTCCCAGATTGCATATCCGTAAGGACGGATAATCATACAGCCCTTAACGCTTGAATAGTCAACAAGGTCTGCCTTTTTAACAACGTCTGTGTACCATTGAGCGAAATCAACCTCCATAGAAGTTATCGCTTCAACCATTTTTTTCTGTTCTGCCATTTTTCTTCCTCTTTATTAATTATTTTCTTCAATAAATTTAACTAAATCACCGACTGTTTTAATATCCTCTAAATCTTCGTCGGGAAGCTCGATTTCAAAAACATCTTCAACATCCATAACTAAATCAACCATATCAAGCTCGTCAAAGCCCAAATCAGACTTAAAAGACGTTGATAAAGTGATTTCGTCCTGGTCTATATCAAAGCACTCTGAAATCATTTCTCTTACTTTTTCAAACATAACAAAAACCTCTTATTTGTAAAAAAATACAAACGAAATTTACAACTAATAAATTGTATAAAGTTTGCCCTGATTTGTCAATAGTTTTCATAAAATCAACAGAAATACAATTCGAAATCAACAAGTACACAATTCATTATTTCACTTTCGTTTGTATGATTATATGTTATTGATTAGTTATTATTCTTGAATCTTAAAAAGTTTGTTATATTGCTTCTTGATAGTTGGTGAAAGAAGGCTGAAAAGAATAATATTTGAGCCTGCTTTTACAAGATTAAAAGCAATACATACTCCAAGGTAACCCGAAATAAATTCATTAAACGGAAGCTGCATAAACTCTGAGGTTAACCAGATATTCATAGGAATCATAACAAGAACGACAACTATTGCACCGCAGATACCTGAAATTACAACACCTTTAATACCTTTAATTGCTTTTCTTAATAAGTAGAGGGTAACTATTAGAAGCCCCGAAGATAAAAAGTGCATAAAGAAGCCTATAATACCGCTTGAAGCACTAACGGTAAGCGTTTGAATTATGCAAACAACTAAAAGGGAAACAATAGCGTAAACAGGGCCCAAAACTGCGGAGCAAATTAAAAGAGGTAAATCTGCAAATTCCATTTCATAAAAAGGCGTAAACAACGGAAAACGGATTGTTACCATTAACACCAATGAAAGAGCAGTTAAAACCGCTGCAGTTGTGAGTCTTTGAAGCTTCTGTTTGCTTGTGTAATTTGATTTCTTCATAAAATCACCTTTCAAAAAATATTCGCCCTGAAAGACTCAGGGCGAATAATAAAAGGTTTCATATAAATAAAAATTTATTACAGAAATCTTCTTTCATCCGGACTATACCGTCGGTTTGGGAATTTCACCCAATCAACCATAAAGGCTCGCAGACTATACTGCCGGTGGGGACTTGCACCCCGCCCTGAAGTTTCGTTCTAATATATAATATCACTTTTTAGAGAATTGTCAACAGAAAGAGTATATATTTTCTTTTAATATTACATTATAAATAACCGTTTTTATTGACTTTCCTTTTCATTTATAATATAATTTTATAAATATGAAAAAAATTACATTTAGGAGTTTTTTATAATGGGAATTTATGAAGAATTAGTTGCCCGTGGGCTTATTGCTCAGGTAACAAACGAAAGTGAAATCCGTGAAATGATTAATAGCGGTAAAGCTAATTTCTATATCGGTTTCGACTGTACTGCAGACAGCCTTACTGCAGGTCACTTTATGGCTCTTACTCTTATGAAACGTCTTCAGATGGCTGGTAATAAGCCTATCGCTCTTATCGGTGGCGGTACAACTATGATCGGTGACCCTTCAGGCAGAACTGATATGAGAAAAATGCTTACAAAAGAAGATATTGAGCACAATGCTGAATGCTTTAAACGTCAGATGGAACGTTTCATTGAATTCGGTGAAGGCAAGGCTCAGATGGTTAACAATGCTGAATGGCTTCTTAACCTTAACTACGTCGAGCTTCTTCGTGAGGTTGGTGCTTGCTTCTCTGTTAACAATATGCTTCGTGCAGAATGCTACAAGCAAAGAATGGAAAAGGGTCTTAGCTTCCTTGAATTCAACTATATGATTATGCAGAGCTATGACTTCTACTACCTCTTTAAAAACTACGGCTGTAATATGCAGTTCGGTGGTGACGACCAGTGGAGCAATATGCTTGGCGGTACTGAGCTTATCAGAAAGAAATTAGGTAAAGATGCTCACGCTATGACAATTACACTTCTTACAGACTCTCAAGGTAAAAAGATGGGTAAGACTGCAGGTAATGCAGTATGGCTTGATGCTAACAAAACTTCTCCCTACGAATTCTATCAATATTGGAGAAACGTTGCTGACGGTGACGTTCTTAAGTGTATCAGAATGCTTACCTTCCTCCCCCTTGAACAGATTGATGAAATGGATAAATGGGAAGGCAGTCAGCTTAACAAGGCCAAAGAGATTCTTGCTTACGAGCTTACAGCACTCGTTCACGGTGAAGAAGAGGCAAATAAAGCTCAGGAAGCTGCAAAGTCAATCTTTGCAGGTGCAGGCAACTCCGAAAATATGCCCTCAACAAACCTTGAGGATGGCGATTTAACTTCTGACGGTATCAACGTTATTGATGCTATGAGCAAGGCGGGTCTTGTCCCCTCAAGAGGCGAAGCAAGACGTCTTATTCAACAGGGCGGTGTTAGCGTTGATGACGTTAAGGTTACCGATCCCAACTACATCATTCCCCTTTCAGACTTTGAAAAAGGTTATATAATTATCAAAAAAGGTAAAAAGGTTTTCCATAAATTAGTAAAATAATTGTTAAAATTCTTTTAAAATCGGAATTATATTAAATTTTATTGATATAATTTTTTTGGTGATTATATGAGCAAATTATATAAAGCTTATTTGTCCTCATATAGAATGGATACGCCTGATTGGGACTGCTATTTAAAATATGCAGGGGAGATTTATAACACCCCCCAGCTTCAGAAATTAAGCCAATTTGAACAGCATTTTAAAATAAACCGTTTGCAACATATTCGAAGCGTAGCTTATTTGAGTTTTTTAATTTCACGTAGATTAAAGCTTGATTACGTTAGCACAGCAAGGGCTGCGACAATGCACGATTTGTTTTATTATGACTGGCGTGAGGATGATTTAAGCCATAAGCTACACGGCTACAGACACCCTAAAACTGCATTAAAAAATGCGTTTTACCTTTGTGGAACTCTCAATAAAAAAGAGGTTGACATTATAAAGAAGCATATGTGGCCTCTTACGGTAATCCCGCCGAAATACCTTGAAAGCATTGTTGTAACCTCGATGGACAAATACTGTGCAACAATTGAAATGATTTATTCGGCTTCACCGAAATACAGAGAGAAGTTTCACCGTCTGACCGGGATTGGCGGTGAAGAATGAGTATATTAGATTATATTTTTTACTTTTTCTTTTATAGTTTTATAGGTTGGTTTTTTGAATCCTGCTACTGTTCGCTTCGACCTAAAAAATGGGTAAACCGTGGCTTTATGAGGGGTCCGATTTGCCCTATTTACGGCACAGGCGCTTTAGTTATTCTTATAGCCTTAGTTCCCTTAAGAAGCCTTACAAAGAATTTATATATCAACGAAGCTGTAATTTTTGTTGCGGGTATGATTCTTTGCGATGCAGTTGAATTTATGACAAGTCTTATAATGGAAAAGCTTTTCAATGCTCGTTGGTGGGACTATTCAGACAAGAAGTTTAACATTCAAGGCAGAATTTGTCTTACCCATACTCTTTATTGGGGTACTTGTTCTTGTCTTTTCGTTTTTGTACTTCATCCGATTATTGATATTTACCTTGTTAGTCAGGTTTCCGAAACATCAAGAAGCATATTGACTTATATATTCTTAACTGTATTTGCTTTTGATTTACTTGATACAGTTATTAACGCTTTAGGTATCAGAAAATTCTCTATAAAGCTTAAATCTATTACAGATGAGCTTCATATGCTTTCGGATTTAGTTACAACAGCTTTAGGAATTGATAATAACGTTGACGAAAACCTTACTGTAAGAGAAGAGATTGAAAACAAAATCAATGAACTAAAAGAAAAATATGACTTTCTTGTTGATGACGTTACTTCGGACAAAGCGAAAACAAAAAAACGCTTATTTAACGCTTCACCTAGAATGAAAGAAACTATTATAAATCAAGCAAACGCTTTTGAAGAGCTTTTGAAGAGTATAAAAGATACAATTTTAAAATAATCCGTAACGGAGGAATTTAATATGAATGCAAAACACATTTATTACAGAACTTATCAAAAGGTAATGAAGTTTTCAGTTAATTTTCTTGACTGGACTCCCCCTAAGCTTTTAAAGGGGGCGGGTGCAATTAAAGAATTACCTGATCTTGTTAAATCTCAAGGCATTAACAACGTTCTTGTTGTTACCGACAAAGGTCTTATGGGTCTTCACCTTTTAGATTCTTTATTTGAAGGTCTTGAAAAAGCAGGCGTTAAGTATTCTGTATTTGATAGCGTTCAGCCTAACCCCACAATCTACAACGTAGAAGATGCTCTTAAAATGTATAAGGAAAATAACTGTCAGGGTATTATCGCTTTCGGCGGTGGTTCTCCCATGGACTGTGCTAAGGTTACAGGTGCAAGAGTTGTTAAGCCTAATCAGAGTGCCCCCGATATGAGAGGTGTTCTTAAAATTTTGAAAAAGCTTCCTCCTTTCTTTGCAGTTCCCACAACAGCAGGTACAGGCTCAGAATGTACAATCGCTGCCGTTATTTCCAACCCCGATACACACGAAAAGAACTCTATTATGGACCCCGTACTTCGTCCTAAATACGCTGTTCTTGACCCTGAGCTTACAGTAGGTCTTCCTCCTCACATCACTTCTACAACAGGTATGGATGCTCTTACACACGCTGTTGAAGCGTTTATCGGTAAGAGCAACACAAAACAGACGGAAGATGATGCTTTAATTGCAACCAAGCTTGTATTTGAAAATATCGAAGATGCATATAACGATGGCAAAAACATTAAGGCACGTGAAAATATGCTTGTTGCATCTTACCACGCAGGTCTTGCTTTTACTCGAGCTTACGTTGGTTACGTTCACGCTATTGCTCACAACCTTGGTGGTATGTACAACATCCCTCACGGTCTTGCAAACGCAGTTATTCTCCCCTACGTTCTTGATTATTTCGGTGAATCTGCTTACTCTCGTCTTGCTATTCTTGCAGACGTTGCCGGCGTTTCAGGTCAGGCTCAGGGCGAAAGAGAAAAAGCTAAAAACTTTATTGCCGCTATAAGAGATTTGAATGCAAAGATGGGTATTCCTGACAAATTTGACCAAATCAAAGATGAAGACATTCAGTTAATTGCTGAACGTGCTTTAATGGAAGGTAACCCCCTCTATCCCGTTCCGAAGATTATGGATTTGGAAGATTGCAAAGCAATCATCAAAAAGCTTCAGAAATAATTTCTACATAGTAAAACACCTTGCTTTCTATATATGAGAGAGCAAGGTGTTTTTTGTTAATCTGAATTAATTTCTAAATTTGTTATATGCATTAGTCGTCAGATAGATAACAAGAGAAGCTGCTATAATTCCACCGCCAATTGCGATACCTACAGTAAGAGTAGTTAAAAAGAAATGAAAAGCTTCGCTATAATTTTTAGAAAGCAAGCTATTCATTGTATAATAAAGCGTACCACCGGGTACAAGAGCTATACAGCCCGGGAATAGAAATACAGTTGATGGAGCTTTCTTTGCTCTAGCAAAAACCTCTGAAAGTAAAGCAACAATAAAGGCTGCGACTACGTTTGGTATAAAAGCACCGCCTATGGTGTCAGTTAAGATAAAATAAATGACGCATGCAACAAAACCGCCGAAGGTAGCATATGGTAAGAGCTTCGCTTTAACTTTAAAAAGAATTGCAAATGCAAGTGTAGCTATAGTACCGGCAATAATTTTGATTATAACAGGTGTCATTTTATTACACCTCCAAAGAAAAGAATTGCAACGATATATCCAAAAGCAATCATAACGGCAGTTAAAACGGCTTGAACTAACTGCATAATACCCGAAACCGTATCGCCAAATAAAAGGTCTCTGACGGCGTTACCGAAGGCAAGACCGGGTATCATAAGCATTATCGTTCCTATCATTATCATATCGATATTAGTACCTAAACCGAAATGAACGAGTACAAGACCGCACATAGCACCCACGAAAGCTTGTGCAATCGTATAAAGCATTTTATTAACAAGGTTAAGCTTTGGTATATTCATTAAAGATACAAAAAATCCGGCAATAGCGGCTGCAATAGCATCATATAAATTACCGCCAAAGAACACAGCAAAACCACCCGCTGCAACCATACCGCCAATAACAGATATTATTTTAGAATACGGCACAGAGGTTTGAACCTCTTTTAATCTTTTATCAATATCCTCAAGATTAATTTTACCCATACAAATTTCACGAGAAATCTCATTAATTTCATCAAGCTTATACATATTATTTGTTGTTTTATAAACTCGACGCACGTGAGAAGAGGTTTTGCCGTCCGGCATTCTTATACCCGCAATAATAAGAGAAGGCAAAGCGAAAACGTCCGTTTGCTCTGCACCGTAGGCGGAGCAAATACGAACAACGGTATCTTCGATTCTATGTGACTCCCCTCCGCATTTTAGAATACTTTCTCCTATATCAAGAGCTTTATCCAAAATATAATCAGGAGTATATAAAGACGAGGTGGCCAAAGCTTCACCTTCGCCACGGTTATCGTTATCTTTTATCACTACAATTCTCCTAAAAAATAATTAAATACTATCGTATTATATTATTTATTCTTTCTTGAATCAATATAATCCTGCAAAATAATATCAGCCGCAACAGCGTCGACAACATTTTTACGTTTTTTGCCTCGCACGTTGTTTTCACTTAATATTCTATGAGCAGAAACAGTTGTAAGACGCTCATCCCAATATACAACCGGAATCTCAGTAAGGCTCTGAAGCAACGCACCTAATGCCTGACAGGCTTCAGAACGAAAACCCATTGAGCCATCCATATTTTTAGGCAGACCAACAACAATTTGCTCAGCTTTTTTTTCATTAGCAATATCAATGATTTTTTTCGCTAAAGAATCTTGATTCCACTCAGCAATAACACAAACGGGTGATGCTAACAATTCAAGCTTATCACAAATAGCAATACCCGTCCTTTTATCACCGTAATCAACAGACATTATAATCATATATTTACCTCAAAAAATGGCTGATAGAATAACTACCAGCCATTATTTATTATTCCTCGGGTTTTTCGTTTTGTGACGCTACTCCACTCGTTTCGGGAGGGACAGTTGCATCAACGGGGGGTGTTGTTTCAGCAGGCTGAGAATCAACGGGTTGAGTTACAATCGCAGTTTCACCCGGTGTTGTGGCAGGTACATCACTACCTTCAACAACCGTTACTGATTCAGTTTCACTTACCGCTTCAGTTGTTGTAGCAGATGGTGCCGTAACCTCATCAGGTATTTCTGAACCAATAGCGTGGATCATTGCACAGTTACTGCACCTTGCAGGAATATTAGAGGTTTTATAGTAACCTGTTCCTGTTTCTGCACAAGTTTCAGTTGCTATATCACCTGATATTTTACAATATTTACGGGCAACAACGCCACTTGCAGACGGGAATGACATAGATTCAAGGTCTGCATGAAGGGCATTCATTACTTCCTTAAAGATTTTACCTGCGGGGTTACCAGACGTATTTTTAATAGGCTTCGGTTCATCATAACCATACCAAACAGCTGCAACGTAGTAAGGGGTACCACCTACAAACCAACGGTCTTTATCATCAGACGTTGTACCTGTTTTTGCAAAAGTTTCAAAGTTTTTGACCCCGTAGCCACCACCGGTACCTGAAGTAACAACAGTTCTAAGAAGATGACGCATAACACCAGCCGTGCTTTCGCTTACAACCTGTTCGCCCTTACTGTTACCTGATTTAAGAAGAGTTTCACTACCATCGTTATTAGTAACCTTAGTATAGCAATAAGGCTCAAAATAATAACCGTTATTGCCGTATATTGCGAATGCAGCAGTCATTTCAAGAGTTGTAACACCCTCACTTGTACCACCAACACACATTGAAGAGAAGTTACCGTCATAATCGGGATCATCTTCATCTGTAACAAAAGTCGTGAATCTAAGGTCATCAACCATAAAATCAAAGGCTGTACCAAGACCGATTTTTCTCATTAACTGAGCAGGAACCGTATTAAGTGACTGAGCTAAAGCCGATTGAACTGTTACAAAGTTGTCAGCACTACCGTGAGAGCCACCGTAGTTTACAGGCCAACGGGAAGAGCCAAGCCTGATACCGTAGTTTTGAACTTTAGTTGACCAAGTTGCTACGTTATCCTCTATAGCGGGGGTATAAACAGAAAGAGGTTTGATAGATGAACCTGGCTGACGAGGTGAATCAGCTGCTCTGTTAAGACCACGGAAAGTTTCTTTTGGACCTGCACCGCCAACCATAGCAATAACACGACCACTATAATCCATAATAGTCATAGCAGATTGAACGGCGGGGTTGTCTTTTGTATTTTCTTCATCAGGGAAGGTTTTCCTATTTACATAAACATCTTCGAGTGCTTTCTGTGCCTCAATATCAATAGCGGTATAAATTCTCAAACCGCCGAAAAACACCTTTTTCCACGCTTCGTTATAGGTTAAATCATATTCTTCCTGCAAATCTTCTATAACAGTATCAATTACATATTCTACGTAATAAGACGACTTATCAGATTCAGTTTTATCTGTATACTTTATATCTTCTTCAGTATACTCTTTTTCATCCTCTTCATCTTTTGTAACTTGGCTACCCTGATAGTTTTCGCTATTAGTTAAAATCAACTCAAACTCCATAGCCTCGTCATACTCTTTTTTTGTTATGCTACCCTGTTCAAGCATACATCCGAGAGTATACTGTTGTCTTGGAATATTATCATCAAGATGAGTTAAAGGATCATAATCGGCAGGTGCCTTTGTAATTGAAGCAATTACTGCACATTCTGCTGCATTTAAATCCTCAACGTTTTTACCGAAATATTTCTCGGCAGCAGTTCTGATACCATAACAACCATTACCAAGATAAACGGTATTAAGATAGAACTCCATAATTGTTTTCTTATGGTAAAATCTTTCAAGATTAAGGGCGTTTAAAATCTCATAGAACTTACGGGAAACAGTTCTACCGTTTTGCTTTGTAAGGTTTTTAATAAGCTGCTGAGTGATTGTAGAGCCACCCTCTTTGAAGCCCGACTTAACAACGCCTAAAACAGTACGTGTCCAGTCAACACCCTGATGCTCTTCAAAACGTTTATCTTCAAGGTCTCTAAAAGCATCAATCATATCCTGTGGGATATCCTCATAGTCAATCCACACACGATTTTCAGCACCGTGAAGCCTTAATAATTCGACAAGCTCTTTATTTTCATCGTAGCCATAAATAATACTGGTCTGAGCTTGATTTGCTTTATACTCGTCAAGGTCGATTTTCTTTTCACCGTTAACGTATTCATCAGCAAATTTAAAGACGTATGTGCAAGCAACGGTAGCACAAATCAAGCAAATTGCAACTATTGAAATAATAGCAGCTGAAAAATTGCCTAATTTTCTCGGTTTCTTATTTTGTTTTGTTGATTTTGTGTTTTTCCTTACAGAACGTTTTGATACATTCTTTCGTTTATCATTCATAAAGGAAAACCTCCTTTTCAACCATTGGAAAATCAATGATATAGTATTTTAGCATATATTTATAAAAATGTTTAGTCTTTTTTACAATATTTTTTGAATAAACATTTATATTTCACCAACAATAAAAATAAAAGGCAAATTTAAAATGAAAAAACACATTATAGTAATTACAGTTATAATTATTCTTTGCACAATTTCCATAATATACAGTTTTTTGAAAATTAAACCTATATCAGCTACAACTAGGGAAATAACCGAAAGTTCAAATTATGAATACACTATAAAGGATTACAAAGGAAGAATTGCAATTTTTAAATACGGTAAGGAACTACCGTTAGAAATTTTTGATATCTATACCGACAGTCTACCTAAAACCGACTCAATGAAAATAGAAGAAGGAATAGATATTACTGATGAGAAAGAATTACAAAAGGTTATTGAAGATTATATAGGTTGATAATAATTACGGTAAATTTGAAATAATAGTTTGTGCAACAGCCATATCAAAAGGAGTAGTTAATTTAATGTTATTATCGCTTCCCTCTACAAGCTTTACTCTGAATCCCCTATCGCAAAATACAGAAGCAACGTCAGTATACATTTCAAGCTCGGAATCAGAAAGCGAGTTGATTACATTCTCAAGCTCTTTTAAATGGAATGTTTGCGGTGTTTGTACTCTATATAGCTCTTTTCGAGGTAAATGATCAGTTAAAAAGTCGCCGGTAGAAGTCCTTATTATAGAATCATAAACCGGCATTACAGTATTTGCAGCACCGTATTCTTTGGCGGCAGAAATATTATCCTTAATAATAGTTGAATTGATAAAAGGCCTTACCGCATCGTGTGTCAAAACGATATCATCATTTGTAACATTATATTTACCACTTAAAAACCTACATCCGTTTTGAACAGAAGAGTTTCTGTTTTTTCCACCCGGAATGACGTAAATATCATCCTGAGAAAAACCGTATTCAAGGAGTAACGCTTTGGTATACTCAATCCAATCAACAGGGCAACAAATCACCCCTGCTCTAAAACTACCAAAGTCGGTGAAATTTCTAACTGTTTTTATCAAAATAGGTTCATTTCCAACCTTAAGAAACTGCTTGGGAAGCTCGGGAGAATTCATTCTCGAGCCAACACCACCGGCAAGAATCATATAAAACAAATTCAACTAATTCACTTTCTTTCTTTTTTTGAGAAGCCTTCCGTGCTTTCTTTTTTGAAGAGAATTCTTACTGTCATAAGAATAAGCTTAAGGTCTAAAGCTAAGGAATAATTCTGGATATAAATCAAATCCATCTTAAGTTTGTTATATGCATTAGTATTATATTTTCCGTAAACTTGAGCATATCCTGTAAGACCGCCCTTAACTTTATATCTACATACAAATTCAGGAATATCTTTTGAATATTTTTCAACGTGTTCAATTCTTTCCGGGCGAGGGCCGACTATGGACATCTGACCAACAAGAATGTTAATGATTTGAGGTAACTCATCTATTCTTAAAGCTCTGATAACTTTACCTACGGGTGTAATACGGGAGTCGTTATCAACAGCAGGCTGAGGACCGTTCTTTTCAGCATCAACAACCATACTTCTGAATTTTAGAATATCAAACATCTCAAGATCACGTGTACAGCGTTTTTGTTTGTAAAAAACAGGGCCACCATCGTAAATTTTAATTGCTAATGATACTATTAAAAATAACGGTGACAACAAAACCAAAGCAAATAAAGAAAGAACAACGTCAAAGATACGTTTAACAACTCTTTGTTCAACTGTAAGTCCCATTGACGAAGACTTTATAATAGGCGTATCAAAATACGTAATTTCTTTAGCACCACGAATAATTACGTCGGAAATTTTTGGTACAGTGTAGATTGTTTTATTTTGTTGATAGCAATATTTTAAAATATCATTACGCAACCTAGCAGGTACATCGCAAATAATAACGCTATCATATTTATCAATTTTATCAATTAAAACATCATAGCCTTCATCAACACTTGCCGATTCAGCTATTAAGTATCGCTCTTCCATACGGCTCATATTTTGAACAATTTCAGTTGCAAGATGGCTACCGTAAATAATCAATAACTTTTCTGCAGGGTTAAGTTTAGTAACAACAGTATAGGATAATTTAAGCCAAATCAACAACTCTAACAACTGTAAAAGCATTATAAATACAATGCCAATAACGTTAGACAGGACTGTTTCAACTAAACATATTTGAATATATGCAATTGTGTTAACAAAACATAAAGCAATAACCTGATAGAAAACTACCTCACCTCGCCTTAGCTCATCAATTCTATATGAGCCCAAAACTACGGTGATAAAAAAGAGTATACCAAAGTACGTAAGAGCTATAAAAAATCTTCCACGACCTAAATACGGATGGTCGAAATCAGGATTATAAACAGTATCCCAAACGAAAAAATATATAGCAGTTGCAATCAGGTTAAAAATTGTAACAGAAACAATTCGTATAGTTGTTCTGTATTGTTCAATCTTTTTCATAATACCTCACATTTGTTACTATAAATTGATATTTTCAGTAGGACTTGCAAAAAACAGAGTTTAAAGAATATATTTTACCGAGGTGTTAAAATGAATATATTCTACATAATAAGCAATATGCTCTGCCTTTTGCTACACGTTACTGATGCGGAATCTTTTCCAAAACCCCTTTCAAAAAAAGCTGAAGAGGATCTTATAAAAAAAGCAGAAAACGGTGATGAAGCCGCACGAAAAAAATTAATTGAGCATAATTTAAGATTAGTCGCACATATCTCAAAAAAGTATTATACCGCTACGGACGAACAAGATGACCTTATATCTATCGGCACAATCGGCTTAATAAAGGGTATAAACAGCTTTAAATCAGAAAAAGGAACGAAGCTTGCTACATATTGTGCCAGATGCATTGAAAATGAAATACTAATGTATTTCAGAAACAATAAAAAGCTTTCTCAAGAGATTTCCTTCAGCGAACCAATAGACACCGATAACGAAGGCAACCCGCTTACCTTAATGGATATAATATACATAGACGACACAATCGTTGAAGATATTGATACAAAGAACAAACTAATTAAGCTAAGCAAGATTATTAACAATATAAAAAGCCCAAGAGAAAAAGAAATTATTGTTAAAAGATACGGGCTTAACGGAATGGAACCGCTTACCCAAAGGGAAATTGCCGATAGTCTTAATATTTCAAGGTCGTACGTGTCAAGAATCGAAAAAAAGATACTCAACGAAATTAAAAAAGCATTATGACAACCTAAACATTGACATCTGTAATCTTATGGGTGTACCGTTTTCATCAGTAATAGACACAACAGTTACAAAGAATTCGTTATACACACTTCCATCAGGACTGCCTAAAAACCTGGCTTTAAAATCTGAAACGGTTAACGAAACACTTGCTCTGGAAATATTGTTATAAACAATATCTTTGTCATCAGGGTGAATAAATCGGTTTATTGTATAAGTTTCACCACGATTAATGGTTGATGCAATATCAAATCCAAAAACAGAATTAGCATTTTGAGAAAAGTAAACACGATCTCTTTGTAAATCATATGTTACAAAAGCACAATTCGATTTACTCATATCAATATACAATTGCTTAGGATCTAACTCAAATGCACCGGTCTGAGGTGATTTCTTTGGCGTTTTAGCTTTACGGGTACGTAACGCAAAATCGACAAGTAGAGCGTTAACACCAAATACAGGTTTTTCAGCACAAGAAAAATCATTAGCACCTGCACTTTTCATCATATCTATTTGAAAATCTGATACTTTGGTAGGTATAGTAGTGTTTGAAACGTAGTTGTCAAGATTATTGAGTGTTTCGGCAGCATATTTAAGATTTTGATCAGTTGCACCTTTAGAAATTGTATTATCAATATATTCAGAAGTTACAACGTATCTATCAAAAATTTCCTCAATATAACAATTGTTGTGAATATATCGGGTACCAATAAGATACAGGCCTAGAGAAAAACCTATCTTTTTCACAAAATCAGCAAAAGACTTTAATTTTCTTACTGAAATATCTTCAAGAAAATCTTGGGGTAAAATGATACAAACATCTAAACCCGAACAATCATTTTCTTCACAAATACTTTCAAGCTCTTGAATTACGCTTGGTAAATCATCAGGTAAAAGCATTGTATAAACTGCAACAGGTGGCACAAGCTTACCACTCTTTTTCAAATTCACAAGCATATGTATAAGAGTTTTAATAGACAATATACTGAGATTTTTTCTCGTTGCAGTAGATTTATTAAGCTCATAATAAACCTCTGTTGTAACGGCAACGTCATCATCAAACATAGAAAACGGAATATAGTCATAGCAAACCAGCTCACCTGTATACGCACTCACAATAGGTGCAAATTTAGGCTCATAGCTGTTTTGTGCTTCGGAATCCTTATACTCCATTGAATACGTTGCAAGGTGATTCATTCCGTTATTGTAGAAAGCATATTCACCCTTGCCGTTAACTTTAGCGGCTTTACTTGCATATTCAGAAGCAATAGAAAGGTTTTTAAAGCTCTTACCGTCATTTGGGTATCTTGCAACACCTAACGTAGCGGTAAAGAAACCGCTTTCGCTTGAAGTGTGATAAGGCTTTTTCAACATTGAATGTATATTTTCAATAAGTAAAACCATTTCCGCATGAGATTTGATATTTTTAACAAATACCATAAATTTATCAGAAGCGGCTTTACAAATAATTTTATCTTTATCAATGTTACGAAGCTTTGAAGCGAATTCCTTGATTAAAGCGTTGCCGTATTCATAGCCAAACAAGCTATTACAAATACTCATATCGTCGATGTCGATATGAATCATAATGTTATTTGAATTAGGGTTAGAAGCAATATAGCTATCAACGTCTTTTTCAAATTGTTTAGGAACAAGCAAACCGGTTAAGCCATCGGTAACTCCAAACCCTCTTTTAATATCATTTAAAACTTCATCATCATTATAAATATTAAAAGCACCGTCAAGCTTTATAAGCTTTTTATTCTCATCTACAACAAAAACAATAAAACCAACGGCAAGATACTCGACGTTATCTTTTACAACTCTAAATTCAACACGAGTTTTATTTCTACCCATAAGTGCAAGTTGTGAAAAAGCTTCAACGTTAACCTTTGAAGCGAATCTCGCCGCATCAGACGGATGACACATTTTATAGCATTGAGAAACAAACTCGGAAAAATTCTTCGGTGTATAGGAAAAGATTCTATCCCAAACACCGCTTTTAACTACAAAGTAATCATCAACGATATCGGCCTCAAAAACAATATCATAAGCGTCGATAATGCTTTTTTCACAATCATCAATTCTACTATGTTTTGTTTCGGTAGCAGAAGAATTATCTTTTGTCTGTAAAAATGATTCTTGTTGTTTAACAAGCTCTTCTAAATCAGATTCTTTACTCTTTAATTCATTTTCAATTTTTGCAAACTCAGGCAAAACTGATGAAAAGCACTCGAGTAGCTTGGGTGAAAAGGAACCGCAAGCGCCGTTAAAAATCAAATCGACTGCATCATCATGTGACAACGCTTTTTTATATGAACGGTGACTTGTAAGAGCATCATAACAGTCAGCAATCGAAACAATTTGTGCAGAAATAGGCGTTTCATCGCCTTTAAAACCGCAAGGATAGCCTTTGCCATCCCACCTTTCATGGTGATAAAGACAAATATCCTGACAGTATTTAAAATACATGTTTGATTCACTAATACCATCTAACATACCAAGAAGCTCAGCACCTTTTGTAGTGTGAGTTTTCATAACGGCAAATTCATCCGGTGTTAATCTACCGGGTTTGAGCATAATAGCATCGGGTATAGCAATTTTACCAACATCATGAACCGAGGAAGCATAATAAATAAAATCAGCTTGTTCTTGAGTTATACCGTATTCAGGGCACATCTCCATAACAGCATTAGTCAAGGCTTTAGTAAAATAGCGAATACGCTTGATATGCTGACCCGAACCCATATCACGACTTTCAATTGCAGCAACGAGAAGCTCAACAAGGTCATAGTTCATCGCCTGCATTTTAACGTTCTGCTCTTTAAGCTTATTAGCCTGATTAAGAATACGTTTTGTATGAATTTGGGTTAGGTTAAAAATCTGTAATTTTAACTGACGAATTTCAGAAATATTATCTAATCGTCTTAAAGCAGTTTCATAATTAAAAGGAACGGGAAGAATATCGAACGCAAATGAAGTGAACCCTAAGGTTTCGAATGCATACATAGCATCAAAGCTTGTAAAAAGAACGGGTATTTCCGAAAACAAACCATCCTCTGAAAGCTTTGATATAATCCATATAGCATCTTTTTCACGAGGTATTTCATCGAGGATAAAAGCAACGTTTTTGTTAGAATAAAAATCAATATCTGCCCATGATTCCGACGAAAACGAGCAAACACTTAAATTAGAATGAACAGAAAGCATTTTAATAAGTTCAGCATTCTTATCTTTATTGTTCGTAAATAAAATAACAGAATTGCTTTTCAATACTCTCACCTCAAAATTGCGTAATTAAACATTTTAATTTTACCATATATTATCAAGCAATGTCAACTTAACTGTTCACACTGTAATTATATTGTAATATAAATGAAACAATTTTAAGAGAATCTTAATAAACTTTAAAATATCAAAACAAAACGAAAACGCCTTGACATAGTTGTTCTGTTTTGATAAAATAACAAAGCTAATCTGGTTGGGAGACGTATCGAAGTGGTCATAACGGGGCTGACTCGAAACATAGTCGGGTTCGTCACGACTGTATCTCCGTAAACCCTTTATTTATCGGGGTTTTTAGGACTTCGGTTTGCATTTTCAGAATTCTGCATCTCGCAGTTTTCTCGCGATTTGGTAAATTGGCTTTGCCTTTACAATTTTATATGGAGACGTATCGAAGTGGTCATAACGGGGCTGACTCGAAATCAGTTAGGGAGCAATCCCCCGCGAGTTCGAATCTCGCCGTCTCCGCCAGAAAAACCGACAAGTTTCGACTTGTCGGTTTTTCAACTAAATCCACCCTTGCGGGTGGGTGAAATCGTCTTCGACGATGAAATCCAACTTCGTTGGGTGAAATCCGCCTCGACGGCGGATGGGTGGATTTAATTTCATCTGAGGCAAAGTCGAAGATTTCATCAGCGTTAGCAGATTTCATCCTTGCGTCAGCAAGGATTTCATTTTCTGTAAGAGTTCGAAGTCATACTCAAAACTGCCGAAAATATCTTTTTTGTAGCCCATAGACAAGGACAACCGTAATCTTCGGATTGCGGTTGTTTTCTTTTTATGATATAATCAATACAAAGGAGTGAATTGTATTATGGCTGATGATATCAAATCTTTAGCACTGCCATCTGTAAACGATCTTGCTGAAACAGTTTCCACATTTATTGCAGAAGGAACTGATAGCATCGTTGGTTTCTTCACATCGGAAACGATGGTTGAATTTCTTGAAGTATCCAAAGACGTTGGCGAATCACTATCAAAAGCTTTTAAGGTAATCTCCATTATACAAAAGAGTGCCAGTATACCAGACAAGATATTTATGCATAAGATGGAAAAATATCTAAAAGGTTTGACCGAGATTCCGCAAGAAAAACGAAACAAATATCTTGAAAGAGTTGGGAAGAAATCTTTAAACAAGGATTCCGTATTTATTCTCAATATGGTAAATCGTATTGAAGAATCATCTAAATTTGATATATTGCTTAAACTCTTTGAAGCTAAAATGGATCAAATTATTGATGATAGTATGTATACACGATTATGTCTTTTAGTGGATCGCACAATGTATGCGGATTTATTATACTTAATTGAGAATATAACTGATGATAGTTTCTTCCTTACCACCAATGAGCATTACGGACTTTATGGCAGCGGCTGGTTAGTTTTTGTCGGTATCGATGGCGGCACTGCTACAGAAGAGGGAGGAAGCATCTATCTTTTCTCTTCGTTAGCTCATACTTTCTGCGGTATTATAACGCGATATAGTTAACATTCCATAACCCTCCAATTTTGGAGGGTTATGCTTTTATCCCAAGGCTGAACCTATCGCCATCGCACTTGCTTTCTTGCTCTCGCTATCAATATGGCTGTAAATATTTGCCGTTGTTCCCATATCGCTGTGGCCAAGCCAGTCCTGAATCATTTTCATCGGCACACCGTTTGCGAGCATTAGCGATGCACAACTGTGTCTGAGGTCGTGAAAACGCACAGGTTTTAATCCTTTTTCTTTCAGTACCACTTTGAAATGGTCGGTTACATAGTTCGGTTTTATAATCTCACCGATTGCATCTACGCAGATGTAGTCGGGATATTTTTTGCAGTAACCTCGGCGCATTACTCGCATCATTTCTTCTTGGTTCATTTTTATTCTCCTTGTGTTTTCTTTGCCCGAGTTTACACAAAGGATATCACAAAAAGCATAAAAGTCCAGAGAAAATAAAAAGGGGCAAAATCAATAGATCTTGTCCCTTACTTTTTAGTTATTAAATATCATTTTTTCAGGTGCTTCCGTATGAATCGGTATGATTTTGTCGGGATTCACCGTGTTTACTAGTTTTTTAATTGATTCGTAGTCGGCGTGTCCGCTTGTGTGGAGAGTAACGATTTTCAGACCCATTTTTTCACATTCGGAAAGAAAGTGTTTCATATCCTCGGTTTCTTTATATCCACTCCAGAAGGAGTATACCAATACTCCGTCAACAAAAGACATTTTCTTTGAAAGGCCTTTCATATACCGAAGCATTGAAGTTCTGACACACATAACGAAAGGTGTTTTAGCAATTCTGTCCTTGCCCATTCTATGAGCGTATTTTTTCAGTCCTTCATAGCGTGAAGCGGAAGTAATAAACGCATAAACATCATCAAATGAAGGATTCGGGATACTGCCACCTGCTGCCGAAGTGATATCCGCCATATAAAGTTCTTCTAAAAAAGCACGTCCGCTTCTCTTGGCTGCACGGTATATCGTAACAATGCGGTCAATATTCATAGAAGATTGCAGAACAAAAACGGGGCCTTTATTATCCCTAAAAATCTCTACTGCTTGGCTTTCAAGTTTTTGTTCGCTGACTGCGACATAACCCTCTCTTGAGAGAGTCGTTCCTTCACAGATAAGTTTATCAACTTTTTTCGGTAATTCTGAAAGCAACCAATCATAAGGTTTTCTGCCGTTACCTCTAAAATCTCCCGTATAAAGAACGCTCTCACCACCTGCTTCACAAAGTAGCATATAACTGTCAAAAGCAGAGTGATCGCAGAGATAAGGGGTAACAGAAATATCACCGACAACAATCTTTTTCTTATGCTCTAAAAAGCCATACGGTGTAATGGTTGGTACTCGCTTATACGCATCCGAGACTTGAATGATTTCCGCACTTTTTTCACCCATATACAATGGGATATCTTTATGAATTTTGTAGGCAAGTCCAAGATGGTCGCCGTGATGATGAGAAATAAAAACAGCATCATAACCCTTATAATCAAACAAGCCTTTGATATTTGGGAGTGTTTTGTTCTTCTCATCATCAAGCTCGAGTCCGATATCAAGCAGTATTTTTGTTTTTTCAGTGGATATCTCAATGATATTGCCACCGATTTGATTTTGACCTCGGTGTATATGAATATTCATGATTTATTCCTTGCAACAAATAATAAAACAGCATAGTCGATCAATGAAATTAAATCGTCAATATCATCACCGCTAGTTAATGCACGCTTAAAATCAACTCGAATTCCGTAATTTGTCCCATTAGGAAACGGCTCGACGTTATAATCCTTAAACATTCTCTGCAAGCGAAGCGCAATCTCATCTGCGATGCCTTTGGCATCATAGTTCGTGCCACCTGCTTTATCAAAGAAACTCTTATTTACATAAAAGCTAATTTCAGAAGGTTTATCTTTGTTAAGTTCAAAGATTCTTTCAGGCGATTTAGCTTTACCAACAAAGATAGCATCGGGATTACTTGCAATGTTATAACGGATAACCTTTTCCGCCTTGTCTTCGATCAAAAGAGGATCATATTTTGTTTTGAGGGTTTCCATGGCTTTGGAGAACTTTTCTTTGAAATTGCCGGGTTTACGAATCAATACACTTGCGGCAACTGCCAAAACCAATACGTCAATAAGGATGCCGGAAATATCCTTAACACCGCTTATAATACCCTCTGCAGTGAATCCACCAAAGGCTATTTCGCAAATAATTGATATTAAAGCTAAAATAGCAAAAACACCTGCTAATAAATCATGTTTTTCTTCCAAAAACTTTTTCATTTTCACATCTCCAATTCAAATATATTTTTTGCTTTGCTCAACTCTATTTTTGTGTGTTCACTTGTTGTTATTAAAATACTTGCAGGAACAGAACAGTTCATTTTTTCAACTTCGTTTGAAAGGCTTTGGCTTCTTAGATTGTAATCTGCCAATAAAAATAAAATTTCAACACTTTTGATATCTGATTTTTGAATTGCTATATCAGTTAAGCCAAGTGCTTTTTTCGCTTCGGAAATGTGACAAGCGGACTCTATCAATTCTTTGAGAAGTTTTGGATCGTTCAGCACTTCGCAGATATCCGCATAATGCTTTGATATTCCCGCATTTCCACCGATGGCACCTGTTCCGAATTTGTTTTCTACAATCATTAGTTTGCTATCTGTAAAGAGAAGCATATCAAGCCGCATACGGCGACCGATCTGGTACTCGATATCGACAATTTCCGGATTGCTAATAAGCAAGCGGTGTTGATAATCTCGTTCTTCCTTTGGATGCTCATCAAACCAAGCATCCATTTCCTGCATCATCAAATGAAAATGCTTTTTATAACCATCTATATCGTTGCTATGTAGATTATTCAGAAGTTCGAAGTTTATATTACCGCCTTCGTGTTTACAATACTTTGCATCGAAGTGGAATGAATATCCTTTTGCTTTTTGAGTTATCTTAAGCAGGTTGCCACCTTTGTAATAGATATTGATATATCCGTTTCTGACTTCAAAGCTCAATATATTACGATTGTTTTTAACTTCGGTTAGAAAATATTCCAGATCTCCGCAAAGAAGATCACGAATAAATCGCGCATCAATATGCCTCATTGAATCCCTCCAGACAGATGATAAAATCATTATAGCATCTTTTTGATAATATATCAATTCGTTTTGCCATAATAGGTTTTCTCGCATCTATCTCGCAAATTTCTCGTAAAAATTCAGATGTTTTTCAAAATCTCGCAGAACAGATGGAAATATTGCAGTTTTCAGGGACGGAGAGGAGCGGTGCGGTGATACTTCCTTTTGCTCGAAATCAGTTAGGGAGCAATCCCCTGCGAGTTCGAATCTCGCTTTTTTATCCATTGCGAAGCGATGACATATCATCACACTGTATGAGTGTATCTCATCACCGAAGGTGTATATCATCAGCCGCAGGCTGCATAAATCACAAAGTGAAAATTCAAAGAAAATTCACTTGTCATCACTATATTCCGACGGCTTGAATTTTGCAGTGAAATATTTTATAATACAATTAGCAATTTTTGATTTTACGGAGCAAAATTATGAGCGATAACAAAGAAATGCTCGGCACTGCGCCGATTGGTAAACTGCTATTTAAATTGGCAGTTCCAACGGTGGTAGCCCAGCTTATCAATATGCTATACAACATCGTTGACCGCATTTATATCGGTCATATGCCCGGAGACGGAAGCCTTGCACTTACGGGTGTCGGCGTATGTATGCCGATTATTATGGTTATCTCGGCATTTGCGGCACTGATTGCTTCGGGTGGTGCACCGAAAGCATCAATCTCTATGGGTAAAGGCGACAATGATTCTGCCGAAAAAATAATGGGCGGATGCTTTTCTCTGCAGATTATTATCTCTGCCGTTCTGACCGCCGTTTTGTTGATTTGGAATAAGGATTTACTTTTAATGTTTGGTGCAAGTGATAACACCATCAGTTACGCCAACGATTATATGAACATCTACGCTATTGGCACAATTTTCGTTCAACTAACGCTTGGTATGGGTGCCTTTATCACTGCACAAGGCTACACCAGAATCAGTATGATTACGGTGTTGATCGGTGCTATCAGCAACATTATTCTTGATCCGATTTTCATTTTCGTCTTTAAGCTGGGAGTAAAAGGTGCAGCACTTGCTACCGTTCTTTCTCAAGCAATCTCTTGCGTTTGGGTGCTTACTTTCCTTTGCGGAAAGAAGACTTATCTTAAACTTAAATTGTGTAATCTCCGCATTAACGGAAAACTTATTTTACCTTGTATCGCACTGGGAACGGCGACCTTCATTATGCAGAGCAGTGAAAGTGTCATTTCAGTTTGTTTCAATTCTTCACTACTTAAATACGGCGGTGATATTGCTGTAGGCGCAATGACCATCCTCACAAGTGTGATGCAGTTTGCGATGCTCCCGATGCAAGGTATTGCACAGGGAGCTCAGCCGATATTGAGCTACAATTTCGGTGCAAAAAACACTATGCGTGTAAAGAAAACATATAGGCTGTTGCTTATATCATGTCTTACTTATTCCTTTGCAATCTGGGGAGCAATTATGTTGTTTCCTCAAATGTTTGCAGGAATATTCACGCCTGATACGGCACTCATTGAATTCACCGCAAAGGCACTTCGCATTTATTGCGGTGTGATGTGCATCTTTGGTGTTCAGATTGCTTGTCAAATGACCTTTGTTTCCATCGGAAACGCACCGTGTTCCATTGTTGTTGCCATTGTTCGCAAGTTTGTGTTACTCTTGCCGCTTATCTACATTATGCCACAACTGATTGCGGATAAAACGATGGGCGTTTATACGGCAGAGCCGGTTGCTGACATGATAGCCGTAACCTTTACCGCTATCCTCTTCACCGTTCAATTTAAGAAGGCACTAAAATCTTTAACAATAAAAAATTCAAAGGAGACGGCACAATGAAAATTGCAGTAACTTACGAAAACGGACAGATCTTTCAGCACTTCGGTCATACCGAACAGTTTAAGATATATTCCGCAGAGGACGGAAAAATTATAAACAGCGAGGTTGTTGATACCAACGGCAGCGGTCACGGAGCACTTGCAGGACTTCTTTCGGCACTCGGAGTTGACGCTCTTATTTGCGGCGGCATCGGCAGTGGTGCACAAATAGCGCTTGCCAAGGCAGGCATCAAGCTTTACGGCGGAGTCAGAGGTTCCTGTGATGCAGCAGTCGAAGCATATCTGGGTGGCAGACTGGTCTTTAACCCCAATGTAAAGTGCGATCATCACGAGCACCACAGCGAAGGTCATACTTGTGGCAACCACGGTTGCGGACATAACTGTCACTAAGTAAGATTGGCGGCAAGAAATACTTGCCGCCGTTTTGCTTAAAAAGATATGGTATAATTTACTTGGAGAAAAAAATGAAAAAAGTTATTGTTTCACTAAACAACAGAAGTACAACTAACAACGGTGTTTTTCAAGGTTGGGGCTCAAGCCTTTGTTGGTGGGCACACCGAATCGGTTATTCGACTATTTTGACAAAAAAGGCTGCAGAATTTTTTTATTCAGACAAAGGTCTTAACTTAAACGTAATGAGGTATAACATCGGCGGTGGTGATGACCCAACACATAAGCATATAACACGAACGGATTCTAAAGTTCCCGGCTGGTTGAGTTATGATAATGATAGTGATACATACGCTTACAAATACGATGCCGACAGTAATCAATTAAACGTTTTGAAAGAGTGTTATAACACATCAGGTTGTGATGCATACGTTGAAGTTTTCTCAAACTCACCACCCTATTTTATGACGAAAAGCGGTTGCTCATCAGGTGGAAAGAATCCAAAGAAAGATAATCTTCGCGAGGATTCATATGAAGCTTTTGCAGAATATTTAGCACACGTCACAGAATATATTAACAACAAGTTGAATATTAAAGTATCGTCAATTTCAGCTATGAATGAGCCTGCATCGGCTTATTGGCATTATTTAAGTGACAAGCAAGAGGGATGTCATTTTTCAAGCGGTAAAAGTCAAAACAAAATAATTCTTGAAACCGCTAAAGCTATTAAAGCAAAAGGGTTGAACAATGTTGAAATTGTTGCAAGTGACGAAACCTCAACATCCCATCAAATTACATCCTACAACAAATACACAGATGAAGTTAAAGAAGTAATTGACAGAATTAGCACTCACACTTATATTACTCGCAGAAGCAAACAATTAGGTCAATTAGCAAAAGAAAAAGGCTTTAACCTTTGGATGAGCGAAACCGATTGGAGTAACACATTAGGGAAAAACTCAGGTGAAATGGGTGCAGGTCTTTGGTTAGCTTCTAAAATCATTACTGATATTAACGACCTTTCCCCTTCCGCTTGGGTTATTTGGCTTGTAATTGATTTTCATATCAGCAAAAAAGGCTTTAACGGTAACAAGGATTTCGGTATGCCTGATATGAGCGAGGGCTTCTGGGGTGTTGCTGTTGCCGACCATGATAACGAAGAAATTATTCTTTCTCAAAAATATTATGCTTTCGGTCAATTCTCAAGGTACATAAGACCAGGAGATACTATTATTCACTGTGACAAAAATACCCTCGCTTCATTTAATAAAGAAAGCAAAAAGCTTACCATTGTTACTTTTAACAGTTCAGAAAAAGACGTTGAAAAAGAATTCTCTTTAGAGGGTTTTAACATTGAGTTTTCTAAATATAAAACAATCAGAACAAGCGGTTCATTGAAAGACGGCGAGCATTGGAAAGATCTTGGGAAAACAAAAATCGAAAACAATACCTTTAGGTCAAAACTAAAAGGTTATTCTGTTACGACCTTTGTTATTGAATAAGAAAAAACACTGTTTGTTTTAATATCAAACAGAGTTTTCTTTTTTAATTGATTAAATTTTCTAACAAGTTACTTTCAGTGATATCCCCTTTGGAATATCGGAAGGTTTTAATTTCGAAGGCACCGAACCTAATATTTATTTTTGCATCTTTAACTTTTAATATTGCTTTTTGTTCAGCTTCAACGGGGTTAAATAAACGAATAATATACCCCTCACCTATTTCGGCTTTTTTAAATGCAGTTATATTGATGATATCATTACCAATAATTGAAACAGGAGCTTGAGGCTTGTTGCCTATACCACTTGGATAGAATGAAAGTGCCATAGGTTTAACGTTAAAATGCTGAGCAAATCTTGAAGCAGAATTGAGAATTGAAGCTCTATCACCGAAATCAAGCTTAAAGCTATAATCTCTTTCGCCTTGCTCAATATACGGTGAAAATTTATCCTGCGGAAGAACGATTCTATCATCAACCGGATGAGCACAGTATGATGGTGAACGAAGAAGAGTAAGCTTTAAGGTGTTTGTGTTTCCGTCAAAAGATGAGCCGTAAATCCCGTTATTCGCAACTGTAATACCCTTATTATCAGAACAAAGTGAAATATATTTCTGGGATACACTTTCGGTAAGATCTGTTTTAAGGTTTTCTCTGCCGTATGCGTGTTCACCTATACAATCGCAAACGTTAAATGAAGCAGGAATGTTAAGTTTTACAAGCTCTTGCTTTTCATTCCAATTAATTCTTATATCAACGTTAAAATCACCGTTATGAGAAATTATATATTTTACAACAGCCCTTGAAGATTTATAACCGAAGGCAGCCTCAATTACACATCTGACGTCCCCCGATTCAATAACTCTAACAGGTTCAATTATATCTTTAACACAGTAATAATCCTTAACCTCTTGAGGAGACAAAAGAGTGAATGTCGAAATTACATCACGCCAACCGATATCCTCCATATACCAAGGATCGTGATTGTCTTTGTAAACATCAAGAGAAAAAGCGGGTGTGTTAACGTATTCAAAACCGTTTTTCTCTATCAAATCAACAAGGCCGGTTATTATATTAATCTTTACCTTTAAGCCGTTATTGTTATAAACAATACAATCGCCGTCAGTTTCCAATTCATATTTAGGCTTCTTATCGAGCACTGTAAATCCACAATCAAAACGGTTAAGCTTCATAGGCTCAAGAGTTGCATTAAACACAACTCGTTTACGCCATTCCATTGGCAAAGAACTATATTCTTTTTCACATTGTGATTTTAAAAGTCTACCATTCTCATCAAAAACATTTGGTGACATATAAATTAAATCACGAACCTGGTCCCACAACATAAACTCGGCAATAAAATCGCCTTTAATTTCATACGGATACGGGTTATAAACGAATATCGGTATTTTATCTTCATCAGGCTTTCTCTGACCGCCTGCCAGAGCGAAAAAAGCTTTTGTTTTAACTCTTGATAAAATCTCAAGGGCATGGTCTAACATTCTCAATGCCATTTCTTCGGCAGGTTGAATTGAAGAACCCGGAAGAATATCGTGAAATTGAACTGTAATAATATCGTAAATTGCTTCGGCAAGTTCTTTATCCGGGTAATCCATAAGACCTAACAAAGAAGCGTGAGAACAAATACTTTCAGCAAAGAAATACTCATTTTCTGCCTGACGGTATCTTTGTTTAATTCGAACCTGACTTGTATAGCAGCCGGGTGCCCAAAGATTAAGACTTTTTTCTACTTTCGGTAAGTCTGTATTCTTTAATTCATTAAAATAGCTTTCGGGGGTTGAATGAATGATTTCTGTCCCCTTTTCTTTTTCTGTTTTAATAATTTCAGTAATATCAACTAAATCTTTTTTTGAGGGTCCGCCACCGTGGTTACCGATACCCCAAAGGCAAAGATAAAATTCTTCGTCATCAACCTCTTTAAGAATTCTTGAAATCTTATCCCCTGCTTTACCCTTACCCGAGTTATAGCCATAGCAAATCTTTGAAGCCATTATTTCAGAGCCGTCATAGCCTACCCATTTAAAATTATGGTGAGGTAAGGACATAAATCTGTCAGACGGTCTCATAAAAAGGTAACCCTCATAGCCCGTCTTTTTCATAATTTGAACGAGGCCTCTTGTGTGTCCAAACGGGTCGGCATTAAATGCAACCTTCGGCACGACACCGAATTTTTCTTTAAAATATTTTCTGCCCGAAAAAATTTGGCGAACAAAAAATTCACCCGAAGGCATATTGCAATCAGGCTGAAGATGCCAACCGCCCATAATATGCCACTTTCCACGTTTAACTAAATCACAAATTTTATCGAAAAGAATAGGGTCATATTCTTCAATCCATTTATATAACAATGCTTCATTGTGACAGAAAACGAAGCTATCAAACTCCTCACAAAAGCTTGCAGCGATTCTAAAGGTTGATAGAGTTTCTGCTGCTCCCTCTTCCCACTCCCATTGCCACACAGGATCAAGATGAGCGTTACAAACCAAATGAAGTTTTTTAATCATTGAAATCACACCTTAAAAGCTAATAGATAAATTTTAACATAGTAAAAACATGCAGTCAACATACTTTTAATTGACTTTTAAAGTTGTTTTTACTATAATTTTCACGTTAAGAAAAGAGGTTGTTTTATGCTTGAAAATTTCATTTCTAATTTAAATGATGCACTTTATAGCTACATATTAATTGTTTTGCTTGTATTAGGTGGATTGTTTTTCACTATAAAAACTAAATTTGTTCAATTCAGGCTTTTTAAAGAGCAAATTAAAGCAGTTACTGAAAAACCTTCTGACAGAAAAGGTGTTTCTTCCTTTCAGGCTTTAATGGTATCGACAGCGTCAAGAGTTGGCACAGGTAATATTATAGGTGTTTCTACCGCACTTTGTCTTGGTGGTTTCGGTTCAGTTTTTTGGATGTGGGTAATCGCAATTATAGGTAGTGCATCCGCTTTTGTTGAAAGCACTTTAGCACAGATTTATAAGAAAAAAGGCCCTGACGGTTGTTATGGCGGTCCTGCTTATTACATTCAAACTGCATTAAAAAACAAGCCTTTAGCAATTATTTTTGCAATATTTTTAATTTTAACATACGGTTTTGGCTTTAATATGCTTGCTTCATACAATTTGCAATCAACTTTTTCTGAATATTCCTTTTACAATACTGAAACAACACCTTGGATAATCGGTCTCATCATTGCTATAATTGTCGGATATTGTTTACTTGGCGGTGGCTCAAGAGTTATAAAGGTTACTACGTTACTTGTACCCGTTATGGGCGTAGCGTATATTGCTGTTTCTGCAATAATTGTATTAATAAATATTAAAATGTTACCGTCTGTTTTCCAACAGATTTTTACTCAAGCCTTTGATTTTAATTCAATTCTCGGCGGTTTTTCCGGCTCATGCATAATGTACGGTATCAAACGCGGACTTTTCAGCAACGAAGCCGGCGTTGGCTCTGCTCCTAACGCATCAGCTTCTGCCGAGATTGACCATCCTGCAAAACAAGGTCTTGTTCAGGTTTTATCTGTTTTTATTGATACTCTTCTTATTTGCAGTGCTACTGCTTTTATGTGTATGAGTTCGGGAGTTGAGCCTACAAAGGAGCTTTCAGGTGCACCTTACGTTCAAGCTGCTTTAAGCAATACTCTCGGTGCTTTCGGTCCTATTTTTATTACGGTTGCAATGATTTTATTTGCATTTACGACACTTCTCGGAAATTTATATTACGTTGACCAATGCGTAAACTTTATTTTGGGAAAAGTCCCTTCAAAAAAGGTACAACATTTTTATCATATTGTTGCAGCAATAGTTATTTTTATAGGTTCGGGTCTTAGTGCTGACTTATTATGGAATATAGCAGATGTCACAATGGGCGGTATGACATTAATTAATATGCCTGTGATTTTTATACTCAGTAAATACGCTTTCAGAGCTTTAAAAGATTATGAAAAGAAACTAAAGAATGGCGAAAAAATCACGTTTAAAGCAACAGATATCGATTTACCCCATAACGTAGATTGTTGGAAATAAGATAAAACAACAGAAGTCTTGAAGTTTTAACTCTTCAAGACTTCTTTTTTATAACTCAATCATTATTGGTTTATTAATACATACAGAATCATTAGTAACAATACTGTCATATGCTAAAATACTAACGCCTGATTTTTCTGCTTGTCGCAAAGCATCGCCAAAAGCTTTATGGGTATAATCATTAGGCTTAAACAAATTAACACCAGATAATTGTATTACGAAAATAATATAAGCAGAATAGCCCTTTTTAACACAAGAACAAAGCTCTTTAATATGCTTTACACCTCTTTCGGTTGGTGCATCAGGAAAAAGAGCTACACCATTGTTTTCAAGTGTAACGCCTTTTACTTCAATAAATGCTTTATTATTTGAATCTTCAACGTAAAAATCAAATCTTGATTTACCAAAGGTAACCTCTCGTTTAATAATAGCTTTTTTTGAAAATAACGTACCTTTTTTGAGCCATTCGGCAACCATATCGTTAGGGGCTTGCGAATCCATATTGATTAATATAATGCCATTTTCAGTTTTCTTTTCAACTGCTACAAGGTCATATTTCGTCTTTCTCAAAGGATTATCAGAAACGGAAAGATACACCACAGAATTTTTTAGCAATAATTCTTTGCATCTACCCGTATTTTTAACGTGTACGGTTTCTTCATTACCGTCAATTTCAACCTTAGCAATAAAACGATTTGGTCTTTCTTTGAAAAAACCTTTTACAACTTCTTTATATTTCATATCAACCTAAAACAACGTCAAATACAAGCATTAAACAAAAGCCAAAAAGAAGTGAATATGTTGCACCTCTTTCGCTGCCGTGAGCGTGTGTTTCAAGAATCATTTCATCACTTACAACGTAAAGCATCGTACCGCCTGCAAAAGCAAGAGCAAAGGGAAGAATTGCCGAAGCAACGTTTACTGCAAAATATCCTAAAAGCGTACCAACAACCTCAACAAGCCCCGTTGTTAATGCAATTAAAAAGGTCTTGTGCGGTTTTATTCCTGCAGTAAGCATAGGTGTAATGATAACCATTCCTTCGGGAATATTCTGTAAAGCAATACCTAAGGCTATCATTATGGCATCTGAAACGTTACCGGAACCAAAACCGACACCGGCAGCAATACCCTCGGGTAAATTATGAATAGCGATTGCTAACACAAACAAAATTACTTTATTAATATCTTTGTTATGCTTATGAAGCTCCTCTTCACCGCCCGAAAGCTTATGCAAATGAGGAACAAGCTTATCTATAATATTAAGGCAAACAGCACCCGTAAAAATACCGACAACGGTCACTATAATCCCGTATTTACCACCGTATTCTATCGAGGGTAAAATCAATCCTAAAACTGATGCAGCAAGCATAACACCCGCAGCAAACGAAAGAATGATATCACTTAATTTGTGAGATATATTTTTAAAAATAAAACCTATAATTGCACCGAAAACGGTAGCACCGCCAACACCCAATGCGGTTATAATTACCATTTGCATAACATTTACTTCCCTTTTCTTAAAATATAATCTAAAAGACCTTTACATCCACTATATACATCGTTATAAGTTGCTTCAAAATCCCCACTATACCAAGGATCTGCAACATCTTTTGAATTTTCGGTAAAAGACATTAATTTATAAATCTTGCCATCTTTATCGTTAAGAATTCTGTTCATATTACGGATATTCATACTATCCATACCAACAAAATAGTCGTAATCTTCATAATCGGATGCTTTTAACTGCACAGCTCGTTTACCCTCGCAGTTAATACCATGCTTTGCTAACTCTCGTTTAGCAGGCGGATAAACGGGATTACCGACACCGTTCCATATTTCTTCTGTGCTCGTAGCACTTGAAGAAACAACAAATTCCATATCAAACCTTTTGCCTTTTATCATTTCTTTAAAAACAAATTCCGCCATTGGACTTCGGCAAATATTGCCGTGGCAGACAAACATAATTCTAACCGTTTTCATAGTTACGCCCATATAAAAGTATCGTTACCGACACCTAATTCAAAATGTAGTTTTACAATACCTAAATCCATTTTTGAGTATGGACCCAGTATTGATTTTGCTTTTACTCTATTATCATCGGTAAGTTCAAAATAAAACTTTTGCTGATTCATCGCTGTTGGTGCTGTAAGAGCACCTTTCATCCCATCATAAAACCATTCCGGCAAATTTTCATCATATTTGCAAAGCTTTGATAACGGCTTATTATTATGAGGTTTACCTTGGTGAATTCCGTAGCCTAAAGAAATCACGATATAGAATTTTTCGCCTTTATTTAAACTATATACAACGTTACTCTTATTAAACGTTAAAGCAACCCAACAAGAATTCACTCCGATACTTTGAGCATATAAAACAAGCTTTTCACCGAAATAGCCTATTTCTTCATCCATACCCTTTGGGCCTATTGCAACGATATAATCAGTACAACCGCTGAAATGACCGTAGCTTGCCATTTTACCCGTAAAAGCAGAAGGTTCATTTGTAATTAACTCAAATCTTAACCCGCTTTCAGAATTGATTCTATTAATCTCACTTTTTAAAAGCTCAACATCTTCAATTTTCAAAGGTTCTTCAGTATAACGTCTGACAGAATTTCTTATAAACATCGCATCTCTTAAGGTCATAACAACAATCCTTTTTACCAGTTTCGAAATACATTATAAAATATAATTTCGTATTGTACAACATTTTTTTGTATGATATACTGTTAAAAGGTGATAATTTATGAAAAAAATCAGATTTGGTATTGTTGGCACGGGGAATATTGCTCATAGATTTGCAGAAGCGATTAAGAACGTAAGTGATGCAGAGCTTACCGCTATTGCTTCAAGAACAAGCGAAAATGCCGAAAAATTCGGTAATGAATTTAATATACAACATAGATTTAATTCCTACGAAAGCATGGCAAAATCTGATAAAATAGACGTTGCTTACATTGCGGTCCCCCATTCAAGTCATAAAGACTGTTCAATGCTTATGATGGAAAACGGCAAAAGTGTAATTTGCGAAAAGCCATTAGCAGTTAATTCTAAAGAAGTCGAAACAATGTTTGACTGTGCTCAAAAGAACAACGTTTTTCTTATGGAGGCGATGTGGGCAAGATTAGTCCCCGGTACTGTTAAGATGCTTGAACTTATAGAAAACGGCGTTTTAGGCGAAATACGGGGTGTTGAAGGCAAATTTTGCTACACCTTTGACGAAGACGAAATGGACCACCATGCTCTTAAGGTTGAAAACGGTGGCGGTGCTCTTCTTGACGTTGGTGTTTACGGGTTAAACTTTGCGAGCTGGTATTTAGGCAAAAATATTGTTGATGTAAAATCATTTGCCGATAAATATAACGGCACCGATTCTCATACCTGCACTTTAATTAAATACGAAAACGGTGCAATTGCCGACCTATCTTGTGCTACGCTGTTAAGAAAGCCTAACGAGGGTTATATTTACGGTACGAAAGGCTTCGTTCATTTAAACAGATTTTATGCACCTCAAGAGCTTGAGATTCATTTGCTTGACGGCACAAATGAAAAAATTGAAACAAGATACATGGGTAATGGCTTTGAGGAGCAAATTCAACACGTTTGCGACTGTTTATACAAGGGATTAAAAGAAAGTCCTATAAATACAAAAGAGCAAACGCTCTTTATCACAAAGCAAATGGACAAAATCAGAAAAGATATTGGGATTATATATCCGCAAGATAATTTATAAAGAGGTATAAAATGAAAACAGCTTTAATTCTTGAAGGCGGTGCAATGAGAGGAATGTACACCGCAGGCGTGCTTGACGTTTTAATGAAAGAAAACATTGAAACTAACGCTTGCTACGGCGTGTCTGCAGGTGCATTATTCGGTATAAACTACAAATCCAAAGATATAGGCCGAGTTATTCGTTACAACTTAAAATACGGTGGCAACCCCGAAACTATGGGGTGGAAGTCCTTGCTTAAAACGGGGAATTTAATGCACAAAGAATTCTGGTTTGAGGATATCCCCTTTAAGCTTGACCCGATGGATACCGAAACCTACAAAGACTGTAAAACGGATTTTTTTGCAGTTGTCACAAATATGATTACGGGAGAACCCGAATATAAAAGCATTTATGACTTAAAAGAAGAAAAGTGTATGGAGTATTTAAGAGCATCAGGCTCTCTCCCCTTTCTCTCAAAGCCTGTAATTGTTGATGACACACCTTATCTTGACGGTGGTATTGCTGACAGTATACCTGTAAAAAAAGCCATTGAAGACGGTTGTGATAAGATTATCGTTGTTTTAACAAGACCGAAAAGCTACAGAAAATCAGGAAGTATTCACGGTGCGGAGCTTTTCTACAAAAAATATCCCAATTTCGCAAAAACTCTTAACAACAGAAATCAAATGTACAACGAGCAATGCGAATTTATAGAAAAGCTTGAAAATGACGGCAAGATAATCGTGTTAAGACCAAGCGAGCATATTGAAGTGAAAAGAACAGAAAAGGATAAAGGAAAGCTTCAGAGTATGTATAATTTGGGCGTTAAGGATTGCTCGGGAAAAATAGATATTATAAATAAATTTTTAAAGTAAATATAGATGATAAAAAATCCAAGTCCGAAGACTTGGATTTTTTTACAATATATTTTATTTAAGAACAATAGACTAACAAAGTAGACTTTATTAGTTTACTCTTCCTATCATATCAAGAGGTATTTCTTCAAAATCAGGAGCATCTTTTCTGATTTCATCAATATCCTTGATGTTATAATTACCATTATCGGCATCGACAAAGATTTCATCACATTTGCCTACGTTATATATTGCATTTTCGCTTATATCGCTGAACCTCCAAACGGAGCTGTAAACATCACCATAGCCCATATTTTTATTAACAATAATATTATTTTTAAAGGTGCTTGCAGGGTTGGGAATATAATCAGGTGAATCTGATTTTGAAATATCGTCTGTGCAGTTTCTATATTCAGGGAATGCATTTTGCCAGGTTTCACTCTGCCATGGTGAATTATACAGTGCTTCCCACATATCTCCACTACCAATATAAGCATGAGTGAACCACCCGTTTTCAATAGCACCTTCCCTTGCTCTGTCATCAAATCTCAAAGCATTATTACCGGGGTTAACGATGATATTATTGGTTATAACGTTATCTCTGCCACCACCGACGTGAATTGAGTTACTGGGAATATTGATAAGAAGATTGCCATAAATCTTCTGACCTGAAACTGCATCATCAAGGTAAATTCCGTCGGGACCGTGATTTTCCGAGCCTACATTATAGATACAGTTGTATCTTACAATATTGCCGTACCACACCCAGCTTCTTCCCGAATAAATTGCACCTGCATCATCTGAAAGAAGACAAACGTCGTGGATAAGATTGTATTCAATAATATGATTGTTACCTTTGTAAGTAATCGCCTCATGAGGAGAGTTTGCCATTTCGTTGTGAGAACAAACATTTCCCACACCTTCAAGAGTTACGGCAGGCTGATAGGTCTGGTAAATTTCCGACCAATCGTGGATGTAATTGTTGTCAGCCTTACTGTTGCCCGGCGTCAGAGTTTCTGTATCTCCACCGGAAATAATAATTCCTCCCTTTTCGGTACGGGGAATTTCGTTATTATATGCAAGGTTGTTGCTGCCGTTCATAACAAGAGCATTACCTGCAACGTTTTTAATAAGACAATTCTCAACGGTATTATTATTGCCCGTTATAACTACGCCGTCACTACGTGTTCCTTTTACGGTTAATCCGTCAAAGGTGATGTAATCAGCCTCGGAATTTATTACGGGTTTGAGTGAGAGTGAAAGAATAATTTCTGCATTATCCTTGTTTTCAGGCTCCCACATACAAAGGAGTCCCTTTTCTCTGTCGAGATACCATTCTCCAGGTGCAGAAAGCTCTTCAAGAACGTTGAAAAAATAGTACGGTGCATCGGTTTTAGTTCCGTAAAGACTAACAAACTTAGGAGTAAGCTCACAAGTATCTTTATCAAAACTTCCTATGGGAGTTGAAGCATCTGCCCAATCATATTTCCAATAGCCGAACATCCAAACATCATCAAGGTTTTTCCAGCCTGAAATTCTCTTTGCAAGTTCAGGATTAACCTTGTATACATCCGGTTCGGGATTACGGATTTCGTACCAATCTTTAACCTCTGTAAGCGAACCGTCGGATTCCTTGCCCAAGCCTGTTTTCACAACCTCTTCGGTATAAAGATATTCATTATCGGGATATCTTGCAACAGTTTGTCTTATATCATCAACGAAAAGTTCGCAATAAAGAGAGCCTGTATAGTCGCCGTCATAGTTATCTGCCGTATGGTAAGAGCCGATTGCATAAATCTTACCCCAATCATCGCTTGTGAGTGAATACGGTGCTTTTGTCAAGTCAATAACCACAATGTTTTTCTGAGCATCGGCAGAAAGTCTTTTTGCAATTTCGGGATAAGCTTTTACGTTTTTAAAATCGGCAGATTTAAGTGTTATGCCGCCGTTGATGACAACGTCACCGTTGTAAGCACAGTACGT
>JAZUQS010000034.1:0-10359 GCA_045605825.1 Acutalibacteraceae bacterium
CTCTCGGCGGTAAGGTGAGAGACCTTTCAGCGGGCGAGATACTCGGTCAGATAATATCAGCACAGCGCGACTTCGGTGAGCGTATCTCGGGCGTCGTTATGATGGGAATCGGAGAGCCTCTTGATAATTACGATAACGTTATGAAGTTTCTTTCCCTCGTAAGTGATGAAAAGGGACTTAATATCGGTATGAGGCATATTTCACTTTCTACAAGCGGTATCGTGCCTCGTATATACGATTTGCTTGATAAAAATCTTCAGTTAACGCTTTCAGTTTCTTTACATGCACCAAACGATGAAATCCGTTCAAAAATAATGCCTGTAAATAATAAATGGGGTGTTGATGAACTGCTTAAGGCTTGTAAGATATACGGCGATAAAACCTCGAGAAGAATATCCTTTGAGTATGCAATGATGAAGGGCGTAAACGATACTCCTGAATGTGCTAAAGAATTAGCCTTGAAGCTTAAAGGTATTTTATGTCATATAAATCTAATCCCTGCAAATGAGGTTGCAGAGAAAAGCCATAAACGAAGTGCTGACAGTGATATCGAAAATTTCAAAAGGATTCTCGAAAAATACGGTCACACAGTTACAATAAGAAGAACCTTAGGGTCAGATATAAATGCTTCCTGCGGTCAGCTTCGCAGAGAAAAAATAAAAGAAGATAACGGTAATAAGTGAGGTGAAACACCGTGAATGTTTATGCAAAAACAGATATAGGTAAAAAAAGAGAAACAAATCAGGATGCCTTTGATACAGGCTACTTTGCTGACGGCACTGTTTGGGCTGTCGTTTGCGACGGTATGGGCGGTGTTTCCGGCGGTCAGGTAGCAAGCTCTTTATGTATCGATAAAACGGTTAATGCTCTTAAACGCTCTTATAGAGAGAATATGACCGTTAATAACGTTAAAAATATGCTCGTTTCAGCTATCAATGCCGCAAACTCTTACGTTTTTGACGAATCCCTAAAGGACAGAGAATTAAAGGGAATGGGAACGACGGTTGTTGCGGTTGTTATTGTTAATAATATTGCCGTTATTGCCCACGTAGGCGATAGTAGAGCGTATATTATAAATGATACTGTAAAGCAGATTACAAAAGATCATTCATACGTTCAATTGTTAGTGGATAACGGCAAAATCACACCCGAAGAAGCAGAAACCCATCCAGACAAAAACATCATCACAAGAGCAATTGGTATTGAAGGCTTTGTTGACGTTGAAGTTGATATGGTAGATATCACATCTACAGATAAACTTCTTTTATGTACTGACGGCTTAAATGGCTACGTAAAAGAAGATGATATTTTGAAACTAATTAAAGAATACGGTGATTCTTCAACCGAAAAACTTGTGGAAAAGGCTAATCTTAACGGCGGTCATGATAATATAACCGTTGTTTTGATTTCAAGCGATAATCAAGGAGAGTAAGTATGGAAAATTATGTAGGTAAAAGGCTTGACGGCAGATATGAGATACAAGACGTTATCGGTGTTGGCGGTATGGCTATTGTTTATAAAGCGTACGATAACATTGATGATAGAATTGTTGCCGTAAAGGTGCTTAAAGACGAGTACCTTGCAAATGAGGAGTTTCGCAGAAGATTTAAAAATGAATCTAAGGCAATTGCAGTTTTATCTCATCCTAATATAGTTAAAGTTTTTGATGTAAGCTTTGGTGACAGGCTTCAATATATCGTTATGGAATACGTTGAAGGTATCACACTTAAAGAGTACATAGAAAAATGCGGTAGTATTGAATGGAATGAAGCGTTATTCTTTATTATTCAAATTCTTCGTGCTCTTCAGCATGCTCACGACAAAGGTATCGTTCACCGTGACGTAAAGCCACAGAATATTATGCTTCTTGAAAACGGTACTATTAAAGTTACCGACTTCGGTATTGCTCGTTTCAGCCATAGTGAAACAAGAACCGTTACCGAAAAAGCAATTGGCTCTGTTCATTATATCAGTCCCGAGCAAGCAAAAGGTGAGCTTACCGATGAAAAGGCTGATATTTATTCAGTTGGTATCGTGCTTTATGAGATGTTAACGGGTAAATTGCCTTTTGACGGTGATAGTGCCGTTGCGGTTGCATTGATGCAGGTTAATGATGAGGCAACTCTACCTCGTATGATTAACCCTGAAATTCCCATGGGCTTTGAGCAGATTACTATGAAGGCTATGCAGAAAATGCCGAGAGAAAGGTATCAAACTGCAGCTGAGATGCTTCTTGACCTTGAAGAATTAAAACGTAATCCGAATATTAAGTTTGATTACAGAACGTATTTTGTTGATAAAGAACCTACTCGTCCAATTAATAGGATTCAAGATAAAAAGCATCTTTCTGTTGATTACGATGATTTTAGTGATACGGGCGTAAGAGAACGTGTTTCTGTATCTGCAGTTACTGATGTTCAAAATAAAACAGCGCGTCGTCCCGTTAAGCCTCGCCGAGAAGCGTCTGCAGAGCAGAACAATAACAAAAACGGTAAAACTGTTGCTATCGTTGCCGGTATTGCAGTAGCGTTAGTTATATTTATCATTGTTCTTATAGTGTCTATGCTTAAAAATGGAAGCATAACTTTAGGTGTTGGCAAGAAAATTGAAGTTGATAATTTTATAGGCTTAAATTACGAAGAGAGTATTCTTGGTAATGAAGACTACGAAAAAAAATACAATTTTGAAATATATTATGCTTCTTTTTCGGATGGTGAAGAGGGTTGCGTTTATGACCAAGACCCTAAAGCAGGAGATACAATTCCTAAAGGCTCAACTATTCGTCTTTATATAGTTAAGGCTGGTGAAGGGCAGGTTATTCCTGATTTTACCGAAAATAATTATAAAGAGGCTTGTGACTCTCTTGAACGTTTAGGTTTTAAGGTTACTGTAGTTCCTATAGAATCTGACGAATTAGAAATAGGTCAGGTTGTACGTACTGAACCTGCTGCTAATTCAAGCGTTTTAGCGGGGTCAACTGTTACGGTTTACTATGCAGCCGACATAAATTCAAACAAGCTTTTCAAAATGCCAAAGCTTGAAGGCAAATCTTTAGACGAAGCTAAAGAGATTCTTAAAAAGAACGGTTTAGTACTTACAAAGATTGAAAGTGATGATAGTAGCATTGAAAAAGATTATGTTATAAATCAGTCGCCGGCTGACGGCTCACCTGTTAAAGAGGGTGATAGTGTTGTAATTACCGTAAGTTCAGGTTGTCTTAATGCAGAAAAGCTTCTTAATTTACCCCGTGCAGGTAAATTAACTGTTAAGGTTATGCTTGATGGCGAAACAATTAAAAGTGAAGTGATTGATACTAATAACGTTACAACGTATTTAGTAACTGCAAGCGGAAATCAGCCTGAATCTAAAATTGAAGTTTATTTAAATGAGGCTCTTTATTATGAAGCAACTGTTGATTTTACAAGAGAGCCCGTGAACTTTAAGAAAGAAAAAACAAATGACGTTGCGTTCTACGTTGACGTTATTGGTATGGAAGAGCTTGAAGCAATAGCTGCTCTTAATGCTAACGGTTATAAAAATATAACCTTAAAATATGAAGTGAGCTTTGAAAAAGCGGGTACGGTAATTAAACAGTCGCCTGTATATAATTCCGCACCACATCTTGATAAAACTACTTCAATTGTTCTTACTGTAGCGAAAGATGCTTCATCAGCTACAACAGAGCCATCAACAACACCAACAATTATAGTTCAATAAATATGGAAAAAGTTTTAGACGGAATAATTATAAAAGGTATCGGAGGCTTCTATTATGTAGAAGCCTTCGGTGAAATATATGAGTGCAAAGCAAGAGGTGCATTCAGAAAAAAGAAAATAACCCCTCTTGCAGGTGATAAAGTTACTATTACCGTAAGAGAAAATAAAGAAAATACTATTGATGAAATTAAAGAGAGAAAAAACTTTCTTTTACGTCCACCCGTGGCCAATATAGATACTTTAATTATTATCTCTTCTGTAAAAGAGCCGGTGCCAAGCTTACTTGTTATAGATAAGCTTACAGCTATTGCGGTTGATAAAGGCGTAAAACCTTGCGTCGTCTTTTCGAAAAGTGATTTAGGTGATACCTCGGATTACGAAGCAATCTACAAAAAGGCGGGCATACCCGTTGCATCTGTTTGTTGTAAAACGGGTGAGGGTATTGATGAGGTTAAAAAGATGATAGGTGACGGTATTACCGTTTTTACGGGTAATACGGGCGTAGGTAAATCTTCTCTTTTAAATTCAATTGATGAAAGGTTTTCTCTTGCTACCGGTGAAGTGAGCGATAAATTAGGCAGAGGCCGTCATACAACAAGAGAGGTTACTCTATATAAAATCGGTAATGGCTACGTTGCTGATACACCGGGCTTTTCTTCTCTTGACATTGAGCAGACAAGCGAAGTAATAGTTAAAGAAAATCTTCCTTTCTGCTTCCCTGAATTCAGTGAGTATTTAGGTAAATGCAAATTTACAAGCTGCTCTCATACCGTAGAAAAAGGTTGCCTTATTTTAGAGGCACTTAATAACGGTGAGATTGATAAAAGCCGTCATGCAAACTACGTTTCAATGTATAACGATGTTAAGGATTTAAAGGATTGGCAGTTGTAACGTTTTTTAATCGGCTTCATAATATGTAGTAAACGTATTAAGGAGTGGTGATTTATGAAAGTTGTTGTTTGCCGTAGTCCCAAGATTCTTAAAGGTATTCTTAAGCTTGTGTTTGGTATAAAGGAATAAAAAATAAAAAACGTCTTGTTTTCTTTTTGAAAACAACACGTTTTTTTACTAAAACTTTGTTATTGTACCTGCATTATATTCAAATGGTACAAAGCCTGCCTCAATAGCGGGGGAGTTGTCGGCAAGTGTGAAATCACGGTTTTCGGCATCCTTAAACAACGGGTCTGCTAATACAGCATTGTTATAATAGCCTCTGCCTCTCATACCGAGAATGTTTTCACTATCAAAAATGCTTGTAGATGAACCTGAAAATACCGTTTTACCGAATGTGTTATAATCCCAATAAAGATTCTTATCATCAACAAACCAATCCATACTCAATGTTTCAAAGTACATAGGTGAATCATCACCAACAAGAATATTGTTGTAAAGATATAAAGAGTTATGTTCTTCTTTTCTTGTGATTTTAAACTGACCCTCGCCACCGAATGCAAAAATATTATTTTTAATCATATTATCTTTGCCGTAATGCTGATGGAATGTTTGCGAAGAGCAATCATATACAAGGTTGTTTTCAACAAGAATTTCAGAAGAGCCTTCATCAAGGTAAATACCCCAACCGCCATAGCCGTATTGACCTTCGTCACAGCCAACGTTGTGGATTATATTACCTGAAATAACTGTGTCGGGCTGAATACCGAGGGTATAAATGCCGCCCATATCGGAAAGCCAAGCGTTACCGATATTATAAATAAGGTTGTTGCTGATATTTATGTTGTTCGTAGGATTATCTGTATAACCCCAATTCCAACCAACAGAAATACCTGTATACCAACCGTCGTGAATTTCATTGTGGGTAAGGTCGCAATCAATAGCGTGAGTAAGAAGTATACCGATAGCGTTATTGAAAATTCTGCCGTAATTGCTTATGTGACAATCGGTAACGTCAATGTTTTGTGTTGATGCAGGAACAACGAATTGACCGTTAATGAAAATAGCATTACCGCCAATTTGGTTGAATAAACAGCTTGTGATTTTACAGTCCTTTGAAGCATTATCGAATTTAACTGCAGAGTATGAAATATTCTCGAACTTACAATCAGTAAAATTGATTTCTTTTGAAGAGTTAACGAGTATTGTAGCAGGAACCTCGAATGCCGCTTGAGGATGCTCAACACCGTATTTTATTACTTTTGAAAGCTCGTGAGCTTCGCCAAACGGGTAGCCTGTATGAGTACCGTCAATATGTTCCCAGTCGGTGTTAATAAAGTCAATTCCTTGGAACGAAATATTACTTGCACCGTCAACTGAAATTAACTTCTCGTTTACTCCCGCATAAAGCACGGTATTTTCTAAAGTATCATTTTTTTCAGGTATGTAGTAAAGCTTCTCTTCGCTACGGTCAAGGTACCATTCACCCGGGAGTGAAAGGGCTTCTCTAACGTTTTCTAAAATGTAGTTGTCGTCAACTCGTGTTTTCATAGCCGTTGGTTTTGTTGTGGTGATTTTACCCGTCTTAACGTCAATTGAATGTACGGGCAATAAATCCTCACACCAGAAATGCATAAGCTTTACGTCAATATCAGTCTGGTTTTTAAAGTCAAGTAAATCTTCGGGATGAGCATATAAAACAGGGGAGTATACGAAGAAATTTGCATCCCAGTCTGAAATGATTTTTTCGTTATCATCAGGTTCTTTAGCTACCTTGAAAACGTCTGTTTTAGGATAATTTGGTCTAGAAAGACGCTTGCCGTCTTTAAACATAGAACGGAAATAATCGTCATCACTTTCTACGGGCATATCTGTAACAAAAGCATCAACGTTATTGATTCTTGTCTTTTCCCAATTCCCCTTTACCTCTTTAGAACCTGAAAATTCAACCTTTTCGTTAGGATATGAGCGGTAAAGTACGTTACTCTTATCAGTACCGTCAAAGCTTACGGTTTCAAAAATTTCATACGTACCTTCTCTGAACCATACAGTTATTTTTTCATTTCCGGGTACGCTTAATGTTTTTAATTTGTCTTTAGCACCCTTTAAGCTTTTTAAAGGTGCCTCAAGTGTACCGTCAGCATTATCGTCACCGTTTAATGCTACTATTAAATCATATTCGCCCAATGTAAATTCACCCTCGTCAAAAGCAGTTTTTTCAACGGGTTTTGCTTCGCTTAAAAACTCTGCAACTCTTTCGTCAGGGTAGTTTGCAATAAAAGCAACTACTCCCGCAATAATTGTTAAAACGAGAATTACCGATATAACGGAAATTGCAATTTTCTTAATTCTTTTCTTGTTTATTTGTTTTTTCATTTTTACCCACCCCTTAAAACTTCACTCTTTCGCCAGTGTGGGCGTTTATAATAGCTTTGTGAACGCCTATATAAGTGTTTGAAATGTATTTATCAAGATGAAGGCTACCGAAAAACCAACGGTCAAAATCACTGCATTTTGAAAGCTCATCAAAGTAAGCGTTAAGCGTTGTAACTCTTACTGCCTCGTTATCGCCAAGCTTTAAAAAGCCTTTGATTGTTGTTGATGGCTCGTGTGTAATTATAACGTCGATTTTGCAATCGTTATTTTCAAGGTTTGTTGCACCCTCAAGAAGCTCTTCTTTTGAGGGAATTTCATATTTCAACCAAGGGTTGTCCTCAATTCTTGAGTCAAGGTCGGGGCTTTCTCCGCCGCCCATTGTGAAAATTTTCAAACCGTCGATTGTGAAAACCTGTCCTCTCATCAAATGGAAAATGTTATCAGAAATTTGATGAACTTTGCCACCGTTCCAAGACGTGAGAGGGTAGCCGTTAAGTAAATCAAAGTTTTCGTGAGTACCGTCGATAAAGCAAATGTTGTATTTTCTTTTTGAAAATGCTTTAAGTATCTTTTGCTCTGCTTTAGACCTGTCCCAAATAAAACCAAAATCACCGCAGACTATTAAAGTATCACCTTCGTTAAGGCATTTTAAAGCACTTTTTGAAAGTCTTTCGGGGTCGCCGTGAGTATCACCGGTAACGTAAACCATATTTTTAGCACCTCTTTAAAAATAAGTGTTTCTTTTTTATTAAATTTAAATTTTACTATTTCTTTTTTATATAAAAAATGATATAGTTATAATATACTATATTCTATAACATTTTGCGGTGATTGTCTATGAAAAAATTACTGATTTTAATAAATTGTTTGATTCTTTTACTTACAGCTGTTTCTCCTATAGCTTATGCTGAAGAAAGTGAAGCGGGAGTGAAAACCCAAAACGGTTATTATGATATTGAAGCCCCCGAATATGAAACTGAAATTGCTTTACTTGTAAATGCAGATACCGACACCGTTATATATAGCAAAAATGCTGATAAAATCACGGCACCTGCATCTCTTACAAAGGTAGTAACTGCAATGGTTGTGCTTTCTGAATGTACTAACCTTCAGAAAGAAATAACCTGCTCTTACGATGCTGTTCATAGCCTTGACGGCACGGGTAGCTCTATTGCGGGTCTTATGGTTGATGAGGTTGTACCGTTAGAAATGTTGCTTTTTTGCCTTTTTCTTCCAAGTGCAAATGATGCGGCACAAGTTCTTGCTGAAGAGTTCGGCGGCGGTGATGCCGACGCTTTCGTGGTTAAAATGAACGAGCTTGTAAAGAAGTTGGGATGTAAGAATACTTATTTCGCAAATGCCCACGGTCTTGATGATGAATCTGTAGCGGGTTTTGATAGTGAAACTCAAAACAGAACTACTGCGAATGATATGTATTTAATAGCAAAAGAAGCTTTAAAGAATGATACTATAGTCAGAATATCGTCAAAATACGGCAAAACGATGCCCGAAACAAACAAGAGTGACATCAGATATCTTTATAACACCAACCCTCTTTTAAACAGCTATTCTGATTATTATTACGAGAGTGCTATAGGTCTTAAAACGGGTACAACCGATAAAGCAGGTGCTTGTCTTGTTTCAAGTGCAACAAAAGACGGCTATACGTATATTTCTATAGCAATGAGAGGTGTGCTTGATTATTCTGACGGTGTTAAAGAATATAACTCCGCTTACCTTATGTGCCGTTATATGCTTCGTTGGGCGTTTTCTAATATTAAAATGAAAATTGTTGCCGACAACAACTATATAATGGGTGAAGTCGGTGTTAAATACGGCAGGGGAGCTGACTACGTAGGTTTAGTACCTAAAGAAAATATTGCTGTAGTTATTCATGAGGATTTATCTATTGAAGACCTTACACTTGCATTACCTGAAAACTTTCCTGAAAGCGTACCTTCGCCAATTGAAAAAGGCGAAAAGGTGGGCACGGGTCAGTTGATGTACGACGGCGTTGTCGTTGCAAACGTTGATTTAGTTGCTTACCAGACGGTAAAGAAAAATTATTTATGGGCGGCTTTTAACTGGATTGAGGGAATTGCAACATCAAAAGCATTTCTCGTATTTATAGTAATTGTAATTGCAGTTGTGATTATTCTCTTTTTCGGTACTAAAAACCAAAGGAAGAAAAAGAAACGTCGCAAAAATACAATTGAGGTTGTAAAAGACTACAGTAAGCTTGCAAATTGATTATTCTCAAATCAATATAAATGGCACTGTAATTGTATATATTAAACACAAGCTGAACTCTGTTTTTAGTAGTTTTGCTTGTGTTTTTTTATAAAAAATGCAAATCACCACTCGAGAAAAACATATGAAAAAGTGAGAAAAAAAGAGAAAACAAGAGATAGGCTAAATTATTTTAAATTTATATAAAAAATGTGTTGACTTTAGGTTTTCGGTGTGATAAGATATCAAAGCAATAAAGAGGGCGGAAGCCCAACATTATACGGAGGTAAACTGTTATGTCTACTTATATGCCTAAAGGCAAAACTGAGCGTCAGTGGTACGTTCTTGACGCAGAAGGCAGAACACTCGGTGACGTTGCTGTTGCAGCTGCTGTTCTTCTTCGCGGTAAGCACAAACCTACATTTGCTCCCCATGCTGATTGCGGCGATAGCGTTATCATCATCAACGCTGCTAAAGTCGTTCTCACAGGTAACAAACTTGAAGACAAAATCTACTATCATCACACAGGCTACGTTGGTAACATGAAGGCTGTTAAATACGGCACTCTCATGAAAGAGAAACCTGAGTTCGCTGTTCAGAAAGCTGTTAAGGGTATGCTTCCCGATAACACACTCGGCAGAGCTGCTATGTCACGTCTTCGTGTATACGCAGGTGCAGAACACGATCAGGCTGCTCAGAAGCCCATCGTTAGAGAATTTTAAGGGAGGAGGCACTAATTATGTACGAAAGCAAAGCATATTTCTACGGTACAGGTAGAAGAAAAAAATCAGTTGCACGTGTTCGTGTATACCCCGGTACAGGTAAGGTTACAATCAACGACAGAGATATCGACGATTATTTCGGTCTTGAAACACTCAAGCTTATCGTTCGTCAGCCTCTCGCTCTTACAGAGTCTCTCGAAAAATACGATGTAGTTTGCCGTGTTAACGGTGGTGGCGTTACAGGTCAGGCTGGTGCAATCCGTCACGGTATTGCAAGAGCTCTTCTTCAGTCAGAAGATGATGTTCGTCCCATCCTCAAAAAAGCAGGTCTTCTTACTCGTGACCCCAGAATGAAAGAAAGAAAGAAATACGGTCTCAAAGGCGCACGTCGTGCACCCCAGTTCTCAAAGAGATAATCACTTATC
>JAZUQS010000035.1:0-20320 GCA_045605825.1 Acutalibacteraceae bacterium
GATTGCACCGTTTTCTACATAGAACCATACACCTTGATATTCACAAAGTGTTTTGGCATCCCAATTGATTTGTCCATTCTCTACGTAATACCATACGTCATAATAACATGTAAGCGTTGTTACGTTCCAATCAAGGTGACCATTTACTACGTAGAACCATTTACCGCTATACTCTACAAGGCCTGTGTAATCCCAATTGATTGTACCGTTTTCTACATAGTACCATTCGCCTTGATACTGACAAAGTGTTTTGGCATCCCAATTAATTTGTCCGTTTTCTACATAATACCATACGTCATAATAATATGTGAGGGTTGTTACGTTCCAATCGAGGTGACCATTTACCACATAATACCAAGTACCATAGTATTCTACAAGACCTGTGTAATCCCAGTTGATTTCACCATTTTCTACATAGTACCAATTGCCTTCATAATAAGAAAGAGTGGTTTTGAAATAGTTTATTCTACCGTTTTCGAAGTATCTCCATATACCTGCATACTCATAAAGACCAGTATAATCCGAAGGAACTAATCCTGCCCCGTCTATATTCCAACGGTACGTTGCACCGTAAGGATTATATTCTTCACCTCTGCCGTTAGCACCTGCCGAAACTGTGTACGTGTATTTAACGTCTTGAACTATACTGTAATCAATATAGGTAAGTGTATTACTGTCAACAGTGTTTAAATAAACCCATTCGCCGTTATTTTCTTTCCTGAAAACGTTATAATATTCTGCGTTATAAACCGCATCCCAACCGATAACAGCAACTGTTTGTGTATTAATTATATCCTCTCTTGCTGTAATTCCGTAAGGATAATCAATAGGTTTAAGAATAACTGTAAATACACCCGTATTATCGTAATAGCTGTCTCTGTTATTTGCGTAACCAACCACAGTATAATAATAATTTACATCAAATTCAGCTGTTGTATCTGTATAGAAGGGGCCGTTTGCCATATCATGCGGATATAACGTTGCTATAACCTGCCAGTCAGAGTTTTCTGTACGTCTGAAAACAGTATAATATTCAGCGTAATCAACAAGTCCCCAACTGATATCAACGCAAGCTTTACCATTATATACATATCCGTTTACCGCACCTACAGCTACTGCAGGAACAGGAGGAAGAGGATATTTTACGGTAACTGAATTTGTTTTATTAAATCTACCGTCGCAGCCTGCTGTTATTGAGTAAGTATATTCGTTACCAATGCTGATATCAGTATCAACGTACTGTGTAACGCCACTATCGCTTGAGAAAACCGCAAGTAAAACACTTTCACCGTTATGAGTTCTTACAAGCTCATACCACTGTGCATATCCGTCAAGTGTCCAGTTAACAGTAATGCAAGGTACATCTCCTTCAGTAAGTACACCGTTAAGATTTCTTACCTCGGCAAAGTTTGCTATGCCAACGGCATCAAAACCGCTTGAATAGCCATATGCATCTGCTATAACTGTATATATCGAATACTGATTTACAGCCTCCCAAGACCAATCGTTAAAATAGTTAGTTTCACTTATTCCGATTTCAACCCAATTACCGTCTATTTCTTTTCTGTAAATATGGTAAGTGTCTGCACCGTTAACAGCAGTCCAACCTAAATCAACTCCGCCTTCACTACCAAACACAGCATATTCAAGCTCAGGTGTAGGTAATGCAACTAACGAGGAAACATTAAACTTACTAAAAGCATAACCGTTAGTGGCAACAATTGCATAGCTGTAACCGCCATACATTGAAGCGGTAGTATCATAAAATTCGTTTACAGTGACACCTTGAGAAATACAAACCCAATTCTCAACACCGTAATCGCTTCTGTAAACGTCGTAAGCGGTTGCTCCGTTTACGTAATCCCAGCTAACGCGTACACAAGAGGTGTCCCAAACATATGTGTTAGCTGTATAAACCTGAGGTGCTGAAATAAAACAAGCACTCTTTCCGTACACATCAAAACCACTGCCATAATTACCGCTTACAGCTATTACTGTGTAAGAATAAGTTTCACCGGAATATTTTTCACAAGTATCGTAAAAGCAATTGTCGTATGCTTCACCATAGAAAATCCAATCGTTTTCATGGCTAAGTTTTCTGTAAACCCAATATTTTTCTGCACCGGGTACCGCATTCCAACTAACAACAGCATTATTAGATGCATCAAAATAAACCTCATTAAGCTGTGGTGTAGAAACGTTTCTTACATAAAAACCCTCATCATTGTATGCACTTCCGTTGGTATCACAATATGCCATGATAGTATAAGCATAATCCACACCGGAAACACCTGTTGTGTCAATAAAACTTTTGTTCTCGGTAGAGGCTATTAAATCCCAATTTCCTCCAATTACTTTTCTGAAAACGTTGTAGCCTTTAGCGTTTCTATTATTATCAGTCCATTCAATATACACACCATTGTCGCAATTGAAGGCATTCTGTATAACAGGTGCATACATATATGAATACTCCGCGCCTTCAGGATTATATGAACTTGTGCTTGTGCCTTTATAAGCTACAACCGTATAATTATAATTCCAGCTAACGCTCTTAGCTGTAGTATCAATATAGTGGTTAGAATTTCCGCCATTAACCTCTGAAATGAGCTGCCATTCATAACTACTCAAGGAGCCACCTTTTCTATAAATGTAGTACCCGTCTGCTCCGTCAACAGCCCCCCAATTTATTATTACATCGCCTGCTGGCGTTGCATTTTTTGCCCCTTGAAGAATTGGTGTTGAAAGTCTTGCTGTAGTAACACCGCTAGCATCATAACCGCTCCAATAACCGCCGTCACTACATCTAACCGTATAGGTGTAGTAATTGCCATTTATTACGTCAGTATCAACATAATTGTAAGCATCTTCACCTAAAGTAGAAATATAAACCCAATCACCCATACCGTTTACTTTTCTGTATACGTGATACTGAGTAGCCGTTGCATTTTGTGTCCAACTTATACCGATACCGGCATCAGTATTATACGCACTTGACAAAACAACAGTTTTTCCGGAAAGTCTGTCAATATGAATGTTAAAAGACTGAATTGAATCAAGGTCATATATTGTTCCGTCGGACCTTGTTACGTATGTATAACACCTACCGTAATACGTACCGCTTTTCAAGCCGTCAAAGCTCAAATTAATAGCAACAGGTGAATGACCTGCTGTAGAATCATATTCTCTCGATAAATATTTTATAAGAGTAGTGTATTCTGCATCGGCATAAATTTCAACCGCATAACAAGCACCGGGCTCACCTGTGCTCATTCGCATAAAATGAATAGGTGCACTATCCCCTTTAAAATAATAATCATAAACCTGAGCATCAAGCTTTTCATCAGTAGGAATTATTCTACCGTATCTGTTTCCGCAGTTTTCGTATCTTTCTGCGGCCAAAGCAGTTACAGAAAAGCTTACTGCCAAAATTAACGTAACAATAAAAGCTAATAAAGCCTTTGTTGAAGCACGTTTAGATTTCATTTAAAAACCTCCATTTTTATTGGAAAATGCCATGCATTAACCGGAAAATTAGACATTATAAATTATAATATAATTTATTGTTTATTTCAATAATAAATTGTAAATAAAATTACAATTTAAAGAGTAACAATTACCAAATCCTAAATAAAACTAAAAAACACTTGACAGTTGAATAGTTGTTCAACTATAATTATTGACAATTCAAATTATTTGAGGTGAATTATGGGTAAAACCGAAAACACATGCGATTGTGATGTTTTACATCAGCAAATCGTTGCCATTGTAAAACCTGATATGCCGAGCAACAACGTTGTTGCAGATATTTCTGATTTTTTCAAGGTATTGGGTGACAGCACCAGAGTTCAACTTTTATGGGCGCTCAGTAAAAGCGATATGTGCGTTTGTGATATTGCATTCCTTATAAATATGACGAAATCTGCCGTATCACATCAGTTAAAAATTTTAAAAGACTATAATCTTGTAAAATGCAAACGAAACGGTAAAGAGGTTATATATTCTTTAGCAGATTCTCACGTAAAGGATATTTTTGAAAAGGCGGTTGAACATTTATATGAGTCAAAATAATAAAACACTTTCTAATGAAGCACACGACGAAAACGAACATAAGCATAACCACGACCATACTTCGCATCATAATCATCATTCAAGTAGTGGCCACGACCACCCTCACTCTCACCACGGTCATTCACACCACTCTCATTCCCACCCCAACCATTCGCATTCATCATCTGAAAAGAATATTTCCGTAGCATTTTTCCTCAATTTATTCTTCGTTTTTATTGAAATTGCAGGCGGAATTTTAACAAATTCTTTTGCTATTATTTCAGATGCTATTCACGATTTAGGTGATTGCGGCGCAATCGGTCTTGCTTTCTTTTTTGAAAAATTCTCACAGAAAAAGCCTGATAAAAAATACACCTACGGTTACAAACGCTACTCCTTACTTTCGGCAATAATAACTTCGTTAATCCTTGTAATCGGTAGCGTTGCAATCATTTTCGGTAGTATTGAAAGATTTAAAAATCCTGAGGAAATTAAAAGCTTACCAATGCTGATAATTGCGGTATTCGGCGTTATTATAAACGGTGTTGCGGCCTTTAAAACCTCTCACGGTAGCGGTGCAAATGAAAGAGCCATAAATCTTCATATGCTTGAAGATGTTTTCGGTTGGATTGCCGTCTTAATAGGAAGTGTTTTTATACACCTTTTCCAATGGTATTTTATAGATACTTTACTTTCTCTCGTTATATCTGCCTTCCTTTTATTCCATTCCGTAAAAAACATTTTATATACGGTAAGCATTTTACTTGAAAAAACACCTTATGACTTCAATTTTGAAGATTACGAAACGGAAATTTTGAAAATACACGGTGTAGAAAACGTTCATCATATTCACATATGGTCTTTAGACGATGAAACAATTCTTGCTACAATTCATATAACGTTATCAAAAGAATTTTTTCCTGATAAATATTCTGAAACCCAGAAAAACGTTATAGAAACGAGCAAAAGCCTGGGCATAAACCACCTTACACTTCAAATTGACGTTGAAAATAACTGTTGCGATACGTCATGCGAAATATAAAAATGTTCATTAAACGTTAACATCTTTTATCAACTCTAACCAAAAAACTCCCCTAATTTTTGACGGGAGTTTTTTTCTGTTTTCGTTGCAATTTCTTTGGAATAATGGTATTATATATAAGTTAAAGTAGGTAAATTTACTCTTGCGAGGTGCATAATGTTAACTCATCACCCCCCCGATGATAATATCAAGCTACACAAAGCCGCCTTTGACAAGCTTCCGCCCGAAAAGCGTGACCGAATTTTGCGAGTGGCAGTAGAAGAGTTTGCAAACAACGGCTTTGAAAATACGTCTATTCAGCAAATAGCAAAAAAATCTGAAATCAGTGTAGGTTCTGTATATAAATACTTTGAAAATAAAGAAACTTTGTTTTCAATGGTCGTCCGTGGTGGTCTTTCTTCTCTTGAAGATCTGCTGATTGGCCTTGCAGATTCTTCCGAAGATATTCTTGTAAAAGCCGAAACCATTATTCGTGCTTTACTCGATTTTTCAAAAGAAAATCCAGCACTTATCAAGTTATACTGTCGGCTTACTACAACCGATAATTCAGAGTTCCTCACGGGTATTTCCCAGCATATTGAAGCAATGTCCGCTTCAATTTACACCGTTGCTATAAGTAAGGCTCAAGAAACAGGCGATGTCAGAAACGACGTAAACCCGGCTTTCTTTGCGTTTTTGCTTGATAATATATTTATGATGCTGCAATTTGCTACCTCATGCGATTATTATAAAGAACGCTTCTTTATATATACCGGTAAGCAAGCTCAGGATAGCGACGAGCTTATAGTTGAGCAAACCTTAAAATTTCTTAAAGCTGCATTCAATTTTAAATCATAAAATTAATAATTTTTTACTGAAAGGTGATTAGTTTTGAAAAAGTTTATTTGTCTTTTTACCGTTTTATGTCTTTTAGTCCCCTGCTTTGCTCTTGGGGCTAACGCTGTAATCGTAAGCGAAACAACTCCTGATTTCGACTACAACGATGACGGCAAAATCAATATTAATGATGCAAAAGCAGTTTTGCGTGTTTCTGCAGGCATTGATGACGAAATTGAAGGTAAAACCTACGATCTTGACGGCAACGGTTACGTAGATTATTACGACGTTGCTAAAATCCTCAGAATGGTTTCAGGTATCGATTCAGAGGCTAACGTATCAAACGAATATCTTCTTGCACTTTTCAAGAAAGAGCTTGACAGTGTTAAGAGTATACGTCCCGGTTTTACAAAGGTTGCTACTTCACATTGTAAATCTGCAAAGGTAACTACAACGAATGCGCCTGATGCTTCTCTTAACGTTACTAATACAGAATTTAACGTTTACGTTGATAAGGTTATCGCTTATACAAATAAATACAGCTTTATTCTTACAGATGATATGAAACAAGAGCTTGAAAACATGAGAACTCAGGCTCGCCAGCTTTACGAGGAACAGACTGAAACAGTGACTGTTACAAAGGCAAACCCCACTCACTACACTGAATTCCCCGTAAATAAATTAGGTTATGCTTGTTTCCTTGATATTTCCGATATTGAAAGCATCAATTGCTACGAGCAGGACGGCTACATAATAAGAGAGGTTATTATGAAAACCGACACTTATATCGGTGACGAATACCCCACAGGTAGTGCAGGCTTTAAGGATAGATGGCAAACTATTTCATACGGTAAGGTTTTCAATATCCCTGCATTTGATGAAACAGATGGCTCTACCCTTAACTCCGTAAAATTTTCAGGTCTTTACGGTAGCGACGTCAATACTGCTCCTACACAGGGCGGAAGAATCATTTCAAAGGTCGATAAGCTTACAGGCTTACCCGTTGAAGTAAGATATGAATATTCTTGTGTTTCTGATATTTCTGCAGCTCCTCAGGTAAATCAGGATGGCACTCCCGGTCTTACAATGAAAACTGTTACAACAACAAACTTCTCTGAGGTTTACACAATCAATCCGGTGGAGGCTAACTAAAATGGAAAGAATCAAATTCACAATGGAAAACGGTGGCGAGTTTATAGTTGAGCTTTGCCCCGAACAAGCACCCTTAACCTGCGAAAACTTTTTAAAGCTTGTAAAAAGCGGTTTTTATAACGGTCTTACCTTTCACCGTGTAATCGACGGCTTTATGGCTCAGGGTGGCGACCCTGAGGGCACAGGCTGCGGTGGTAGCGACGAGAACATCAAGGGCGAATTCAGAATGAACGGCGTTAACAACACTCTTTCTCATACACGTGGCGTTATTTCAATGGCTCGTTCTCAAAACCCCAACTCTGCGAGCAGTCAGTTCTTTATCTGCTACGGTGATTGCACCTTCTTGGACGGTCAGTACGCCGCCTTTGGTAAAGTAACAGAGGGTATGGAAACAGTTGACGATTTCCTTAAAATCGAAAGACGAATGAGCTTCGGCGGTGAACGCTCAACTCCCGTAACACCTATCGTTATAAAAACTGCTGAAGTTATCCAGTAAATCAGTATATAACCACAGTAAGACCTTTGAATAGGAAAACTGTTGTCATATAAATAAAAGACAAGGAGAATATGAAATGAATTCAAAAGTTGAAGGCATTCTTCACAAGCTGTACGGCACAACACCCGGTGGCAGCGGTTTACAGCCCAAAGAGGCTTTAGCTTACGGTATAGCAGGCTTTGGTCAGAACTTTATCTGTACTATTATCGGCTCATACCTTACAATCTTCCTTACTGATGCACTTCTTTTCGGTGCTGAAGGTGTAACAATCGGTTCAATTACAGGTTCAATGGCTGTTGCATGGCTTATGCTCGGCACCCGTATTTTTGACGCATTTAACGACCCGATTATGGGTAGTATTGTTGACAAAACAAGAACAAAATGGGGTAAATGCAGACCCTATCTTAAATGGATGGCATTTCCGATTGCTATAATGACAATTGCTTGCTTCCTTCCCGTTTTCCAGGAAAAAGCAACCTCAACATTTATTATCATTGGTATAATCTACGTTCTTTGGTCGGTTACATACACAGTTGCAGATGTACCATATTGGGGACTTTCAACCTGTATGACAAACGATACCGTTGTTCGCGGTAATCTTCTTACAGTTACACGTCTTCTTTGCACGTTAGGTGCCGGTATCGTTACTGTTTTTGTTCCTATTATTACAGGTAACCTTACAGCAAAGTTTAAGTATACAGATGCGGACATTGCTCAGATTATGGCTGATAAGGGCGTAGATGCTGAAACAGCAAAGAACTTTATCGGTACAGTTATCGCAGGTCAGGAAAGTGCTAACGCAGAAATGCTTAAATGGATTTATTTCATTGCAGCTGTTGTTCTCGTTGTTGTTGCAGTACCTATGTTCTTCTATGGCTTCAAGCACACAAAAGAACGTTTTACAGCAGATGATAATCCCCCCAGCTTCGGCCACAATATGAAGTTGCTCTTCAAAAATGACCAGCTTTTACTTATCGTTATTTCAGGTATCCTCGGCGGTGCAAGAATGGTTTATACATACACAGGCGGTCTTTACTTTGCAAAATACGTTCTCCAGAACGAAGGTATGTACAGCCTTATCACTCTTCTTGTTGTTCCCGGTGGCCTTGTTGCTTCTCTTCTTGTTCCGTGGATGTCAAAGAAATTCACTAAGAAATGGGCTTACATTGCAGTTCACCTCTTCGGCGGTGTTGTAATGGCTATTATGTATTTCGTTGGCTACGATGCACCTTGGAAGCTCGTTATCGCAGCTATCGGTCTTGTTCTTCTCGGTATTCCTCAGGGTGTTAACAATATTATCACTTACGCTATGATTGGTGATACTGTTGACTACCTCGAATGGAAAACAGGTGAACGTGGTGAAGGTATTTGCTTCGCTATGCAGACTCTTATCAACAAAATCGGTATGGCTGTTGGTGCATTCATCGGTGTTATTTCCTTCTCTGCAGCAGGCATCAATGCTGAAACAGGCTTTATTTCAGCAGAGGGTGCACAGACACTTTGGAATATGCTTGTTCTTTCAGGCGTAATCAGTATGTTTGCTTGTGCTGTTCCCGTAATGTTCTACAAGGTTACAGAGAAACGTCAGGCAGAAATGGTTGCAGAAATTGCAGCAAGAAAGCAGAAATAAATAAATCATATAAAAAATCGTCTTACCGTTTGGTAAGACGATTTTTTTATTTTAATTCAAATATATTTATTAAAGATTAAGAAATTCTTTTCTGCACTGCTCCTGAAGAGAGAATCTTTCAACGATTGCCCAAAGGTTTTCGTCTGTGATTGTGTTGATTCTCTTGCCACTTGCAGTAGCAAGCATATAAAGCTGAGCAGCTTTTTCAACTGTTTCAATAAGGCCAAATGCTTCGTCCATATCCTTACCTACACCGTAGATACCGTGGAGACCCCAGATAACAAGACGGAAATCCTTCATCTTTTCTGCAGTTGCAATACCGATTTCGTTGTTACCGCAAACCATCCAGGGAAGAACACCGATACCCTCGGGAAAAACAACAATACACTCTGTGCACATTTCCCAAAGAGTATGAGTGAGTTTCTGTTCGTCAAGCTCGTGAATATGGTTCATTGCAAGTGTGTATGTAGGATGAGAGTGCATAACAACTCTGTTCTGTGGGTCAACCTTAAGTCTTGCCATATGGCTCATAAGGTGAGCGGGAAGCTCGCTTGTGAACTTACCGCCGTCAGCATAGCCCCAAAGAAGCTCTGCAGTTGTACCGTCCTTTGCAATACGGATAATGCCAAGGTTTGTTTCGGGGTCAACCTCAACGTTTTTGAAATATTTGCCTGTACCTGTTACGATAAAGATTTTACCGATAAGGTCAGTTGCATCAAAGCCTGTGGGAATTTCACGGATTACATTGTTAAGGTCAAGGTATTCTGCAACCTGTTCCTCTTCAAGCATAAAGCTGATATTACCACCGTTTCTTTCATCCCAGCCCTGACGGTACATATTAGCAGTTGCTCTTTTCATATCTTCCACAAATGGAGCTTTTAAAATATCTTTCATACTCTTTTCACCAAAACCTTTTCTTCATATTTTTTTATCTCGTTAAGATAATTACTTACAACATTTTCTCGTTTGAGATATTCCTCCCAAACGTCACCAAAAGGTGCTGTTTTAAGCTCTTCCTGTAAACACATAAGACTTGTAAAGTCGCTGCTTTCCTGAAGTGCTTTAAGCTTTTCATTGGGCATAAGAAGTGCATTAAGAAGAGCCTTCTTAACGTTTCTCACACCGGTTACCCAAGCTGAAATTCTGTTTATTGATGCATCAAAATAGTCAGTTGCTATAAACACTCTGTCAAGAGCATTATTTGCTACTATTTCTTTTGCAATCTCTTTAGTTTCGTCATCAAAAATAACAACGTGGTCAGAGTCCCAACGAACACCTCTTGTAACGTGAAGTGCAATTTTCTCGTTAAAGAGAAGCAAAGCTGAAATTTTATCTGAAACAAGCTCTGTAGGATGATAGTGACCGTTATCCATAAGAGGCGTTATACCTTTGCTTGCTGAATACGAAAGGCAAAATTCTGCAGAACCTACGGTATAGCTTTCAAGACCGATACCGAAAACCTTTGACTCAAGAGTTACGTAAACCTTCTCTTTGTCGTAGGGTGTGCTGAGAATTTCATCAAGTGATTTTTTAAATCTTGCACGGGGACTCAATCTGTCAGCTGGAATATCCTTATAACCGTCGGGAATCCAGATATTCATAACGCAAGGAATACCTGTTTCCTCTGCGAAATACTGGGAAATTTTAAGGCACTGAATACCGTGTCTTACCCAGAATTTTCTTACCTCTTCTTCGGGTGAAGAAAGTGTAAGATTATCTTTAACCATTGAATGAGAGAAATAAGTGGGGTTGAAATCAATACCCATTCCTCTCTCTTTTGCAAAATCGACCCACTTTTTAAAATGCTTAGGCTCAATTGCATCTCTGTCAGCAAATTCTCCATCTTCAAAAATCGCATAGCTAGCGTGAAGATTAAGCTTCTTTTTGCCGGGTATAAGAGAAAATGCCTTATCAATATCAGCCATTAACTCGTCGGGAGTTGTAGCCTTTCCGGGATAATTACCCGTTGTTTGAATACCACCCGAAAGACTCTGTTTACTGTCGAAGCCTGTAACGTCATCACCCTGCCAGCAATGAACGGAAACAGTAACGTTTTCTAAAGCTTCAAGAGCCTTATCAGTATCTACACCGTAAGCGGCATAGATTTTTTTAGCCTCATCGTATCTTGACATATTATAACCTCTTTTCGAGAAGTAGTGCATACATATATTAGTATATAATTACTGTAAAGAAAAGTCAATGAGAGGAAAGGTAAAATTTACTTGTTTTAGTGTAACAATTCACCTTATTTTTCATAATATAAAATGATTGGAGATGATATTATGAAAAACACTCTTTTACCTGTAAGCTTCTTTTTCGGTGCAAATAACAAATACGGCTATTGCTCTCTTTATAAAGATTTATATTCTCCCTACATAGACGGAAACCATTTGATTTTAAAGGGCGGTCCCGGTACGGGAAAATCTACCCTTATGAAACGCATAGCAGAAAAGCTTGAGCGACAAGGCTACTACGTTGAACGAGGATTTTGCAGTGCGGACCCTAATTCTTTAGACATCGTTTTCGTTCCCGAAATAAATTTTTCAATTCTTGACGGCACAGCCCCTCATACTATAGACCCTACCTTACCCGGTGTAACCGAGCATATTGTAGATTTAAGTGTTGCCTGGAATAAAAACCTTTTGAAAGCTCACACAAAAGAAATAGCAGAGCTATCAAAGGCAAACTCACTTCAGCACAGAAAATGCACGGATTTTTTAAAGGTTGCCTCACAATTCGAAAAAGAAAGCGTTTCATTATGCCTCGGTTTTACTGATGAAGATAAGCTTTTAAGATATACCAAAAGATTGGCTAACAGATTAATTCCTGAAAGAAAATCCGCTGAAAAAGGCAAAATCAATAAACGCTTTTTGTCTGCAATTTCACCTGACGGAATAACAGTACAATATGACACAATAGTCGCTTTATCCGAAAAAATAATTACTATTGAAGATGAATACAGTGCCGTAGCACCCTTTGTCGCAGAATATGTAAGTAATTACGCTGCCTTAAACGGCTACGACGTTTATCAATGCTTCTGCCCCCTTTTCCCGAATTCAAAAATTGAGCATATTATCATCCCCGAATTAAAGGTTTCACTTTTTACCGAAAACAGCTACCACTATTCTATTGATGACGGTGAAAAAACCGTTCACGCAAGCCGTTTTTATAATAAAGAAAAATATCTTGCAAATAAAGAAAAGCTTTTACTTCAAAAAAGAGCAAAAAAAGAACTCGTTACCGAAGCGGTCAAGAAAATGGCACTGGCTAAGGATATTCACGACAGACTTGAAGAATACTATATTAAAGCAACTGATTTTGATATTATAAATAACATTGGTGAAAAAATATTATCTTCTATAAAATAAATATAAGTCTGCAATTGCGTTATTAAATCCAAGCAATTGCAGACTATTTTTGTTTACTGTTTATTTCTTCGCCAATGGAAAAGGTATTGCTGTGCTATACCCTCTGTGCCCTGCATACATTTAGGAAGTCCGTCTGGGTAAAGCTCTTCTATAATTCTTTTCACCCATACGTCAACGGGGAAAGCCTCAATTCTTCCGAAGCCGTAAAGAAGAGCGCATTGTGCTACCTTTTCACCTACGCCTTTAATTTTTAAAAGCTCGTTTTTAGCTTCATCAAAGGGTAAAGTTTTCACTTTTTCTATATCGACCTCTTTACTTGAAATCTTTTGGGCAGCATCAATAATATATTTCGCTCTGAAGCCTGAACGAATTACAGCTAAATCTTCAACCTGAAGCTTGGAAATTACCTCTGCCGAGGGAAATGTATAACCATTTTCTGTGTTTGTACCGAAGTTTTCACAAAGCCTTTCAATTATACCTTTAATTCGGGGAATATTGTTATTTGCCGATATAATAAACGAGCAAATCGCTTCCCATTCATCCTGCTTTAAAATTCGAATACCGGGGTATTCATTACAAGCAGCTTTAAGGCTTTCGTCGTCATATTTTTCTATTATGCTTTTGTAATCTCTATCTAAATCGAAATAGGTTTTCCAAAAATCGTTATAAATTTCAGGAGTAACGTTATATAAAGTTACGTCATTGCCCTCTTGCTTTAGCTTTAAATAATTACCGCCTGCTATACCGCACCAATCACCGTTTTCATCTTTAACCCAACGAAACGACTGACCGCAATCAAGAGTCAACTCGATATTAAAATTATCGCAATCCTTTAAAATGATATTATCGTTTTCACAAACTATATGCATTTTTATCACCTTTTTAACAATAACCTATTTTTCAAAAATAGTAAAGTTACTTGTCAAGATGTTTTTAGTTTTTTAAATTTTTTCTCCGTTTTTGACAATATTTTTCAAAAATTTTGTACCTTTTTCTATTGTACATTTTGGCCAACGAACATTTATTTTTTTGTTAAATCTGTGTTTCCAAACTGTATAATTTGTAAAGACATTAAAACAATTAGTATATTTTGGAAGTTTCTTAAATTTGTCGAAATCTGTATTCAAAATGTCGAAAACCCATTCGATTAGCGGTTTTAAGGGGGTAGTTGTGGACATTTTGAACACAGTTTTGAACATTTTTTCAGTAAAGTCTGTTATACAATAAGTATATTTTTTACATTGTTAATTTTGCCAAAACCCATTTTTGCTTTTAGGAAATATAACAAAAACGTTTTTTGACACTTGTATAATTGATTAATTTTTAACATTTTCACGCACGAAAAAGCCGTTATCCTTTCATTGCATATATTTTCGTTTAAAAGTGAATAAACGTATCGAAAAATTCACAATATATAACAATGAAAATAAATATTAGCGAGGACAAAAAATGATAAAAGGTGTAAATAAGCAAGTACTTGAAATAAACGAAACGGGAACAGGCTTTTTTGAAAAAGCTATTTTCTTTGTAAAACCTGAATACATCGGTATGTCTGAGGGAAAATTACGGGAAAGTGCAGGTAAAGAGTTAGAAAAAACAGGCAAACCACCCGTAAGAAGATATATTAATAAAAAAACAAAAGTCAAAACCATCTTGACTATACTCTGTCCCTTTGTTATCGGTTTAGCTATCGGAGTAGCCGTCACCTCTCTTTTTTAACATTGCCTTTTTTCACGCAGTGTGATAGAATGAAGCATCAAAGGATGTGATTTAATGAGATACTCTCATATTTTCTGGGATTTCAACGGTACAATTATTGACGACGTAGGTAACGCCTTACAATGCGTTAACGATATGCTGAAAAGAAAAGGCAGACAACCTATTACTCTCGATGATTATTACACTTACGTTGAAACACCAATTATAGGCTTTTACCGTCACATTCTTCCCCCTGATGAATTAGATTTTCAGGATATTTCAAGACAATACCATTCAGACTATGCCCGTCATATAAACGAAACGGGTCTTGCAGAGGGTGCATACGAGCTTTTACACAAGCTAAAGGCTATGAGCGTGCACCAATACATAATAACCGCTAACATTTTAAGCGAAGCCGAGGAGCTTATTGAAAAATTCGGTATATCAGCTTGCTTTGACAAGATTTTAGGTGCTGAAAATACTCTTGCAGAAAGTAAAATCGACAGAGCGAAATCATTTTTCAAAGAGCTAAATATTAACAGAAACGACGCTATTCTTATCGGTGACACGCTTCATGACCTTGAAACCGCAAATGCATTAGGCATTGACTGTGTGCTCGTTTCATACGGTCATCAAGGCAGAAGGCTTTTAGAAGAGCATAACGCGTTTACCGTTAACAGCTTAAAAGACGTTGAAGAGATTCTTTTTGATAACAGAGTCGTTGATTTTCATACTCATTCAACCTGCTCCGACGGCACGTTAACACCTAAAGAACTTGTAAACCACGCAAAAAAATCAGGGATTAGTGCATTCGCACTTACAGACCACGATAGCGTTGACGGTATAAAGGAAGCAAAGGAAGAAGCCGAAAGAATAGGTATAGAGTTTATAGCGGGAATTGAATTTTCCGCCGCTGAAAACACTGAAACCCATATCATAGGCTTATTTGTAAACCCCGAAAACGAAACGTTGTTAAAAACAATCGAAAAGCTCAAGGGTAGCAGAAAAAGACGTATGGAAGAAATCTGCTTTAAGCTTCGTAATTTGGGTATGGATATCACCCACGATGAAGCCTTGGAAATAGCAGGTGGAAATTTTGTGGGAAGAGCCCATATAGCAAAGCTTATGGTTGAAAAAGGCTATTGTGAAACCATCGCAGAGTGTTTCGATAAATATATAGGCTTAGGTAAACCTGCTTACGCAGAAAAAAATGAGCTTTCAGCCGTAGAAGCAGTAAAGGCGATTCGTGCCGCAGGCGGCCTTGCATTTTTAGCTCACTTGAATCAAACAAAATATAGTATTGAGCAATTAGAAGAATTACTTTTAAAATTAAAATCTGCAGGCTTAAACGGTATTGAGGGCTATTACCCCGAATACACCGCAGAGCAAATTTCAGATTACCGTGCTCTTGCAGAAAAGCTTTCTCTCTGCTTTTCGGGTGGCTCCGATTACCATGCAGCTATGAAGCCTCATATACAAATTGGCGTAGGCAAAGGTGATTTATCTATCCCCTATTTTGTGCTTCAGAATATGAAAAACATTTTAAAAATTGATTAAACCGTAAAAAAGTCGTACACAATAAAAGTGTACGACTTTTTATTTTTGAGGTGACTAAAATAAATGAATAGTAAAATTCGTATTGAAAGCAAATATCTGTTATCAGGAAATAACGTAAAGTTGTTTTTCATTTCATTTTTGAGTATAGCTTTAAGGTGGAGTGCTTTTTTTGGTATCCCCATTTTAATTTATCTAACCTTTTTTTCTGATGCTCTTAACAGTTTTTTTGAAACAGAAAATCAATATTCAACTTTATTTTTCAAGCTACTGCTTTGCACGGTAACCTCAATAATTCTATTGCTTTTTATTGTCGGTGTAAAAAACTGTGAAAACTATGCTTTTTTCACAGCATCAAAGGGCAAAAAACCAAAGCTTAAGAAAGCAATAAATTATTTTAAGCCGAAAACACTTTTCAAGGCTTTGCTGCTGTATATTAAAATATTATCATTGAAAACATTCTGGGTTGCTTACTATTCTTTCCCTGCAGGGATATGCTTTGCAGAGTTTCTTTATATGTACAGTAAATCTACCTTGTCATATTCTATATTTATCGTTTTATGCTTTAGCAGTTCTCTTCTTTTTTCATTATGTCTTTTTATGTACAAGGCAACTGTTTTCAGGTACTCTGCCGCACCCTATTACATTCTTTTTAATAGTAGAACAAAAATAAACTATGCTATAAATAAAAGCATAGAGGTTACCGATATCTATATTCAAAACGCTTTAATACTAAAAACGTCTTTGACCGGGTGGATCATAAGCTGTATAACGGTATTCCCAATTGTTTACGTTTTACCTTACTGTAAGCTTTGCAATGCATTGCTTTTGTATAACTGCATTACGAGAAAAAAAGAGGCTATCCCTGAAAGCAATTATGCTATAAATTATTTAAAGCTTGAAAAGAATCAGGATAGCATATAAAGTAATGCAAGAATAAGCGTTTCATCTGCATTTTCTTCTGATAAAAGCAGTATAAGTGACAAAAGCAATGCTTTATCTTCATCAATTTTAATATCACCTAAAATGCTTTTCATACCGTCGGTTGAGCTTTTCGCCGACGGTGTTTTTCTGTTTTGCCCCTCAAAAACGTTTCGTTTTTCGTTGTTTCCTTCCTCATTACTACTCTTATCAGAAACATTTTTCGCATACTCTTTTAAATTTTGAAGATAATCATCGGGCATACGCACTCTTTTAGGCACATCCTTCTGCAAAACAAAAGATGCGGTTTGTTCTTCTTGCTTTTTACTTGCTGTATCATCGTTTCCCTCAGTAAAGCCTGCGGTTTTTCTTGCCCGTTTTTGCATATCCTCTACTCTTTTTATCGCATCATTCTGCATTTTCATAAGCTCTGAGTATGTATAATCTGCCATTACATAAGCCCCCGTTCCTTAAGAAGAGGTAAAACCGAAAGTAATCTTACTATTTTTACCGCCTCGTCTGCTTTTTTCCGTCTGTCATTTGAAAGCAAGGGTCTTAATGCGTTAATAAACTCTACCCTATCGTCTTTTGAATTTACGGCTTGTAAAACTGGAGCAAGACTTGAAAGCATATTCATATCGGGAAAGCCGAAGGAATTTCCGCCTGATTGTGAAAATGACGATAAAATATTTTCTATAGAAATATTATTACTGCTTTCTGAATTCTTTTTATCGGTAGATTGAGCTTGGTTGTTACCGTTATTACGTCCGTTACCGTTCCCGCTATTGTTTGCGTTTCCACTTGCATTGTTGTTACTCATACCGCCCATTATATCCGCGGCAGTTTTCTTCAGATTTTCTATATCCTCTTGTGATAACGAAGATAATATCGAATTTATATCAAAATCAGCCATTCGGTTTTTCTCCCATAAACTTTTTGAAAAGTGCTTTTGCAGCGTCACTGTTTAAAAGGGCTTTAGTCTTTTCTTCGTCATTAAGAAGAGTTTTAATAGCATTCGCCTGTGATGCATCAAGATTATTATCTAAAAAGCTTTTAATACCCTCGCTTGTATTCATATTGTCACTTTGAGATGCTTTTTTTATAAGCTCGTTTATATTGAGCTTTTCATTTTCAAAATTAGCCATTGAAATCACACACCTATAATAATATAATTGTAGTATATGATATTACTAAAAGAAGGTGTTTATGCTTGAGAATACTTGTTCTTTCTGACTCCCACAAGAAGCAATATAATCTCTTTGCGGCAATAGAGGCAGAGCCTACAGCTGAGGTTGTATATTTTTTAGGTGACGGCTCAACTGAATTTGAAGAAGCTGTTTTTAAATTCAGCCACGAAAAAGCTTTTATAGGTGTAAGGGGTAACTGTGATATGTACACAAGTCTTCCCTCTATAGATATCCGCACCGTTTGCGATAAAAAGATTATGGCTACTCACGGCTACGAGCAAAACGTTAAATTCGGGCTTTATGATTTACAGTTAGATGCGGTAAGCAATAAATGTGATATCGTACTTTTCGGTCATACTCATACGCCTTTAAGCCTTTATAAAGACGGAATTTATTATTTTAATCCCGGTGCTTTAAAGGACGGCTGCTACGGCGTCATTGATATAACGGATTCAGGCGTTATTTGTATCGATAAAAAGCTGAATATTTATTGACATAAAATGAAAAATTACGTATAATTTCAGTATTAATATAGAAAGTAGTGATACTATGGTTGACTTTAAAGAATCACCGGCACTGTATCTTATTGCCGGTGCAGTTATTCTTTTTGTTCTTGCTCAATCTGTGTTTTTCCTTGTTAAAGCCTGGCAGCACGGCAAAGAGTTGGGTATTGACAAAAAGAAACTCAAAAATGCAGTTACGTCAAGTGCTTTATTTACTATTCCCTCTGCACTTTCCGTTCTTGCAACTGTTATAGCACTCGCTCCTGCTCTCGGTCTTGTTATTCCTTGGGTGCGTCTTTCAGTTATCGGTAACTTAATGTACGAAACGACAGCTGCTGAAGCTGCAATGGAAGCCTTCGGGCATCAGGGCGGTATTGCAGTACCCGTTACAGACCCTGAGGTTTACGCAGGTGTTGCTTGGGTTATGACTTTGGGTATTTGCTTCTCACTTGTTGTTCTCCCCTTCCTTGCAAAGCCTCTTAACAAGAAATTCTTGTCAGCAGGTAAAAAGGAAGCTGAAGAAGCAAAAGCAGATACTGAAAATGCTACGCCCACAGATGCAAAGAAAAAGAGAAACCTTGGCGACTTTATAAATAAATTCGCAACGCCCGCTATCTTTATCGGTCTTATAGGTGCTTTCATTGCCCGTGCTATAATCGGTGCAGGTAAGCCTGAAACCTTTGGTGACGGTGCAGGTGTGCTTTCAATCATCACCTTGGTTGTTGCTGTTGTAGTTTCAATTCTTCTTGAGGTTCTTGCAAAGAAGCTCAAGCTCACTTGGTTAGAGCCCTTTGTTATGCCTATAGGTATGATAATCGCAATGATTGCCGCAATCATCTTCTTCAACATTCTTCCCGAAGATATTGCTATGCTTGAATGGAGGGGTTAAAAATGAAAAAGAATACAAACAAAACATATTTTGACCGAGTTCATTCATGGGGTAGAATTTCTACTATTTCTGCACTTTGTGTACTTCTTATGTTCCCTATAGCTGTTACACTTTATCTTGACGTTTCACCCTCTGTAACGGCTGTTCTTCAAGGACTTCTCAAACTCATTCCTACATATTGGACAGTTGCAGTCGTTGAAGTTATTGTATATACTCCTATGCTTGGTGCAGGCGGTACTTACCTTTCTTTCGTTACAGGTAATATTGCAAACCTTAAGCTTCCTTGTGCTATTAATGCTATGGAGGGCGCTAAGGTTAAGGCAAACTCTGAAGAGGGCGAGGTTATTTCAACAATCTCTATTGCTACTTCAGCTATTGTTACAACGGCAGTTCTTGCAATCGGTATTATTGCATTCGCACCCTTCCTTACAACCTTTACAAACAGTGCGCTTCTCAAGCCCGCTTTTGCACAGGTTCTTCCCGCACTTTTCGGTGCTCTCGGTGCAGGATACTTCATCAAGCACTGGAGAATTTCATTCTTCCCGATTATCGTTATGATTATCGTGCTCGTATTTGCTCCCACAATGGGCGCAAGCACACTGCTCTTTGTCGGCATTGTTGCATCTGTCGGCGGTGCACTGTTTATGTACAAAAAAGGCTGGCTCGACAGAGTTAAGGCTTAATTTTGTTTGAAATTTCAGCTCAATCTCTGTCACAGACAGGGGTTGAGCTGTTTTAATAAAGGGTGATAAAATGGAAAAAATACGTGTGGGTATATTCGGCCTCAGACGAGGCGAAAACTTTATAGATAATCTTTTGGCAAACGGCGCAGAGATAGGCGCCGTTTGCGAGCGTGACGAAGCAGCTGTCAGCGAACACAAAGACAAAATAGCAGGCATCAAGCGCTATAAGGATTTTGATGAATTTATAGAGCACCCGATGGATGCCGTGGTGCTTGCAAACTTCTTTGCTGAGCACGCAAAATACGCAATACGCTGTCTTGAAAAGAACATCCAC
>JAZUQS010000036.1:0-29783 GCA_045605825.1 Acutalibacteraceae bacterium
ATATGTAAAGGCTTTCAACGTTTTGCTGTTATTTAGAATTTAAAATCAGGGGTGGTTTTCGTTGGAAAATCATCCAATCACAGAACCGTCCCCTGATTTCACGCGAAACCAGAACACAGAAAGTATAAGAAGAATAAATAGTATGCATATTTGGACAATTAATAAGTGGGAAAAAAATTTAAAAGATATTGAAAATAGACGGGTTGGTTTATATTTTAGATTTGAGAAAACAGTGAACCCTGAAGTAAGAGAAGCGTGCATTAGATTTGCTAAATGGTTACGTTATGAGTATTACTTTCCGTTAAGAGTTCCAGTCTATGTAAAAGATAAGAAATCCGTGAAAACAAAAACAGGTGAAAATGCAATTGGAATTTTTTTTGAACCATTTTCGTATTCAAATGAACCATATATCAAGATTGCTGTTGGGGATTATGGTGAGTTGAAAAAAGAGATTGGTAGAGATGCTGCTCTTGCATCTATTCTTTGCTCGATAGCCCATGAAATTACCCACTATTATCAATGGGTTAATAATATTCAATTAACAGAAATTGGTAGAGAGCGACAAGCTACTCAATATTCACGATTTATAGTTGATGAGTATAGCACAACATGCGAGCATCCAGAACAATCAGGGGACGGTTCTGTGATTGAGCCTTAAAACCCTTGATATGTGAAGGCTTTCAACGTTTTGCTGTTATATAAAATTTAAAATCAGGGGCGGTTTTCGTTGGGAAATCACCCAATCACAGAACCGTCCCCTGATTTTGAAAGCTAACGCCAGTTTGGGCGTTGACGGTGGATTTGTATTTAGGGTTAAGCCTGGTTGATTGGAGATGTGAATATGAAGTATCAGCATGTAAAGAGAATATTTAAAAATCCGTTCTATGTGAATTGTAAAAAACATTATTGTATTGATTGCGGTGAACAGATGACAAAAATCAAGGTGTCAAAGATTGTAAATTCTAATTCGCCAGAAGCGAAAAATTTTGATTTTCATACAGTGGACAATTATATGATTGGTGATGTCAAATTCATCTGGATTGAATTTCAATGTCCTAAGTGCAAAAGACAATTCACAATCGAAGAAATGAAACGTCACAATCAGGGGACACAATCAGGGGACGGTTCTATGATTGAGCCTTAAAACCCTTGATATGTAAAGGTTTTCAACGTTTTGCTGTTATTTAAAATTTAAAAATCAGGGGCGGTTTTCGTTGGAAAATCATCCAATCACAGAACCGTTCCCTGATTTTCTCAACATAATATCATCATTTTAAGGAGGGAGAAACGGAATCTCACTCTTTTATTTTTTGTGTTTAATTAACAAATTTTTATGCTCTTTTTCTGTATATCAGAAAGTAATATATATTTAAATTACTTGATAAATATATGTTTGTGTGATATAATTTTATACTGTATAATAATACATAAAAGTTGTGGCTTTTATGAGGCAAGGTGAATTTTATGACAAGAAGAGAAGCAAGAGAGCAAGCCTTTATGGTGCTTTTTGAAAAGATTTTTGATGAGGAGTCAACAATCTCTGAAATTGTTGAAATTGCAAAGGAAAATGAGCTTATTAAAATTAACAATTTTGCTGAAGCTCTTTTGAAAGCAGTTGAAGATAATTCTGAAGAGGTTGATTCTGTTATAGAAGCTAATTTGCAGGATTGGACTCTTTCTCGTTTACCTAAAGTATCTTTAGCAATATTAAGACTTGCGGTTGCTGAAATAAAATACGTTGATGAAGTTCCTGACGGCGTTGCGGTTAACGAAGCGGTTGAGCTTGCTAAAAAATACGGCACTTCTGTTGATGCATCCTTTATTAACGGTGTGTTAGGTGCGGTTGCAAAAGATTAATGAAAACTTTTCTTGGTATTGATACTAGTAATTACACTACTTCTGTTGCCCTTTATAGTGAAAACGGCGTTTTGCAGAAAAAGAAGCTTTTACCCGTTAAAGACGGTGAAAGAGGTATAAGGCAAAGCGATGCAGTTTTTCATCATACTAAAGCATATCCCGATTTACTAAAAGAGCTTTTTGATGCTGCAGATTATCCCGGAATTTTTGCAGTTGGTGCTTCTGTAAAGCCAACAACTCAAGAAGGCTCTTATATGCCGTGCTTTCTTGTGGGCGAGGGAGTTGCAAAAGCAATTTCGGTGACAAATAATATACCGTTTTATTCATTTTCTCATCAGCAGGGTCATATTGCCGCAGCTTTATATTCAGCTGATAAAACAGAGCTTTTAAATGAGGATTTTCTTTGCTTTCATATTTCGGGTGGTACAACTGACCTTGTGCTTTGCACACCTGACGATGAAGAAATCTTCAAAGCAAAGCTTGTAGCACATTCTACCGATTTAAAAGCAGGACAAGCTGTTGACAGAATAGGTGTTAAAATGGGTATACCTTTTCCTGCGGGTAAGGGTGTGGAAAAGTTAGCCCTTAATTCAGAAAAAAACTATAAGAATAAAATCAAGCTTGTTGACGGTAATTGCTCGTTATCGGGTCTTGAAAACAAGTGCCTTAAAATGCTTGAAAATAATGAACCTGCTTGTGATATTGCAAAGTTTCTTCTTTCTTATATTGCAGATACGGTTTCCGCTATGACGGATTATGCTTTAAAGAATTACGGCAATCTACCTGTTGTTTTTGCGGGTGGCGTAATGTCAAACGTTATAATAAAAAATATTGTAACGTCAAGGTTTGATTGTAGCTTTGCGGAGCCCGAATTTTCTTGCGATAATGCAGCGGGGATTGCTTTCTTAACTTCAATAAAGGCCAATAAATAAACAAAGAGGTGCAAAATGTATTCACCAAATCCTACTGTATACAGCGTTGCACAATTGAATAACTACGTTAAATCTGTCCTTGACAATGATGAAAATTTAAATCATTTATTTGTTACAGGTGAAATTTCAAACTATAAGCCTCATTACAGCGGTCATATGTATATGACAATTAAAGATGAAACTGCAGCAATAAAAGCGGTTATGTTTGCGGGAAACGCTTCAAGGCTGAAATTTAAACCCGAAAACGGAATGAAGGTTATAATTTTTGGCACAGTTTCACTGTTTCAGCGTGATGGCTCTTATCAGCTTTATATTAACGATATGCAGCCTGACGGTATTGGTGCTTTAAATATTGCTTTTGAACAGTTAAAGAAAAAGCTTGAAGCCGAAGGACTTTTTTCAAAAGAGTATAAAAAGCCTATTCCTAAATTTCCACGTAAAGTCGGTGTTGTAACGTCGGCAACGGGTGCAGCCGTCCAAGATATTTTTAACGTGCTAAAAAGAAGATATCCCGTAGCTGAAGTTGTCTTAAGACCTTGTCAGGTTCAAGGTGAGGGTGCTGCAAACGATATTGCTAACGCTATCAAAGAGTTTAATAAATTAAATGGTGCCGACGTGCTTATTGTGGGCAGGGGCGGTGGCTCTATTGAAGATTTATGGGCATTTAATGAAGAGGTCGTTGCCCGTGCGGTATTCGAATCAGAAATACCTGTGATCTCTGCCGTAGGTCACGAAACGGACGTTACTATTTGTGATTTTGTAGCTGATTTACGTGCACCTACACCTTCAGCAGCTGCCGAATGTGCTGTTCCCGATTGCTTTGAGCTTAAATCTAATTTGCTATCATATAAGCAAAGGTTAAACACACTTTCTAAAAATATTATAGACAGTGAAAGAAACAGACTTTCTGCTATTGAGAAAAGCGGAGCATTAAAAAATCCGTTAGTTAAAATAAATGACAGTAAAAAAGATATCCTTTATTTAAATGAAAAGCTTGTAAATCTTACTACATCGGTTATAGAGGCTAACAGAAGTAAGGTTAATGCCTTATGCGGAAAGTTAGATGCTTTAAGCCCGTTAGGTGTTATTTCAAGAGGTTATTCCGTTACGAAAAGTAAAGATAAAATCATAAAAAGTGTAAAAGATGTTAAAATTGATGATGAAATTACCGTAAATCTTTCAGACGGGTTGTTGACAGCTAAAGTTTGCGGTATAAACGAGGAATAAATTATGGAATTTAATTACGAAAAATCTTTAAAACGCCTTGAAGAAATTGTTGCAATAATTGAAGAGGGTGACCAACCTTTAGAAAAGACACTCAAGCTTTTTTCTGAGGGTACCGCACTTTTGAATTCTTGTAGTAAATATCTTGATAGTGCAGAGCAAAAAATTACAAAACTTCTTGCAAACGGTGATGCAAATGAATAAAAAAATTGAAGAGTTTTCACAGCTTATAGAAGAAAATCTCTATAAATATTTCAATACTTATTTTGATGAATACAAGGTTTTGTTTGATTCGATGGAATACAGTGTTAAAAATGGCGGTAAAAGGGTAAGACCTCTTTTAACAATGCTTTTTTGCGATGCTTGTGGTGGCGACCCTTTAAAAGCGGTGCAATTAGCGGTAGCTGTTGAATATATCCACACTTATTCTTTGATTCACGACGATTTACCTTGTATGGATGACGATGATTATAGAAGGGGTAAACCCTCGAATCACAAGGTTTACGGCGAGGCAATGGCTCTCCTTGCGGGTGACGGTTTGCTAACCGCCGCTTTTGAAAGAATAGCAACATGGTCAAGAGCAGGTCTTATCGATTGTGACGTTGCCATAAATGCAATTTCCGAATTATCTGCGTATGCGGGTAGCCGAGGTATGATTGGCGGTCAGGTTATTGATATTCAAAATGAGGACAATAAGGATATAAAGCTTGAAACACTTATGCTTCTTGACAATCTTAAAACAGGTGCACTTATTGAAGCTGCTTGTTCTTTAGGTTGTATAGTAGCAAGAGCAGATGAAGATAAAATTCAGGCTGCAAAAGTGTTTGCGTCAAATATCGGTCTTGCTTTTCAAATTAAAGACGATGTTTTAGACGTTACAAGCTCTTTTGAAAAGCTGGGTAAGGCTATCGGTAGTGATATGGAAAACGGAAAAACTACCTATGTTACTCTCCTTGGTGTTGAAGAATGTCAAAAGCTTGTTGATAAGCTTACGGATGAAGCATTAAAAGCACTTGATGCTTTTGAAAATAACGAGGCTTTAAAGGAATACGCCCTTTACCTCGCAAAAAGAGATTATTGATATGGAACATAATTTATTAAAAAATATAAAATCACCTGATGACGTTAAAAAGCTTGATGAAAAACAGCTTCCTCAACTTGCCGAGGAGGTAAGAGACGTTATTATTTCAACCGTTTCTGAAAACGGCGGTCATCTTGCATCAAATTTAGGTGCAGTTGAATTAACAATAGCTCTTCATAAGGTTTTTAATTCACCGAGTGATAAAATTATTTGGGACGTAGGCCATCAGGTTTACACGCATAAGCTTCTTACAGGAAGATATGATAGATTCACTACTCTTCGTCAAAAAGGCGGTATGTCAGGATTTTCAAGACCTGATGAAAGCGAACATGATATTGTTTATAGCGGTCACAGTAGTGTTTCTATTTCTACCGCTTTAGGTATCGCAACCGCTAACAAGGTTAACGGTAAAAAGGATTATGCAGTAGCCGTAATCGGTGACGGCTCTTTAACGGGCGGTCTTATTTACGAAGCTTTAAACAATGCGGGCAGAATGAATGATGCAAGGCTTATAATCGTTTTAAATGACAACGGAATGTCCATCTCTAAAAACGTAGGGCACCTTGCAAAAAGACTTGCCGTAATGCGTTCAAGATCAGGTTATTTCCGTCTGAAAGACGTTACCGAAAAGGTTGTTTCTAAAATTCCTTTTGTTGGAAGAAAGCTTTCAGATAATTTATTTAAGCTCAAAACAGAAGTTAAAAATATGATTTATCAAAGTAACTTCTTTGAGGATTTCGGTGTTCGTTATATGGGACCAATTGACGGTCATAATATCGAACAACTATGCGATGCTTTAGAGGGTGCAAAGCTTGTTGGCAAGCCTGTTATCGTTCACGTAAATACAACTAAAGGTAAGGGTTATCTTCCTGCTCAAGAAAATCCGTCAGATTTTCATGGAGTTGGTCCATTTAATAAAGATAGTGGTGAAATTCCACCCTCAAAAACTAATTTTTCAGAGAAATTCGGTGAATTTTTATATAATCAAGCACCAAAGGATAAAAGAATCTGTGCTATTACAGCTGCTATGTCTTTAGGTACGGGGTTGCGTAAGTTTTCTGATGAATTTCCCGATAGATTCTATGACGTAGGTATTGCAGAGGAACACGCAATTCCTTTTGCATTAGGGCTTTCTAAAAGCGGTTTACTACCCGTTTTCGTTGTTTATTCAACCTTTTTACAGAGATGCTATGACCAGCTTATGCACGACTGTGCTTTACAGAACACAAGAATGATTATTGCAGTTGACAGGGCGGGTATCGTAGGTGATGACGGAGAAACTCACAACGGTATTTATGATACTGCGTTTTTTAACGGTATTCCTAATATTACCGTATATTCACCTGCATATTATTGTGACTTAAATAATGCATTTGTTAATTGCCTTTATCATAGTAACGGGCCTTGTGTTATTAGATATCCTCGAGGTGCAGAGCCCGAAAAGCCTGAAGATTATGTTTGTGACGGAAGATATTTCGCAGTTTTCGGTGACGAAGATGCTGATATTGCTATAGTTACTTACGGCAGAATTTTTGCAGACGCTTACAAAACAATGCTTGCTCTTAAAGCTGAGGGCAAAAAGGTTAAGCTTATAAAGTTAAACGTAATCGTACCAGTACCCGTTGATAGTGTTTTTGAATTAAAAGACGTTAAAAACACCTTCTTCTTTGAAGAGGGTGTTAAAAGCGGCGGTGTTGGCGAGCATTTTGCAATGACTATGCTTGAAAATGAAATAAAAAGTGATTTTTGCCTTACCGCTTTTCCCGATTGCTTTGTTAAGCAGGGAAAAACCGAGGTTATTTTAAATGAATACAATCTTGACTGTGACGGTATGTTAAAGGTTATCAGAGGAATTATTGATGAGCAATAAAAAAAGACTTGATTTAGCTTTGTTTGAACAAGGCTATGCAGAAAGCAGAGAAAAAGCAAAGGCTTTGATTATGTCGGGCATTGTATACGTCAATGACCAAAAAGAAATTAAAGCCGGAAGAGATATAAAAGACGATGACGTAATTGAAGTAAGGGGTAGCGCTCTTAAATACGTTAGTCGTGGGGGGCTAAAGCTTGAAAAAGCAATGCAAAGCTTTCCTATTGATTTAAAAGATAAGCTTTGTATGGATATCGGTGCTTCAACGGGTGGGTTTACAGACTGTATGCTCCAAAACGGTGCAAGTAAGGTTTATTCCATTGACGTTGGCTACGGACAGCTTGCTTGGAAATTAAGAAGTGACGATAGGGTAGTAAACCTCGAAAGAACGAATTTCCGTTACGTAACAAAAGAGATTATCCCCGAAGACATTGATTTTGCATCTGTTGATGTTTCTTTTATTTCCCTTAAGCTTATTTTACCTGTAATGCATACGTTGTTAAAAGACGGTGGCGAGGCGGTTTGCCTTATTAAGCCACAGTTTGAAGCGGGTAGGGAAAACGTTGGTAAAAAAGGCGTTGTAAGAGACCCTGCAATTCATGAAGCGGTTATCAAAACTATTGCAGAATTTGCAAATGAACAAGCATTCAAGGTTTTGGGCTTAGAGCATTCACCCGTAAAGGGCTCTGAGGGTAATATTGAGTATCTTATGTATATAAAAAAATGCAGTGAGCCACAAAATAATGAGGATGTTATCGCAACTGCTTATGAGCTTGTTAAACGCTCTCACGATGCTTTAGACAAGTGATTCTTTAAAAGGTGATATAATGAAATTTTATATTATTCCAAATATGACAAGGCGAAACAGTAAGGCTGTAACTGAGGCTGTTTTAAATAAGCTTTCGGAGCTCTCTTGTACCGCTGTTATGATAAAAGATTTAGATACAGCATTTTCTTCCTTTTCTAACGTTGAATATTGTGATTCCAATGATGCAATTAACGATTGCTTTGCCGTTATTTCAGTTGGCGGTGACGGTTCCTTTATTCATGCAGCAAAAATTGCAACGGAGTATAATAAGCCTATACTTTGTGTAAACGCTGGTAAACTCGCATATCTTGCTTGTCTAGAAAGCGACGAAATATGTCTTTTAGAAAAAGTTATAAAAAATGAATATTTAACCGAAAAAAGAATGGTTTTAGACGTGTCGATTATTGACAAAGAAGGTAAAATATTATATCATTCGAGTTGTATTAACGATGCGGTTGTTTCAAGAAGCGGTGTTATAAGAATAATGAAGCTATCCGTTTCTTGTAACGGTACACCGCTTATTCACTATATGGCTGACGGTGTTATCGTAGCAACGCCTACAGGCTCTACGGCTTATTCGCTTTCAGCGGGTGGTCCTATAGTCGAGCCCTGCGTTGAAAGTATGATGCTTACACCCGTTTGTCCTCATAGCGTATTTTCAAGAACTGTTGTTCTTGACGGTGCTTCAGAACTTGAAATTGCCCATGATAACAGCGGTGAAGCAATTCTTTCATGCGACGGTCAAACTGCTGTAAATATTCCCAAAAATGCAGTTGTTACAGTTAAACGATCTCAGGATTATGCAACCTTTATAAAGATTAAAGAAGATACTTTTATTGATATTCTTAATAAAAAAATCTCCGGATAGGGTGAAAATGATGAAAAAAAGAAGACATAAACTTATTTTAGATTTAATTAACCGCTATGATATCGGTACACAGGATGAGTTACTTGCTCTTTTGCGTGACGAGGGTTGCGACGTTACTCAGGCAACCGTTTCAAGAGACGTTAAGGAATTACGTCTTTTAAAAACTCTCGGTGCAAACGGTGTGTATAAATATTCGGTTGAAAAAGCAAATGATACCGGTTATTCAGGTATGTTTGACGCTCTTTTCCAGAGTGCAATGACTAAGGTTGATTATGCAGGTAATATTTGCGTGATAAAATGTTCACCCGGTCTTGCAGGTGCTGCTTGTGCTACTATTGATGCTATGAATGTTCACGAAGTAGTTGGCACAATTGCAGGTGACGATACTATTTTTATGCTTTGCAGAACCTCTGATGAAGCTCAGGGTGTTGCTGAAGCTCTTAACAGAATGATAGGCAGGTAATTATTTTATGCTTTCCGTTTTGAAGATTGAAAACATTGCTATAATTGAAAGTGCAGAAATAGAATTTTCAAAGGGCTTTAATGTGCTCAGCGGTGAAACGGGTGCAGGTAAATCAATAATATTGGACTCAATTAACGCAGTTCTCGGTTTCAGAACCTCCCGTGAGCTTATCCGCACGGGAGCAAATGAAGCCCGTGTTACTGCGTTGTTTTCTTGTATAGATAAAAAGGTCGAAAGTAAATTATCGGAGCTTTCTTTACCCTTAAGCCCTGACGGGTCACTTCTTATTTCAAGAACTATCAGTCCTGACAAAAATGTATGTAAAGTCAATAACTCTTTAACTAACGTATCGGCTTTACGTGAAATCGGTGCCGAGCTTATAAGCATTCACGGGCAGCAGGATAACAGAGAGCTTTTAAATAGTGAAACTCATATCGGATATATCGACGTAATCGGTGGTTTGCAAAAATACGTTACGGAATACAGAGAAGCTTATGAAAAGCTTATAGAAATAAAAAGTCAAATTAAAAGACTTTCAGGTGATAAAGAGGAAAAGGCTCGCAGAATTGATATTCTCTCTTATCAGATTGACGAAATAGAAAAAGCGGAAATTAACCCTGGTGAGTGGGATAAGCTTAAAGAAAGACGAAACGAGCTTTTAAATTTTGAGAAAATACAAGGCTCGCTTTCAACAGCTTATAGTACCCTCAACGGTGGTGATAGCTTTACGGGTGCGGTCGAAATGCTTTCAGGTGCATTCAGAGAGATATCGTCAGTTTCAAGCTTTTCCGATGATTTAAACAAGTTAGCATCTAAATTAGGGGACTTATATTACGAAGCAACCGATATATCCGATTCTATAAGAGATGCAGTTTCTGATGACGGTTTTTCACAAGCGGAGCTTGAAAATATTGAAAACAGACTTGATTTGCTTTACAAATTAAGTAAAAAATACGGTGCAACTGAAGAAGAAATCTTGTTGTTTGCAGAAAAGGCTCAAAAAGAGCTTAATGAAATTTCCTTTTCAGATGAAAAGCTTGCAGAGCTCAAAGAAGAGTATAGTGCTCTCTTAGAAAAAACAAAGAAATTAGCACTTAAGCTTTCAGAAGAACGCAAGAAGACCTCAATCGACTTTTCAAATAAAGTATGTAACGAGCTACAGTATCTTGATATGCCTAACGTTCAGTTTTTAGTAGATTTTAAAGAGGTTTCATTATATGAAAACGGTATTGATGAAGCAGAATTTTTAATCTCCGCCAACGTAGGTGAAATCCCGAAGCCTATTACTAAAATTGCGAGTGGCGGTGAGCTTTCCCGAATAATGCTTGCTTTAAAAACCGTTATGGCTAATAAGGATAACATTGAAACAATGATTTTTGATGAAATTGATTCGGGTGTAAGCGGTAGGGCTGCTTTAAAGGTTGCAAATAAATTAAAGCAAGTTTCAAACGGCAAGCAGGTTCTTTGTGTAACCCACTTGTCGCAGCTGATGTCTTATGCAGATACTCATTATTTGATTCAAAAAGCAGTTCGTGACGGAAAAACCTATACGGGCGTAACCGTTCTTGATTTAGAGGGCAGAAAACGTGAAATTGCCCGAATAATAAGCGGTGGCGAAATTACGCAGACTCAACTTGAAAACGCTGAAGAAATGCTTAAAACAGGCGGTGTTTTAAAATGAAGATAGGTACTTGCAGAGGTCTTGATGATTTCGAGGCTATTAAAGCGGCTGCTGAAGCGGGCGTTGATTATTACGAATGTGGCTTTGGTAACCTTGTAAATCTTGACGATGATAGATTTCAAAAAGCAAAGAAAATGCTTGAAGAATATAATATTCCTGTTTATGCTGCCAATAGCTTTTTACCGGGTGATTTAAAGGTTGTTGGAGATAATATTGATTACGAAGCACTCGAATCTTACCTTGATAAAGGATTTAAGAGAGCAAAAGAATTAAACGTAAAAGTTGTTGTTTTCGGTAGCGGTGCCGCAAGAAGCTATCCCGACGGTTATTCTCACGAAAAAGCAACCGAACAACTTGCATTTTTCTTAAAGGAATACGCATCACCTAAAGCCGAAGAGGCAGGTTGCACTATCGTTATGGAGCCCTTAAGATTCGGTGAAAGTAAAATGATTTATACTGTAAAAGACGGTATCGAAATCGGGGAGAAAAGCGGTAAAAATAACGTTTTAGGTCTTGCCGATTTATATCACGTTTACGGAAATGATGATAAGCTTGAGGAGATAGCATCTTTTAAAAATAAAGTTTACCATTCTCATATCGCAGAGCCTGTAAACAGAACTTATCCATTTGCTACAGATTCTGATGAAGTTAAAACGATTTATAAGGATTTTATTTCTGCTTTGAAAGAGGCGGGGTGCCAAACGATTTCAATAGAAGCAAGAACTGATGATTATGCAAATGATATAAAAAATTCAGTGAATTTTCTACGTGAAATGATTTGACAAAAAACAAATAAAGTTTTATTATTTAGTCGAAAAATAAATTGATTTTTAATAAGAAAGGTTGTTCGGTATGGGTAAAATTTTAGTAATGGACCATCCTCTTATTCAACATAAGCTTTCAATTATCAGAAATATTGATACAGGCTCAAAGGATTTCAGAGCTTTAATTTCTGAAATTGCTAACCTTATTTGCTATGAAGCGACAAGAGATTTACCTCTTGAAGAGGTTGAGGTTGAAACACCAATCTGTGTTACCAAAACTAAAGTACTTGCGGGTAAAAAGCTGGCTGTTGTTCCGATTTTGAGAGCAGGTCTTGGTATGGTTGACGGTATGCTTGCTTTAGTTCCTACTGCAAGAGTTGGTCATATCGGTCTTTATAGAGACCCCGACACTCTTCAACCTGTTGAATATTATTGCAAATTACCCTCTGATATCGATGAAAGAGAGGTTTTCGTTGTAGACCCCATGCTCGCAACCGGTGGCTCTGCAATTGATGCTATTACTCAGATTAAAAAACGCGGTGCGAAGCATATTAAATTCCTTGGTATTATTGCTGCACCTGAAGGACTTAATGCTCTTCACGAGGCTCATCCCGACGTTGATATTTTCGTCGCTTCTCTTGACGAAAAGCTTAATGACCACGGTTATATCGTACCCGGTCTCGGTGACGCAGGTGACAGAATCTTTGGTACAAAATAATCAAAGTGAATTAAACTTAATTTAACAAAATCCCTCGACTTTAATAAGCCGAGGGATTAGTTTTTATTCAACAGTATTATCTGCTAAATCTGAGTTGTCGGGGAGAAGGTCTGTTTCTCTGAAAAGAAGAGAAATACACCAGATACCCGCAAGGGCAACAAGCACGTAAACAATTCTTGACATAATTGCCGCCTGACCGCCGAAGAGCCAAGCAACAAGGTCAAATTTGAAAAGACCGATGCTACCCCAGTTAAGTGCACCTATTGTAACAAGAATTAATGCAATTCTGTCTAACATAAAATACTCCTTTCGGCGATTACGCCATTTATTATCTTTTATATTATTGACTGAAAGTCAGCTTTTATAACGATTTTAAAAAATAAATATAGTGTACGATTTTTGTACCTTTAAACACATAAATTACTATTTAAATTTTTATTATTATGTGGTAAAATGATAAATAGTTAAAAAGCGGAGGTGCTTTATGCTTTATCTTGTTAAAGGGCGAGCCGGTAGCGGTAAAACAAACAAAATAAGACAGATTATCGGTGAATATTGTGAAAATACCGAAAGTAAGCCTTTGCTTATTGTTCCCGAGCAATTCTCTTTCGAATCCGAAAGAGCAATGCTTAAATTTTTAGGTGCTAAAAAGCTTAAACAAATTGACGTTTTAAGCTTTCCTCGTATGGCTCTTTCAAATATTAAAAATTCGGTTGAAATACAAAGTAAAATTGCAAGTAACGGAGTAAAAACAGCCCTTATGGGTGAAGCTTTAGTCCAGCTTGACGGCAGACTTGAAATTTTTAAAAACATCCGTCAAAACACAGTTGCTTTAGGTCCACTTGTTGATTTTTCAAAAGAATTAAAATATTGCTGTATTGATAGTGATGCCCTTAATGAAAAAATTGAAGCTTTAAATGATTGTGTCTTAAAAGATAAAATAAAAGAGCTTGACCTTATCAACAACACCTATGATGCGTTGTTATCGCAAAGCTACTTTGATGATGCCGAAGCATTAAGTGTGTTTAATGAATTTGCTGTTGAAAACAATTTCTTTAAGAATAAAACAGTATTTTTAGATAGCTTCAGAACGTTTTCAAAGCAAGAACTTCGTTGTATTGATATTATTTTATCCCAAGCTGATAATGTTTATTTTTCCATTTGTGTTGACGAAAGTGCAAAAAAATTTACATCGCTTTATTATATGCGTGAATTAGAGAGAGACTTGAGAGGTATTGCCAATAAAAATAACGTTTCTGTTAAAGAGATTTTTTGCAACCAATCAGAAAATGCATTCTGTAAAGATATTTTAACTCTTGAAAAAAATCTTTATTCGGCTAAAAAAACTGTCAGTGATATTTCTGACGGTAGCGTTACAGTTGTTAAATGTAAAAACTCCGATGATGAATGTGCCTATATTGCTGCAACAATTAAAAAGCTTTTAAGAAGCGGTAAATACCGTTGCCGTGATATTGCTGTTATTGAAAGAACAAACGGTGTTTATAAAAATAATATTATTGATGCATTAAGGCGTCTTGATATCGCAGTTTTTGACGATAGCCGCAGACCACTTGTAAATGAAACGCTTTTCGTTTATCTTAGCTCGGCTATTGATTGTATTACTCAAGGCTTCACAACAGAGAGCCTTATGTGTTACTTAAAATCAGGTTTAACTTCACTTTCTCTTGCTGAAATTTCAAAGCTTGAAAAATATGCTCTCGTTTGGGGCGTGGGATCAAAGCAATGGCAAAATGAATTTACAATGAATCCGAATGGCTTTGGCAGTGACTTTACGGAAAAGCAAGTAAAAGAGCTTGAAGAAATCAACAGTATCAGAAAAAAAGCTATTTTACCCTTGTTGTCATTAAAAAAGAAATGCGATGATAAAACCGGTAAAGAAATCGCGGAAGCCGTATATAATTTTATAGTTGATACGGGCGTTCGTGAAAAACTTTACGATTTATGCATTTCTCTTGAAAGTGACGGTTTTCTTGTTGAAAGCGAAAGGGTAGAGGGTACTTGGGATGTTTTGATAAATATTCTTGATTCAATCGCTAACCTCTTACCTGAAAATGCCTGTAGCTTGAAAAGATGGAAAGAACTTTTCGATATTTTCGTTTCAAGTGGTGATATAGGTGAAATCCCTCAAGGGCTTGACGAGGTAACCGTTGGTAGTGCTGACAGAATCAGAATTGAAAAAATCAAGGTTGCCTTCCTTGTTGGTGTAAACAACGAAGAGTTTCCTTTAGTAAACGTTCAAGGCGGCGTTTTAACCGATTCTGACAGAGTTATCCTTACTAATTTAGGTCTTGACGTAAGACCTGCTTTTGAAAACACGATTGATGAAGAACGATTTATTGCTTACTGTGCTGTAACTGCGGCATCCGAAAAGCTTTACCTTGTATATAAATCTACAGATTCTGAAGGCAATTCAGTTACACCCTCGGAAATAGTTGATACTGCTCTTTCTTGTATTAATGATTGTGATTTTGTTTCAACAGATGAGCTTGATTCTTCATATTATATCGAAAGTGAAGATTCTGCTTTTTCCGTATATGCTCAAAATTATTTTGAGAGTAACGAGCTAAAAGCAACTTTAGAAAAATATTTTGAAAACAATGAGCTTTACAGCGGTAAGAAGGTAGTTTTGGACCGTTTGAATAACAAAACACCTGTGAAATTTGATAATCCCGATATTTCAAAGAAGCTTTTCGGTGAAAACGTTTATATTTCAGCAAGTAAGGTTGAAAGCTTTTATAACTGTCCCTTTGCTTATTTTATGAGGTACGGTCTTAAAGCTGAACCCTTAAGAGAAGCTGTGCTTGACCCTGCCCAAAGCGGTACCATTGTCCATCTTGTTATGGAAAAAGTGTTAAAGCAATACCCAAAAGCTGAATTTGTTAATGTAAGTGATGATGAAATCAAAGCTACTGTTTCAAGCGTTTTGAAAGACTATCTTGATGAAAAAATGGGTGGACTTGACGAAAAGTCAAAACGGTTTATGTTTTTATTTAACCGACTTGTTGATGTATCTATGGCTATTATCAATAGGTTAAAGCTTGAGTTTCAAATAGGTGAATTTTCACCATGTGATTTCGAATTAAGAATCGGTGGTGAAGAAATACCTGCCTACGAATTACCTTTGAATGAAGGTAACGTTAAGGTTACGGGCTCCGTCGACCGAGTTGATATTATGGAAAAAGATGGAATAAAATACCTTCGTGTAATAGACTATAAAACAGGTAAAAAAGAGTTTAAATTATCCGAGCTTTTTGACGGTCTAAATATTCAAATGGTGCTTTATTTGATGGCTCTTGAAAAGAACGGTAAAAGCTATTTCGGTGATGTTTTACCGGCGGGCGTTTTATATCTTCCTTCAAGAATAGGTGTTTCAAGCTATCTTGATAGCCGTTCACCGTCGTTAGAAAACGTTGAAGCTCAAAAGAGAGTCAGCGGTAAGCTTTCGGGAATGGTGCTTGATAGCCCTGTTGTATTTAACGGAATGGGCGTTGATAAATATCCCGATTATTTCCCTGTTTCTTATAAAAAGGATGGCTCCGCAAAGGATAATTACTATTCTTTGTCACAGTTTAAAACCTTATCGAAAATTATTGATAAAAAGATAATTTATATGGGAGAAAGTCTTCACCAAGGTCTTGTAGGTGCTATACCTTGCGGCAGCGACGGTGAGGGTAAAATGTGTTCTTATTGCTCTTATAAATCTATTTGCGGAATTGAAAAGAATGATGATATTAACGAAATAACAAAGCTTACCCACCTTAAAGCTTTAGAAAGATTGGACGGTGAAAGTGATGAGCAGGGAATGGACTGATAATCAAAAAAAGGCGATTGAAGCAAGAGGCATGCAGGTCCTTGTTTCAGCCGCTGCGGGCTCAGGTAAAACTGCGGTTTTAACTGAAAGAGTTAAAAGAATTCTTTGTGATGCTTCTAATCCTTGTATGGTTAATGAAATACTTGTCGTTACTTTTACCAAAGCAGCAGCTGCCGAGATGAGAGCGCGAATTTATAAAGCTATTGAAGCAGAATTGAATGATGATAGCGAAAATAACGAGTATTTACGCCGTCAAATGAATTTATTACCTGTTGGTGATATTTGCACTATAGACTCTTTTTGTTCAAAGCTCATTAAAGATAACTTTCATCTTGCAGACGTAAGCTCTGATTTTAAATTTCTTGATGATAAAGATAATAACGAGTTAATGCAATCCGTTTGCGACAGATTAATTAACGAGCTTTACGAAGAGAATGACGATGATTTTATAAGCCTGACAAAAATGTTTCTTAATGACCGTGATGATAGCGAATTTTACGAAATATTAAGAAAGCTTTATGAATATTCGAGAGCGTATCCCTCACCGCAAATGTGGCTTTCAGATGTAGCCGAGGCTTTTTCACCTGAAATATCACCTGAAAATACAATTTGGGCAGATTATATATTTAAATATGCATCAATGCTATCTGAATTTCATATTAACAGATTAGAAAAGTGCATTTCTCTTATGGATGAAGCGGGTGGCTTTAGCCCTGATTATTATCTTCGCTTCAGAGGTACTGCAGATAAGCTTAAAATACTTCTTGAATGTGTAAATAGTCGCAATTGGGACGGTATGGTTTCCGTCATTAAAGAGGGTGTTATTGTTAAGCCTTATGCTCGTAACAGTAAGGTTGACGAGTACGTTAAAGAACTTACAAAAAACGTTTTTGATGATGTTGAAAAAGATGTTGGCGACTTAAAAAAACACACCTTACCGACCTCTGAAGAGCATAAAAAAGACTGTGTAATACTCTATCCCGTTGTCAAAAAGCTTTGCGATTCTGTTATCAGATTAACTGAAATGCTTAACGCTGAAAAGAAAGAGTTAAATGCATATTCCTTTGATGATATTCTTCATAAAACATTAGATCTTTTAGTAACCTATGATGAAAACGGTATTGAAACAGAAACGCCGTTACTTAAAGAGTTAAGAAACAAATATAAAGAGATTTTAATCGACGAATATCAGGATACAAACGAAGCTCAAAACAAAATATTCCGTCTTATTTCAAGAAATTGCGAGAATATGTACGTTGTAGGAGACGTTAAGCAAAGTATTTACCGTTTCCGTCTTGCCAGCCCCGATTTGTTTATAAAATTAAAAGACGAGTTGAACGATTATAACGGCTCAAAGCAACCCTCAAAAATAATACTCGAAAAGAATTTCAGAAGTCGAGAGGGTATTGATAAAACAGTCAACTTTATCTTTTCAAGGCTTATGACAAGAGCAGTTGGTGAAATAGATTACAACGAAGATGAATATCTTTATTTCGGTGCCGATTATTATCCCGAAAAGCACACACCTGATACAGAAATCATTTGCATAAACGACGAAGAATGTGAAGAAGAAATATCAGAGCCTCAGGTTGTAGCATCATATATAAAGCGTGTGATGTCAAGCGGTGTTAAGGTTACCGTTAAAGACGGTGAAAGAAATATCAAATGGGGCGATTTCTGCATTCTTTTAAGAAGTACGAAAAATAATTCAGAGGCTTATGCAGATGCTTTAAAAGAAAAAGGAATCCCAGTTAGCGTTTCAACAGAAGAAAATTCATCCGATTATAAAGAAATTCAGTTTCTTTCTTCCCTTATCAGAGTTATAAATAACCCCTTGATAGACATTCCATTGATATCTGTTTTGATGTCACCTGTATTCGGATTTACTGCTGACGAGCTTGCAGAAATAAGAATGATAAATTCAAAGGCTGATTTATACGTTTGCCTTGTTGAATACGCTGAAACCTTTGTAAAAGCAGGGAGCTTTTTACGTAAACTAAAGCTTTACAGAAACGTTGCTGCTTCTCACTCTGTTGATGAGCTTGTGAAATACGTTGTTAGCGATTTAAATGTGTACGATATTTATTATGCTGCAGGCGAGGGTGAGCAAAGGCGAGCTAATATTAAAGGCTTTATAAGCTTTGCCGAGAATTTTGTTGAAAATGGCAGAAAGGGTCTTAATGACTTCGTCAGGGCATTAAATTATGCAATTGATAACGGCGAAATGAAGAGTGCAGTTAATTCTGACTCTGATGACAACAGTGTAAAAATAATGTCAATTCATAAGAGTAAAGGCCTTGAATTTCCTTACGTTATTCTTGCCGATTGCTCTAAGGGCTTTAACCGTCGTGATAGTTATAACTCAATGACCTTGTCAAAGGAAACGGGTATTGGTCTTAAAATTCGCGATGATGAGTTATTTACAAAGTATCATTCATTGTCATCTTCTGCTACTGAAAAAGCGATTTTATTCGGTGATATTTCCGAAGAGATAAGAATTCTTTACGTTGCCTTAACAAGAGCAAAAGAGCATTTTGCTTTTATTTGCGACGTGTCAGGTAAAACCTTAAGAAAAAAGGTAAGACTTAACAGTCATTTTTCAACTGCAGACGGTAAAATTTCACCGTATGCAGTTTATAAAGCAAGTAATATGTCAGAATGGTTGTTATCTTGCTTTGCTTTCCATAAGGATTGTAAAATCGTTCGTGATTGTTGCGGTGTTGAAATTATCGGTAAAGAGGCAAATACTGATTTCGGTGTTGACGTTTCTTATGTTGATAGCATTGATGACGTAGTCATTACCAATGCTGAAGAAAACGTTGTTAAAGCTTCTTGTAACGATGAATTACTTGAACAAATTTCTGATAGAATTAATTATGTTTATCCTTACGATTCAACAGGTGTTCTTGCAAAGGTTGCAGCTTCTTCAACTGAAAAGCACAGAGATTCTAAAACGTTTTTTGCCACTAAAAAACCGCAATTTTTAAAAGGTGGTTTTACGGGTGCTGATAAGGGTAATGCTGTTCATAAATTCCTTGAATTTGCAGATTTTGAAAAAACGTTGTATAATACTGAAGAGGAGATAAAACGTCTTTCTGATGAGCATGTTTTAACTGATGAAGAAATTAATGCTTTAGACGTTGATACCGTTAAGCTTTTCGTAAATAGTGATATAATAGCAAGGCTTTTAAAAGCTGAAAAAGTATTAAAAGAATACGAATTTTCTGTTTTGCGACCTGCAGAAGAGATTTACGAAACCGTATCAGCTTCAGTAAAGTGTGAGCAAATCGTTGTTCAAGGTAAGCTTGACTGTGCTTTTATTGAAAACGGTGAAGCGGTACTTATTGACTATAAAACTGATAAGATTATCGACGAAAGCGTGTTTATTTCTACGTATAAAAATCAGCTTGATATTTATGCAGATGCACTTTATCAGTGCTTAGGTGTAAAGGTAAAAGAAAAGTATATTTTTTCTTTCAATCTTAAGAAATTTATCAAAATTGATTGAGGTGTGAGATTTTATGAATAGAAAATTTATAATCATCTGCGTTTCAATAATTGCCGTTATTTTGCTTATTATTGCCCTTGTTACAGGCTCAAAAAAGCCGCAAAAGGCTGATAACGATGAATCTGAAACTACTGAACAAACTTCATCAGAAGACGAAGTTACTTTAAAATCTCAAGAGGGTAATTATTCAGTGAAAATTACCGCTGTTTTTGAGGCTGAGCCCAACTCAACCGATGAGGATGCACCGAAAGCAGAAAGAGTTGCAGTGGTTGTTTACGAATATAAAAATGCAGATATCACCGACGGTCTTTCAATAGGTAACACCCATTTTAAAGCCTATGATAAAAGAGGTAAAGAATTAAAGCAATATCCTCAAAACGGTTTGTTTGAGCCGAGTGAAATAGGTGAGTCGGGCGTTTTTACGGCAAGCGTAGCTTTTGCTTTGAATAACGATAATAATTATTTAAAGATTGAGTATTACAATGATACCGCATCCAAAAAGCCCGATGCAACATTTGAACAAACGTGGTAAAGAAAAAGTGTCCCGAATTTTCGGGACACTTTTTTTATTCAATATTCGCAATATACGCTGTATCTACGGGGAATTTGCCTCTGTGTTGTCTGTATTTTTCTGCACCCGATTCAAAAATCAAAGTAACTCCGTATTTACTTTGAGTCATACCCTCTGACATAGGTAAAGCGGTAATTGTTTTTTCTTTGTTTTCGTTGTTGCAAGCAAGTAAATCAATTATATTGCCGTCAATATCAACTGTGCCGACTCTTTCAGAAATTAAAATATCTTTGTAAATGTATATTTTAGAATTATTCTTTCTGCCGTAGCTTGTTGAAAAAATTATATCACCTGTTTTGGAAAATGACATTCCTTGTACTTGTTCGGGTATTGCAATATAGTAATCGGGAATATATCCTGTTTGAGTTGAGTTAATGCTTTTGAATTTTGGTAAACCGTTTTCAAGAATGTATCCTTCGCAGTATGCGTAAAAGGTTTCGCCGTTATCAAGTGTTGTTATAAGTGGTACGCTTTTTCTTGCTTTATCATCACTTTCAATGAAATCACCAAACCATAAAACGTCATCGCTGAAAGCAGCAAATGAGCCTTTGGTGTTAAGCTTAAAATTGCTTTCAAATCGAATTTCATCGTAATTCTCTGCTTTAATAATAGCTTCAAGTGAAATTGTATAGCATTGACCGTCGGATGATATAAAAATATATTCATCTGAGCAAGCAATACCGCCTGCATGACCGGTATAATCTGAGCCGTCGTCATACTGTAAAAATAATGCTTTTTCAAATTTTCCCGTTTCTGCATTAATAAGGGTTAATACAGACGGAAAAGCCTCATCCTCATAGTAATTACTAATAATAAAGCTATCTAATAGTGCATTGTAGCAAATACCTTGAGGAATAACACCCTCTAAAAGTCCCGGTAGTGTAAAGGAAGGGGAGAATTCTTTTAAAAAATCTTCAAATTCTTCATTTTCATTAATTTCAGATTGTAAAATAACCTTTGTTTGAGTAATTCTGTCAGTGATATCTTTAGTTTTTAGCATTTCTTTTGATCCGCAAGAGCTTAAAAAGATAATGCAAAAAAGTAATGATATTATTTTAAGAAAGGCTTTATTTCTTTTCATAAGTACCTCTTTAAATTGATTTTGACTATATATGCAAAATCGACAAGATTCTGACGAACCTTGCCGATTTGGTGCCTCCGGTCGGAATCGAACCAACGACACGAGGATTTTCAGTCCTCTGCTCTACCAACTGAGCTACAGAGGCATTTGTTACTGCAATAATATACAACATTAAAATCGTTTTGTCAATAATTAGTTTTGAAGAAACTTATCATATTTAATAAGTAAAAATCATATTTAAGATAAATTTGTATATTTTCTCTTGTAACATTTATAAATCTATGATATAATCTTGGGGATTTTTGGATGAAAGGGTATTCCCTTGATATTTGGAGGTAATTAAAGTGAAAACAATTGGTGTACTTACAAGCGGTGGCGACGCACCCGGTATGAACGCTGCCATCAGAGCAGTTGTTAGAAGTGGTTGCGAATGCGGTATGAAGGTTATGGGTATCCGTCGCGGCTATAAAGGTCTTATTGAGGGTGATATGTTTGAAATGAACCTTCGTTCAGTTTCTGATATTATTCACCGTGGTGGTACTATGCTTTATTCAGCTCGTTGCCCCGAGTTTGCTGACCCTGAAATTCAGGATAAGGCTGTAGAGGTTTGTAAGGAATTCGGTCTTGACGGTATCGTAACTATCGGTGGTGACGGTACGTTCAAGGGTGCACGTGCTCTTACTCTTAAAGGTATTCCTTGTATCGGTGTTCCCGGCACAATCGACAACGATATCGCTTCAAGTGACTTTACTATCGGTTATGATACTGCTCTTAATACCGTTATGGATATGGTTGACCGTATTCGTGATACAACCGAATCTCACGACAGATGCTCAATCGTTGAAGTTATGGGCAGAAATGCAGGTTACCTTGCTCTTAACGCAGGTATTGCTGTTGGTGCAACTTGTATTCTTATTCCCGAGGTTGATTATGATATTGATTCATATATCATTCAGAGAATGAAACGTACTCAGAAAACCGGTAAAGAGCATTTCGTTATCGTTGTTGCTGAAGGCGTTAAGGGTATTGATTGTAATTCTCTTGCAAGATATATTGAAGAAAAAACAGGTGTTGAAAGCCGTGCAACAGTTCTCGGTCACGTTCAACGTGGTGGCTCACCCTCAGTACGTGATAGAGTTCTTGCAAGCCAGTTAGGCTTCTATGCAGTTCAGCTTCTTAAAAACGATATCGGTAACAGAGTTGTTGTTGTAAAGAAGGATGAAATTGTTGACTACGATATTATCGAAGCTCTTAATATGAAAAAATCAATTGACCTTGAGCTTTACAGAATTTCAAACGAAATTTCTATTTGATTGTAAGTAATTTACCCAATATTTACTAAAAATTTTAAAGCAGTTCCGTTGTTTTCGGGGCTGCTTTTTCTATTATTTTTCATAAATATCTTTTGCCTTTTTGCACAAATTAGTTTTGTGATTTGCGGAGGTGAAAATATGAAGAAAAGTAAAGTAATATTATCATTTTTGTCATTTGTTTTAACTTCTTTACTATTAGTTTTTGTCTTATCTTCAGAAAACTTTACTGGAGAAGAAACGGTAAATATTTCAATAAATGGCGTTAGTAGAAGTATCCAAAAATTTGGCAACAATATTTTGAGCTTTTTCGATAACGACAAAGAAAATAACGTAAACCCAAAAGCAATAGATAGTAACGAATTAGTCTATATCGGTGGATATCCAATAGGCTTAAAGCTTTATGCCGACGGTGTTGTAATAGTGGGCACTGAAGCGGTTGATACCGAAAACGGTAGTGTAAATACAGCCGAAAAAGCAGGTCTTAAAATAGGGGATATAATTAAAAAAATTAACGGAAAAGCCGTAAAAATGAATACCGAGGTTTCTCAAGCTGTTGAAAACTGTAACGGCGAAGCCTTAACCTTTAGCGTTGAAAGAAACGGTAAATCCTTTGACGTTTCTTTTGAAACCGCTTATTCAGTCAGCGAAGGAAAATATAAAGCAGGTCTATGGATAAGGGATAGCTCTGCCGGTATCGGTACGGTAACCTTTGCAACTCAGGACGGTTATTTTGCCTCGTTAGGCCACGCTGTCTGCGATATAGATACAAAAACTTGTTTGCCTATATCAAGCGGTGAATGTACAATCGCAAATATAACGGGCTTTATAAAAGGTGTTCAGGGGTCAGCAGGTGAGCTTTGCGGTTACCTTGAAAATGAAACGATAGGTAAGGTTTATTCTAATTGTGATATAGGCGTATATGGTGAGTTTGACAATTTACCTCAAGGTCAGCTTTACCCCATTGCAAACGAGGAGGAAATAATTCAGGGCAAAGCAACCGTTATTACTACCTGCAGTACAGGTGATACCGCAGAATATGAAATAGAAATTCAATCGGTTAATTTGTCAGCAAGCGATAATAAGCATCTTGTCATAAAAGTAACCGACTCAAATCTTATCGCAAAAACGGGTGGAATAGTTCAAGGTATGTCAGGCTCACCCATAATTCAAAACGGTAAAATAATTGGTGCGGTAACCCACGTCTTTTTAAACGATGCAACGGGTGGCTACGGCATCACCGCACAGACAATGTTGCAGAATTTAAACAATATTAAAGTCGAAAACGAAGAACTTGAAAAGGCATCGTAAATAGAAAAAATACAACTTTTGATTTTTAATTTTTTCTATTTGTCAAAACATTCGACAAAATTCGACAAATTGTTTCAAAAAAATTCATAATTCATTTTTGAGAATTTTAAGTTTTTGTTTAAAGTAACGATTGTTGTTGAAACACCTTGTAAACAGGGGAATTAAATGCTATAATTTTCCTACACTTTAGGAGGTGTTTTGATGGTTGGCAACGTAACTGTTTTGTTAACAGATGAAAAAGACGAATATACCCAAAGATTAGCCTCAACTCTTCGAAACAACCGTATGGACGTTAAAATTTGTCCTAAAAACGGTGTCGAGGTTTTGAGGGTGTGTGATGAAATTTATCCCGACGTTATAATTATGGATGCTTTTCTTCAGCATATTGATGCAGTAGGTGTTGTAACAAGAATTAATGCAAACAACCCTGTAAAACGTCCGTTAATTATAGTTTTATCGGGTATAGATAACCAGAAGCTTGAAAGAGAAATTTTAAGAAGCGGTGTTGATTATTACTTTATTAAGCCTGCCGATACTCAAATGGTATCTCAAAGAATCGTTCAGCTTTTAAGCTGGCGTGACGTTGGCGTTCCGGCTACCTATGAGCCCGTTGAGGATTTAACAGTAACTATAACTGAAATGCTTCACCAGATCGGCGTACCTGCCCACGTTAAAGGCTATCAGTATGTTAGAGAAGCAATCCGCCTTACTGTTGAAGACCCCGAAATGCTCAATTCAGTAACAAAGATTTTGTATCCCACAGTTGCAAAGAATTTTAAAAGCACATCATCGAGAGTTGAAAGAGCTATCCGTCACGGTATCGAAATCGCTTGGGATAGGGGCGACGTTGACGTTCTTAACTCTTACTTCGGTTATACTATCCAAAACCAAAGAGGAAAGCCAACCAATTCAGAATTCATAGCAATGATTGCCGACAAAATCCGTTTAAAAAGAAAGTCTGCAAAAAATTTCCTCGGCACAGTTGCGAAATAAAAAGTTTTAATATTAATCTATCAATAAAAGCTTGACAATATTGTCCGGCTTTTATTTTTTACGTTAAATTGCACAATTTATATAAACGTAAATTGTCACAATTTACAAACTTTTAAATATTTATAAAAAATAAATGAAGTCATTGTATAATACTGTCATATATTAATGAAACATAAATTTTACTATAATAAAAAAGGGGGATATGTAATGAAAAAACTGTTAAAAATAATTTCATCAATTTTGATAGTTGCTTTGTTTATTGGCGTTTTTTCAGTATCAAATCCTATAATTGCCGAGAATATTCAAGAACGTGAAGACGCAAATAGTGTTGTTGAACAACTTTCGGTTGAAAGTGTAAGTAACGGTATCAATTTTCTTTCAGAAGCTGAAAATAAGCGTGAGGAATACGTAAAACACTTTAAAATGAGCGACGGCACGTATAAAGCGGCTCAATATGATACTCCTGTTCATTTTCTTGATGATAACGGTAATTGGGTGGATTACGATAATACACTCACAGAAACCGATTGCGAAACTGAACATTCGCTTTTTGCGAAGGATTTTATTAATACTCAGTCGGACGTTGAAATTCGCCTTTCAAAGAAAACAAACGGCAGTAAGCTTGTCAGAATGAAAGCTGATGATTACTCTGTTTCATGGAACTTTGACGGTATTGAAAAAGTAACGGGTAAAGTTACCGAGCAGATTGCTGATGACGGTGACCCTACAACTCTTGAAAAGCTTAATTCTGAGGTCGTATATGAAGACGTATTTGAAAACGTTGATTTGCAGTATATTCTCACGTCGGGCTTTCTTAAAGAAAATATAATTTTAAAAGACAAAGACGTAATCACAGAGTTTTTCGTAAATTATAAAAATCCGAACTTAACTGCAAAGCTTTACGATGAGAAAACTATCGTGCTTTGCGATTCTGACGATAATGCAGTTTTCGTGATAAACGCCCCGTATATGCAGGATGCCGAGGGTCACTCATCCGACGGTATAACTCTTTCCATAGCCGAGATAAAAAACGGTCAGTTTACTTTAAAAATGACCCTTGATGAAGATTGGCTTAATTCCGAGGGAGTAGTATACCCTGTTACAGTAGACCCGATAATGACTGCATCCCGCGTTTTGTTTTCTGAAAACGGTTGTTACAGTTCATACGTTTCTGCTGAAATGCCGAATGCCTCGTTCGGTAAAAAAGGTGAAGGAGAGCAAGGAACAAATTATGAGGGTAGCTTGTATATAGGCTACGAAAACAACAGAGGTGCTGTAAGGTCATATTTTAAATGCGAAAATTTACCAACGCTTTCAGTTGGTGATAAAATTGTTGATGCAACTCTTAGTATGTATCTTGTTGACTCTAACACCTTAACAGTTAATATTTTCAAAGTTTTAAGTGGTTGGGAGCCTCATACGGTTACTTGGAATAATCAGCCGTCCGTTGACAATTATTTGGTTTCCGATTATCACAATTTTAAAGGTGAAACTAATTCTTGGATAAGCTGGGAAATTACCGATTTAGCTCGTCTTTGGTATTCGGGTGAACTCGCTAATAACGGTATAATGTTCAAGGCTGATTACGAAGGAAATTCACACAGAAGAGCAAGGTTTTATTCAACGGGATATACTACATATTCCGAAGCCCGCCCCTTGCTTGTCATATCCTACCGTAATATGTCGGGCTATGAGGATTATTATAGCTACACCAATCTTTCAAGCGGTAACGGTGGCGTTGCAAGCGTGAATAACTATAACGGTAACTTTGTTTACTCTCAGTATCTTACCGAGGATTGCGGCGGGGAAATTATGCCCGTTAACGTTTCTTTGGTATATAACTCAAACAAAGCTCATCAGAGTTATGCTAATTTAGGTAACGGTGTTCAGACAAATTACAATTTGTTTATTAAACCCAACCCTAATATAAAAACCGATTCTATCGAGGAAGAAAAAAAGTATAAATATTACCTTAACGATGCTGACGGCACGGAGCATTATTTTTATTTCGAGGATTTAAACGGTGCAACGGGTAAGGATGAAGACGGCTTAGGCTATGAGCTTTGGGTTAACCCTGAAAGTAATACCCCTGCTGATGAAAACCAAAGATTTCATTGGGTTAAATATAGAATTACCGATAAAGATAAAAATATAATGGAGTTTAACCGTTACGGCTTGCTCATTCGTATTAAATCTTCAACGGGTAAAGAGATAACCGTTCAGCATGAGGATTCCGTTAACAGTGAAACGCCGAGAATTAAATATATTTTTGACGGTGTTGGCAGATGTTATACCTTCAATTATACAGGTGATAACCGTATATATGAAATTATTGACCCCGCAGGCAGAGCAACAAAATTATCATACGTTAACGCCTTCTTGTATGAGATTACATTCCCCGACGGTGAAAGAGTTTCGTACGGTCATAACGGCGGTCAATGGACTTATATTCAAAGCGAAAGCGGAAACACGGAAATAACCTATGACAATAGCGGTCAAAAAAGAGTTTCTTTAATAAAAACCGTTTTTGACGGAACAGTTGCCGAAAGCTACAGCTTCAAATATTTGCAAAACGAAACGGTTGTAACCGACCTTGCTAACAGAGATTATACTTATCAGTTTAACGATTACGGTCAAACTACGGGTATTGTTTCCGACAACAGCGGTCAAGCTCAGTTTTTCAGTTTTGCCCCCGGTAACAGTACGAGTGCTAACGCTAATAAGCTTAACACCTCGTCAAAAATTCAGACAAGCACCGTAAACTATCTTAAAAACCCGTCGTTTTCTTCGAATTTTAATAATTATTGGGTATATAATACTGCCCCTGATAATACGTATAGCGTTACAGCTGAAACGGGCGTTGGGCATTTCGGTAACGGTTGCGTTAAAATAAACAAGACTAATGCAACGGGCTTAACATCGGCTGTTCAAGAAATCGGTGTAGTTCCCTCGGGAGTTTATACTCTTTCAGCTTACGCTATGACAGGCTCTGAAGCCTTTAACGGTAAAGGCTTTCTTATATTAGAAATCTATAACGGTGATACAAGAGAAACTGGCTACGTTGTAGACGTTTATCAATCAAATACATGGGATAAATATTCTCTTACTGCTTCTGTCGGTGAGGGTAAAACTCTTCGTGTTCTTGTGGGTGTAAATGAAAATTCCACGGGAACAATGTGGTTTGACGATATTCAGCTTGAAAGCGGTTACGGAGCTTCTTCTTTTAACTTGCTTGAAAACGCTGGGTTTAAAAACCAGGGGAATTGTTGGTTTTTGTTAGACTCAAACTATAATTTTTCTGAGAATATTTCCGAGTGGGCAGTTACTTCTTTAGGCGCCGGTGAAGTACCCGGTCAGACTAATGCAATTTATTCAAGAGCAACCTCTGCAAGTGCAAGTAATTTTATTTATCAAAGTGTAAACGTTAACGGTAAAAAGGGTGACGTTTTTTCAATAGGCGGTTGGGCTTTTGCTGCTTCGGCACCACTTAACAATGGTACAAAGGCTGAAAACGAATTACCTCAGTTTGATATTCTTTTTCAATTCTACGATTCAAACAATCAATTGGTTGGTAGCGAGAAAAAGGAGTTCAACCCCGACGTTGATGCTTGGCAGTTTGCTTCATTTATGGCAATTGCACCTAAGGATTACGCATATTGTTTATATTTCGTAGAATACAACCGAAATATAAACAACCTATATTTCACGGGTGGCTATTGCTATAAAGAAACTTACGGTCAAACTTATACGTATGACGATAACGGTAATATTGTAAGCACTCAGGATTTAGCGAAAACCGAAAGCTCGTTTGCTTACTCAAATAACCAAATGTCAAAGCTTTTAAATCCGTCGGGCAGTAGATATATGTATTCTTACGACGACCAGAATAAGCTTATTTACGCTCTCTCGTCGGACGGTCAGCAATACGGCTTTGAATATGACGGTAACGGCAACGTTAAAAATACGTTTATAACACCCTTAAAGCCTGCGACGGTTATTGAGAACGGAAAAACTTATTATATCGTAAACGCAGGAACGGGTAAAGCGATTGACAGCGGTGAAGCCTCTTCGGGTGCTGATGAAGTTACCTGTCAAAGCTATCTTGCCTACTTGGATTCGCAAAAATGGTACGTTTTATCAGGTGAGGGCAACAATACTTTCGAATTAGGCTCAATTCAAAGAAGTGTAGGAACGCCGTCAAGGGATAACGCTGCTACTTACTATTTCAAGGTATCAGGCGAAAGTAATACTAACGGTAACGTAGTAATGACAAATAACGAATACTACAATACCGATAATCAGTATTTTAAGCCCGTTAAAAATGACGACGGTACCTTTACCCTTTATATGAAAAAATCGGGGTATGATGCGGGCGTTAACGGTGAATATAAATGCCTTAACTGTGCTGAAACCGAAGCCGTAGGTAATACACCGAAAAATACGGTTTATGAAGCTGTTTGCGACAAAAACAACCTTAAAGAAACAATGAAATGGTATTTTTACGAGGTACCCTCAGATAATGAAAAATACCTTTCAACCCACGCTTATTATACCGATAACGGCAATTTTACAACGGGTATAAATGACGTTAACGGTAACAACGTTTCATATAACTACAGCGAAACAAGCGGTCAGCTTATTTCAACAACAGACGGTGAAAACAATAGAACTCAATACGAATATGCCCCCAACAGTAACCGAATAACCTCTGTTACAGCCTATGACAAACGGAGCAATCAGGTTGCTAAAAGTAATTATATCTACGATAACTCAAACCGCTTAAGCTCAATTCAGAGCAGCTCGGGGCAGTTATATAGCTTTACTTACGATAGCTTCGGCAGAGTAACAAGTATAAAAATAGGTAGTCAGGAGCTTATCTCAACAACCTATGACCAATTCAGCCGACCAATAGTA
>JAZUQS010000037.1:0-15484 GCA_045605825.1 Acutalibacteraceae bacterium
TGTTCATATCTTCTAAAAATACAGAAGATGTTTTTAGTATCGTTCCATTTGAATCGTAACATTTATACGAGATATTTGTAAGAGAATCTATTGCTTTGCCGGTATTGTTTGTGACATTTATAGTAACCTTTTCACCATTCAACGAAAAATTATTTATCGTTATTCCTTCAAATGTTATTGGTAAAGTCGTGACATTCAAACCATCTACTATACTTGTTGCATTTTCTTCTGAATAAGTACCCCAATATATTGTTACATCAGTAAATAAAATTTTTGTAGTACCTTTCTCAATATAAAAATATTCATTACAGTTTTCGCCATTGTTCATATCTTCTAAAAATACAGAAGATGTTTTTAGTATCGTTCCATTTGAATCGTAACATTTATACGAGATATTTGTAAGAGAATCTATTGCTTTGCCGGTATTGTTTGTGACATTTATAGTAGCCTTTTCACCATTCAACGAGAAATTATTTATCGTTATTCCTTCAAATGTTATTGGCAATGGTGTAATACTGATGCCATCCACAACACTTTCTGTAATTCCTGCAGCCATTAGTAGAATGCTTCTTGCATCAGACAGGGTTATGTGATTATCACTATCAATATCCATAGCATCAAAAGCTTCTGAATTTACTTCACAATATTCAATACCTGCTGAAACACGGAGAGTGTATACTGCATCATTGATTGTTACATCTCCATCATTATCTAAATCGTAACCAACTATTGCATGACTTTCTAATATTCCAAAAGACAAAACAACCGCCAACAAAAACGATAAAAACTTCTTCACTATACATCCTCCAATCTTTTTTACTAAATTATTTAACACATAAAACAAAACTAATTCATTATTCTTTTAAATATAAACTTTATTTCTTCCCTGCATTCATCTTCTTATAATACTCCGATGCTTCTTCTACGGGGCCGTCGAAGACTATTTTACCGTTTTTCATTACTATTCCCCTCTTGCAGAATTCCTCTGCAACTGCGGTCTGATGGGTAACGAAAAGAAGAGTAACGTTATCTTTATTGATAATTTCGTTAACTGTTTTCTGACATTTTTTTCTAAAGGGTGCGTCACCAACGCTTAAAGCCTCGTCAACAATAAGAATTTCGGGCTTTATATTAACGTTAATAGCAAAGCCGAGCCTTGCTCTCATACCGCTTGAATAAGTTCTTACGGGCTGATCGATATATTCGTTAAGCTCTGAAAACTCAATAATAGTATCTTCAAGTGCTTTTATTTCTTCATCCTTAAGGCCTAAAATATGACCCTTAAGGTAAATATTTTCTCTACCGGTAAACTCCATATCAAAGCCGCTTGTAAGCTCAAGCAAAGCACTTACTCTACCTTTAACCTCAATATCACCGCTTGTAGGGAAAACTACACCCGTTATCATTTTAAGAACGGTAGATTTACCTGCACCGTTTTTACCGAAAAGAGCAACCGACTCACCTCTGTTAACGGTAAAGCTTACTTCGTCAACTGCCTTTTTCTTTTTATATGGTACTTTTTTTATAAATATGCCCAAAAGTCTTTTTCTTGTACTTGAATACAATTTATAGATTTTTGTGACGTTTTCAAATCTTATTACTGTTTCGCTCATTGTTTTGTCCTTTCAAAAAGTTATAAAATCACAAAACATCTGCAATTTCTTTTCGTAAATTCTTATATGCCCACAAAGATAAGAATGCTAAAACTAAATACCAACCGATAAAATAAAGTAATCTTTGCGGTTGCTCAAAAAACCAAACGTGGTTTACAAAGCAATTTCTGAAGCCATAGCAAATAAAAGTAACGGGATTGAGCATCATCAAGCCATATAAAAATTCATTGTCAGCAACGTTTTCAATGTTCCAAAGTATACCAGAAAGCCAAAAAACAGCAATATTCAACGATTTAATAAGGTTTGCAAAATCCTTGCTTATTGCCGAGATAAGCCCTGAGAACAATGACCAAGCATTAAAGAAAAGGAACATAAAAAGAATGTATAACGGAAGCTGAAGCAAATATAATGTAGGAGGATAGCCACCTATCCAGAAAATTGCAACAACTATAAGAGTTATAACAATATTAACGTAAAGCCTTGAAAGGTTTGTAAAGGTAGGTATCGTTGTTACAGGGAACTGCATTTTCGTTACGAGATAGCTGTATTTTCTTATACAACCCGTACCGCCTGTAATTGTGTCACCCATATAAAACCAAGGCACAATACCGCTTATAAGCCAAAGTATGTAAGGATAGCCGTCAACGTCACCACCCTGACGAAGCCCCACCGCTATTGCAAACCAATAAACAAAGATTGTTACAACGGGCTTTATAACCGCCCAAGCCCAGCCTAAAGCAGAGCCGTGATAAGTCTTCTTAAGGTCTGCAAAGGAAAGCTTTACAACCTGAGGGGTATGCTGTGTATGTTCTTTTATATTAACTAAAAAAGCATCTTTATAGCTTTTGAAAAAACCTTTGATAGTACTCACCCAATTCTTACTAAAGTACCGTTTTCTTCCTTAATATTAAAGAAAATCGGTCTTTCATAATCTGTTTTATTAGGACAGTGAAGTGTTAATTTTAAATCACCGTTTAAAGCTTTAAAAATCATTCCGTGACCGCCGTCATCATCAAATATCGGCTTAAGATGTGACCATTTACCGAAAATTGAACCGTTGTCGGATGCAGCAATACACTGAACGTAGTTATTAGCACAGGTTGACCATATCATAAGAAGCTTACCGTCTTCCATTTTATACATAAACGGACCGTCGGTAACGTTATGACAGTTTTCGCTGGCATCTCTGTTAAGATATGAGCTTGCGGCAAATAATTCTATAGGCTCGCTTACTGCGTGAGTTAAATCATCGCTTAACTCAACGAAGCAAACTGTACCGTTTAATATCTGGGTATGCTCATGACAAAAAACGCAATAAGGCTTGCCGTTTTCAACATAAAGTGTGCCGTCAAGGCATTCCCATTCGAGAGGTGTTATCGCACCGTTTGAATGAGGCTTGAACTCACCGTCGGGTGTATCACTTTTTAAAATATACGTACCTCTTAAGCCGTTAGGCTTTGTAAAGGTAGCAAACATATAAAAGCTACCGTTAAATAAATGCACCTCGGGTGCCCAGTTCACCGCGGTATTCATTTCCCATTTTGAAGAATTAAAAACCTCTTTCGGCTCAGACCAATTTTCAAGGTCGTCACCTACGTATACGTCAAAGCCGTTTGTTTTTATACCGAAGTTTTTGGCTCTTGTACCGTACATATAATACTTACCGTCAACAACAAGAACAAAAGGGTCACGAATATTTATGTCACAATTCTTCACGGTATCACTTCCCAATATACATTTTCAGTTTATTTTAACACATATTAAAGAATTTCTCAATAGATTAATTGTACTGTTTGTTTTTTATTTATTTTTTGCAAAATTAAGTTATACAAGTTGACAAAGGAAACGGTATCAATTAAAATGAGTCAAGAATAATTTTTCGGATGTGATTTTATGAAAAAAGCTATCAGAAATATTGCAATTGGAACAGGTATTGTTGCAGGTGCTGCAGTAGGTCTTCACTATTTAAACAAAGAGCTTCACAAGGATATTTGTATGATTTCTCACAGAGGTTATAGCTCAAAGCATCCCGACAATACAGAGGCTGCTTTTACTGCGGCGGTAGCCCACGGCTCAGGCGGTATTGAAACCGACGTAAGAGTTACAAAAGACGGTGTTTTTGTTGTAAACCATAACGACGAAGCAAAATTTGTTGACGGCACGGAGCTTTTAGTTGCTGAGGCTACCTACGAGGAGCTCACACAAAAGCCCCTCTTGAATAAAAAAAGTGACGAAACGGTTTACCTTTGCACCTTCAAGAGATACCTTGAAATTTGTCGTGATGCAGATATGATTTGCTTTATTGAGCTTAAGGGCGAATTTACCGATGAGCAAATCCACGATTTATTCACAATGGCCGGTGAGGTTTACGACCTTAAAAAATGTCAGCTTCAATCATTTGAATTTGAAAATCTTATTAAGGCTCACGAAGCTTTCCCCGACCTTCAGATTATGCTTACATACGGTAAAAACTGCGGTGATTATCACAAATGCATTGAGTACGGCTTTGATATTGATGCTGAATACAAAATTGCAACACCTAAAATGGTAAAGGAATTTCACGATAAAGGCTTAAAGATTGGCCTTTGGACAGCAAACGATATTCTCGCTCTTAACTACTGCCGTGCACTTGGCGTAGATTATATAGAGTCAGACGTATTTTAATCAAAATCAGTGTCCGAGAAATCGGACACTTTTTATTTGTAAATTCTTTTAAAACAAACATTTAAAACTACTTTAAACTCTTGTTAAAATCTCTTTTTTATGGTATAGTTACTCTATTGTCATTTGAAAGTGAGTTATTATGGGCGTTATTTTTAAAACACTTTACGTTTATATTTACAATTTAGGTCTTGCTATTGGGGATATTTTTTCTTCATTTGCAAGGCTTATCGGTAATTCTGTAAAGAAGTTTTTTAAATTTAACAAATCCTCTTTCTCGTCCTTCAAAACATTCTTTAAACGTAGTATTGTTTTTATTCTTATTTTTGCTATTCTTGTTGTTTCAGGCACATTTCTTTATTCAAACAACAGAAAAATTGATGCAATCGCTATTAAGCTTAACGACGAGATTGTCGGTTACGCCCCTACTCAAAGCGATGCTGACCTCGCTCAAAATCTTGCATCTAAATATTTAAATCTTGCTTCTATTGATGCATTTTCTACCGAAGAAGCATCTACAGAGCCATACAACATTAAAAACTATGAAAGCTTATCAGAAATGCTTATAACAAAGCTTTCACCCGAGCTTGTAAAAATAACCGAGATTTATATTGACGGTGAATACCTTTGTGCCGTTACCGACAGGCAAAATGCAAAGCACATTTTTACACAGTATCTTGAAAGTGCAAAAGAGCTTTACCCTACCTCATCGGTATCATTTGCAGAAGAGGTTTCGTTTAAATACGCTTATTATAACAAAACGGACGATAGAATTTGGTCACCCGACCAGCTTGAGCTTTCCCTTAAAACATTAGGTGTTCTTACAATCCGTCACGCAGAATGTGAAAAAACTCTTTCAACAGTAGAGTTTGACACCGTTGAAATTCAAACAAATACTCTTTTCGTTGGTGATGCAAGAATCAGAAGAAACGGTCAAAACGGTACTGAATACGCCATTGACCTTGTAACCTACATAGGCGATAAAAAGGTTCTTTCGGAACAGTTAATGAGCGTATCGGTTGAAAAGCCTGTTTCTCAGGTTGTTGAAAGAGGTATTCGTGCTCAAAGCCTTTCTTTAGGCTCTTATTCAGTTCTTCAAACAACAGGTTATTTCTGTTGGCCCGTTGTCGGTCTTTTCACTGTTACCTCACCCTTTGGTTTGAGAAGCTTGGGTAACCACAAGGGTATTGATATTTCAGGTGCTAATGCTTCAGGCTCTCTTGTTGTTGCAGGTGCAACAGGCACAGTAACAGAAGCCGGTTGGAGCACCGGCGGTTACGGTAACTACGTAATTATAGACCACGGTAACGGTATAGAAACGCTTTACGCCCATATGCTTGATAACTCTCTTATGGTAAACGCAGGTGACGTTGTTTCAAAAGGTCAGGCTATCGGCAGAGTTGGTAATACGGGTTACTCTTTTGGTGCTCACCTTCACTTTGAAGTTAGAGTTAACGGTAACAAAATTAACCCCGCTCCGTATTTAGGTCTTGAATGATGAATATTACAATTATTGCTTTAGGTAAATTAAAAGAAAAATATTTACGGGATGCGGTTGACGAATATGCAAAACGTATTTCCGCCTACGGTAAGCTTGAAATTATAGAGCTTAACCCCGTAAAGCTTTCAGATAACCCCTCGCAAAATGAAATTACGTCAGCTCTTTCAAAAGAGGCTGATGAAATAAAAAAGAAAATCCCTAACGGAAGTTATATTTTCACTTTATGCATTGAGGGTAAAGAAAAATCAAGCGAGGCTTTTGCAAAGGCTATAAACGATGCCGCTTTAAACGGAAAAAGCCATATTACTTTTATAATCGGAAGCTCCTACGGTCTTTCACCCGAAATAAAAAGTCTTTCAGATTTCAAGCTTTCATTTTCACCTATGACCTTCCCCCATCAGCTTATGAGGGTTATGCTTTTAGAGCAGGTATATCGTGCTTTTCAAATTAACAACAACGGTAAATACCATAAATGAGGTTTTATTATGGCAATGTGTGATATGTGTGAAAACTACAGATATGACGAGGATTTAGAAGAATACTATTGCGATATTGAATTAGATGAAGACGAATATTTAAAGTTTTTAACCTCATCTAATGACAATTGCCCTTACTTCAGAGCAGATGACGAATATCGCATTGTAAGAAAACAGAATTAACAATACAAATAAAAAACAATTCGCACTCAAAAGGGTTTCCTTGATGAGTGCGAATTTATTTATTCTGTTTTTTCTTTTAGTTTTTTTGAAAGACCTTTATAAAAGATTAACGATAAAACGGTTGCGGTAGTCCATCCTACAGGCCAGGAATACCAGATCCCCTCATAACCCCAAATCGGTGCAAATACAAAAGCAAGAATAACTCTTAATATAAGGTCAGTAAACGTAACAACCATAAACAGCTTCATTGAGCCCGTGCCCTTTAAAACACCGTCGAAAACAAGCTTTAAGCCTATAAAGCAGAAGAAGGGTGAAACTGTTTTCAAAAATGCCATACCTGAAATAACGGTTTCTTCATTTACGGCTTTTTCCATAAAAAGCCGTAAGAGTTGCTCGTTAAAAACGAGATATGTAACTGCAAAAATACTGCCCGCAATAATAGAAAAGACTGAACCCCACTTCATCCCCTCTTTTATACGGTTATATTTTTTCGCTCCATAGTTTTGAGCAGTAAAGCTTGAAACGCCGTTACCTATAGTGCAAAGGGCATTTATAGTAAACATATTAAGCTTAAATGCAGCGGCAAAGCCTGCAACAACGTATGAGCCGAAGCCATTTATAAGCTTTTGAATAAACACGTTACCAACAGAAACAAAGCTTTGCTGTAAAACGCTGGGTATTGAAATTCGGGCTATTCGTTTAAGTAGCTGAAATGAAAATAAATCTGTTTTTTCTGTTACGGGAAGAGTTTTAAGTCGTTTTAACAAAACGGAAACTGACAGCACACCCGCAATGCCTTGAGCTATAAAGGTTGCCCAGGCAACACCGCCAACGCCCATATCGAAAAACACAACCAATATATAGTCAAGCACTACGTTAAACACAGAGGAGAATATAAGAAAATATAACGATGTTTTCGAATCACCTAAAGAATTGAAAATACCGTTTGCAATATTATAAATAAACAAAAACGTAAACCCGCCTACGTAAATCGCAAGGTATAATGCGGAATCGTTAAATATATTTTCGGGCGTATCAATAGCTCTCATAAGAGCCGGTGTTAAAGCAATTCCGAGAGCAGTTAAAACGCCACCTAATACAAGGCAGGAAATAAGTGAGGTTGAAGCTGCAGTTTTAACCTTTTTATAATCTTTAGCACCGAAAAGCTGGGAAATAACAACGCTACACCCTACATTACATCCTATTGCAACTGCATTAAAAATATTTGTTATAGGGTAAGATGCACCAATAGCCGCAAGAGCATCTTCACCCACAAAGCGACCTGCAATAAGACTGTCAGCCATGCTATACATCTGCTGAAAAATAACGCTTATAAAAAGCGGTATTGTAAACTTAAGCAGTACCTTATTTACTTTTCCTTTCGTTAAATCGTAAGTCATTAAATTTCGCCCTTCAAGAATAACTTTTCTCAATCCAGATTATATATTATAAAACGATATCTTTGTTTTGTCAAAGGAAAGGTTAAGTTTTATGCAAGGATTTTTAGAGTCTGTAAATTCAGTTATTTGGGGCTTACCTATGCTCATTTTCTTTTTGTTTACTGCTTTGAGGTTTACTTTTAAAAGCCGTTTTTTTCAAATCCGCGGATTTTCTGAAATGCTGAAATCTACGTTAGGTACAATTTTTAAAAAGAATAATGAAGACGGCGTTTCACAGTTCGGTGCATTTTGTTCTGTTTTGGGTGCTTGCATCGGTACGGGTAACATTGTTGGCGTTGCTACGGCAATATATTCGGGCGGTCCCGGTACTGTTTTTTGGATGTGGGTAAGTGCCTTACTTTCAATGATGACCGCCTATTCAGAAAACTATTTAGGTATAAAATACAAAAGAAAGGATAAATACGGTAACATAAGCGGTGGTGCATTTTCATACATAGAAAACGGACTAAAAATGAAAGGTCTTGCTAAAATATATAGTTTTTTCTGTATTGGCTCGGTTATAGGTATGGGAAATCTTACCCAAAGCAACTCTATTTCTCAATCATTAAAAGCAAGCTTTAACGCACCAGAAATGGTTACCGGTATAATTGTAACTCTGCTTGTCTTTATAATAATTAAAGGCGGAATAAAAAGGATTGCCGATTTTGGCACAATCGTAGTGCCGTTAATGACAACTTTTTACCTCATTATATCTATATGGGTTATTTTTAAGCATAGAGAAGCAATCATCCCTTGCTTTATAAACATCTTTAAAGAGGCTTTTACCTTTAAAGCAGTAAACGGCTACGGAATGTTTAAAGCCGCCCGTTTCGGCATTTCAAGAGGCGTTTTTTCAAACGAGGCGGGCTTAGGCTCATCTACAATTCTTCACTCCCAAGTAGAAAACGTAAGCGGAGAAAAGCAAGGTATGTGGGCAATGCTTGAGGTTTTTATAGATACCGTTTTTCTTTGCACCTTTACAGCTATAGCAATTCTTGTGAGCACGGATTACACAACTCTTTTCGGTGCAGAGCTTTCAATAAAGGCTTATTCAACTATTGGTAAGATAGGTGAAAAGGGTATTGCTCTTTTGACTACTGTTTTGGCTTTTACTTCCCTTACAAGCTGTTCATTCTACGGCGAAAAGGGCGTTGAATATCTTTTCGGTAAAAAACACGTTGGTTTATATAAAATTCTTTACGGCATATTCGCTTTTATCGGTTGTATTAATCCACCGAAAATCATTTGGACGGTTGCAGATATTTTCAACGGACTTATGGCAATACCGAATTTATTTGCGATTAATGTCTTGGGGAAGGAAATAGAGTATAAATAAAAACCGGTCTACGATAGCAATATTGCTGTCGCAGACCGTTAATTCTTATACTATTATCTTATCTCATCGAAGGCTTTTCTTAATTCGTCTTTAATTATTGCGTGGCCTGCGGCTGTGGGATGAACTCCGTCACGAAGCCAATATGAAGGCTCTGCTTTTTCGCAAGCAGCATCAAATTTATCCTGAAGAGGTACGAATTTAAGATTGAATTTATCTGCAATTCGTTTTGCGGCTTTTGCATTTTCTTCCAACGTGCTTCTGAATGTATCCCAAGCATAGCTTGTGCCTGTCCCAGGAAGAACAAAAGGTTCTAAAATCATAATTTTAATATCAGGAAGCACCTCTTTGATTTCTTCAATAAGCATTGTATATATCTTTTCAAATTTCTCGGGAGCAACGCCGTCTTTATCATTTATCTCATGCCACACATCGTTAACACCAATAAGAATTGACATATAATCAGGCTGATGATTTATGATATCACTTTTTATTCTTGCGTAAAGATCAACAATTCTGTTGCCACTTATACCTTCGTTTATAAAATAATATTCACCGGGAAAAGCTTTTCCTACTTCAGCAGCAAAAAGATTAGGGTAACCGTAACCATAGTTGTTTTCATCATCTCTGTTGCGGTCTGCGTCAGTTATTGAATCGCCTTGAAAAAGGAATTTAAGCATTTTTATCGCTCCTATCTATAATTTATAACGTGTTTTTATTCACACAAAAACTCCTTTATCAGTTGATAAAGGAATCTTTTTGTGATATACTTACTCGTTGTGAAACTTATTTGTTTTCGCCGTTGTAATTCTTTTCAACGGACTCTACCCAAGGACATTCTATTTCAGGAACAACCTTTTCGGGTGTTGCCCAATGAACTGCGTTTTTGATAATAAGCTGTACTTCGGGAATATAATACGTAGGATTTTCCTCGTGCCCCGGCTGGAAATAGAAAACTCTGCCAAGGCCTCTTTGCCAACAACAGCCTGAACGGAAAACCTCGCCACCCTTGAACCATCCGATAAACACGAGTTCATCAGGTTGAGGAATGTCAAATCTTTCACCGTACATTTCTTCAACGGGGATATTAAAGCATTCAGGCACACCCTTTGCTATAGGGTGAGAAGGATTTATACACCATAATCTTTCACGGTCACTGTCACGCCATTTAAGAGAACATGTTGTACCCATAAGTCTTCTGAAAGGCTTTGAAAAATGAGCAGAATGAAGAGCGATAAAGCCCATTCCTCTCATAACTCTATTGTAAATCTTTTCAACTAGCTCATTCGGTACGTCATCGTGAGCCATATGACCCCACCAAAGAAGAACATCAGTATTTTCAAGAACTTCATCAGGAAGACCGTTAAACTCATCATCGAGAGTTGCGGTTGTGACGTTAAGCTCTTCATCTGTTTCTAAAAATTCTGCGATACAGTTATGTATACCCTTAGGGTAAACCTTTGCTACTGATTCGCTTTCTTTTTCGTGGCGTCCTTCGTTCCAGATTGTAACATTAATCATTTAAATTTCATCCTTTCAAAAGGTTGTTTTCTTTTTAATTATACTACTGATAAGTATATTTTCAAGTAAATTAAAGCCATCTTGTTGTAGAAATTACAAGATGTTTTTTATACATTGTGACAGTTATATCGCTTATATATCTGCCACAAAATGTGAGTTCGAAACCATCCTCACAGAGATTTTATCTCAAATCAAAACTATGGAGTAAAAAAATGAAAAACAGAAAAAAAATCACTAACGTAGCTTTTGCTGCAATCGTAGCCGCATTATACGTCGTTTTAACTTATATTGCAGCTGCAATGGGTCTTGCAAGTAACCCCATTCAAATCCGCTTCTCTGAAGCACTTACAATTCTTCCCATATTCACCCCTGCGGCAATACCCGGTCTTGTTGTAGGATGTCTTCTTGCTAACATTCTTACGGGATGTGCTTTATGGGATATTGTTTTTGGTACTCTTGCAACCCTTATCGGTGCTATTGGTACTTATCTTTTAAGAAAGCATAGCATTTTAGCACTTATTCCACCAATAATATCAAACACGCTTATCATACCGCCCGTTCTGATGTACGTTTACGGCTTTGAGGGTACTTATTGGTATTTTACACTTACTGTTTTTCTCGGTGAAGTAATATCCTGCGGTATTCTCGGATATTTTCTTCAGAAGGGCTTAAAAAGTAAGAATTTATTCACAAACAAATAATCTATTATTTTTTATTTAGGGGTTTATTTTTTATCTCTTAAGGAGTATAATTTTAATATATTGAAAAGGTTAAACTTTGAAGCTTTATTAAGCAATTCCTTTATGAAAGGATTTTCAAGATGACTATTGACGTAGCAATAAAAAATGCTAAAAGAATACATTTTATCGGTATCGGCGGTAGTGGTATGTGTCCCCTTGCCGAAATATTACATTCACAAGGTCACTATCTTACAGGCTCCGACAACAACGAATCTGACACTTTAAAAAGAATTCGTGCTTTAGGTATTCCCGTTACAATGGGTCAGAAGGCTGAAAACGTTGACGGTGCTGATATGGTAGTTTATACTGCTGCTCTTCTTCCCGATAACCCCGAGCTTGTTGCCGCAAAAGAAAAAGGTATACCTACCTTTGAACGCAGTAAACTTTTTGGTTACTTTACAAGAAAATACGATAACTGTATAGGCGTTTGCGGCACTCACGGTAAAACAACCGTTACTTCTATGCTTACTCATATTCTTATTGATAACGATTTTGACCCTTCTGCAGTTATTGGTGGTAAGCTTCCTCTCACGGGTACAAACGGAAGAGTAGGTACAAGCGATATACTCGTTTGCGAGGCTTGTGAATACAAGGATACCTTCCTTGATTTAACGCCTGATATAAGCGTTATTCTTAACGTTGACTGCGATCATATGGAATATTTTAAAACTCTTGAAAATCTTGAGGCTTCATTCAGAAAATTCGCTGATATGTCAACAAAAGCCGTAATATATAACGGTGATGACAAAAACACTCTTGATAGCATTAAGGGTATAAGCGAAGGAAAGAAAATGATTTCCTTCGGTAAAAACGATGGATGTAATTTTGTTGCTAAAAACGTGGGATATAACAACGGCGCATTCCCCTGCTACGACCTTTATATTGACGGCGTAAATAACGGCAGAATTGAATTAAGCGTCCCCGGTGAGCATAATATACTTAATTCTCTTGCGGCTATTGCTACTGCTACCTATTGCGGTGCAACTGTTGACCAATGCAGAAAAAGTATTTTAACCTTCAAGGGTGCAGGCAGACGTTTTGAGTTTTTAGGAACTTATAACGGTGCTGATATTGTTGACGATTATGCTCATCATCCCGCAGAGCTTGAGGTTACCCTCTCTGCTGCCAAGAAAATGGATTATAAGCGTGTTTGGGCTGTATTCCAACCTTTCACCTTCAGTAGAACTAAAATGCATTTAAACGCCTTTGCAGAGGCTCTTTCAATAGCAGATAACGTTGTGTTGACTGAAATTATGGGTTCAAGAGAAATTAACACCTACGGCATTACGACTCAAGACCTTGCTGATGAAATTGAAGGTTGCGTTTGGTTTGATACCTTCCAAAAGGTTGCAGACTATATTAAAGAAAACGTCAGCGAAGGCGACCTTGTTCTTACACTTGGTTGCGGTGACGTTTATAAAATAGCTAAAATAATTTTAAATAAAGACTGATAAATTTTGTAAAAAACATATATCCCCCTACCAGAAAATATTTTTCTGATAGGGGGATATAATTAAAAGTACCTGACCTTTTGGATCAGGCACTTTACTTTAATTAAACTAATTCAAGAATGCACATCTCTGCTGCGTCACCGCGGCGAGCTTCAGTCTTGATTATACGGCAGTAACCGCCGTTTACGTCTTTATACTTAGGAGCGATCTCGTCAAAAAGTTTTTTAACAACATCTTCCTTTGTAATGTATGCCAAAGCCTGTCTCTTATTGTGGAGACTGTCGACTTTTGCGAGTGTGATCATTTTTTCAGCCATAGCGCGAACTTCTTTCGCTCTTGTGACTGTGGTAGTCATCTTACCGTTTTCAAGTAAGGATGTAACCATGTTACGAAGCATAGCATCGCGGTGATCGCTCGCTCTGCCGAGTTTTCTGGTTCCGGGCATCTAAATCCACTCCTTTGCCGAAAATACGGACTTATTCGTCCTCATCACGAAGAGAAAGATCAAGTGATTCCAATTTTGCAACAACCTCATCAAGAGATTTTCTGCCAAGGTTTCTAACCTTCATCATATCGTCTTCTGTTTTATTGATCAAATCTTCAACAGTATTGATACCGGCTCTCTTGAGGCAGTTGAAAGAACGAACAGAAAGGTCAAGCTCTTCAATAGTCATTTCAAGAACCTTTTCTTTTGAACTGTCGTCTTTAACAACCATAATCTCTGTACCTGCAACTTCATCTGAAAGTTCAACGAAGAGATTAAGATGCTCAGTAAGAATTTTAGCAGCGAATGATACAGCTTCTTTAGCAGAAATTGTACCGTCTGTCCAAACTTCAATTGTGAGCTTATCATAGTCGGTAATCTGACCTACACGAGTGTTATCAACTGTGTAGTTAACTTTTAAAACGGGTGTATAGATAGAGTCAATAGCGATAACGCCGATTGCAGGATCAAGAAGCTGTTTGTTTCTGTCTGAAGAAACGTAGCCTCTGCCTTTATCTGCTGTAAGCTCCATTGTAACGTGAGCATCAGCATCAAGTGTTGCAATGTGGTGATCGGGGTTGAGAATTTCAACCTCTGAATCAGCTTTAATATCACCCGCTGTGATTTCGCCGGAGCCGTCTGCTTCGATGTACATAATCTTGGGACCGTCTCCGTGTATTTTGAGAATAACGCCCTTAAGGTTAAGAACTATCTCAGTAACATCCTCTTTTACGTTCGGGATCGTTGAGAATTCGTGAAGAACATTATCAATCTTTACAGAAGTAATTGCATAACCGGGAAGTGAAGAGAGAAGAACTCTGCGAAGGCTGTTACCAAGTGTTGTACCAAAACCTCTCTCAAGAGGCTCAACAACAAATGAGCCGTATGCTGAATCTTCTGCCCCGGTAAATCTTACTTCGGGTTTCTCAATACCAATCATACCAAACCCTCCTTAAAATTACACAGATAAACTGCGTTTTTGTTTTGCCAAAATGGCATGAGGCTAAAGAGCATTATTTCGAATAGAGCTCGACGATAAGATGCTCCGCTACAGGAGCGCCAATCTGATCTCTCTCGGGAAGGTTAACAACCTTACCTGAGTTAGCGTCACGATTGATATCAAGCCATGTGGGAACCGGACGGCTTCCGTTAGCTTCGATAATTGTCTTAAATGCGTCGGTCTGTGCCGATTTCTCCTTAATGGATACTACATCCCCTGCCTTGCAAAGGTAGGAAGGAATATCAACTTTTTTGCCGTTAACACAGAAATGACCGTGTGTAACAAACTGTCTAGCTTCTGCACGGGAATCTGCCCAACCGAGAAGATAAACGATATTATCCAAACGGCTTTCGCAGATCTTGAGAAGGTTTTCACCAGCCTGACCGGGCATTTTTGTAGCCATAAGGAAATATTTGTGGAACTGTCCCTCAAGAACACCATAATAACGTCTTGCTTTCTGCTTCTCACGAAGCTGCATTCCGTATTCTGATATCTTTTTACGACCCTGACCATGCTGGCCGGGTGCATAGGAACGACGCTCGAAAGCGCACTTGCCGGTATAGCATCTACCACCCTTTAAAAAGAGCTTCTGGCCCTCGCGGCGGCAAAGCTTACATACCGCACCGGTATATCTTGCCATAATTCGTTTCCTCCTATAATGTTATACACGTCTTCTTTTAGGCGGACGGCATCCGTTGTGAGGAATAGGTGTTACGTCTTTAATAAGTGTAACATCAAGACCTGCAACCTGTAATGCTCTGATTGCAGCTTCTCTTCCTGAACCGGGGCCTTTAACATAAACTTCAACAGTTTTCATACCGTGCTCAATAGCAACCTTAGCTGCTGTTTCAGCAGCAGTCTGTGCTGCGAAAGGAGTGGACTTACGAGAACCTCTGAAGCCCATTTCGCCGGCACTTGCCCATGAAACTGCGTTGCCTTGAGTATCAGTAATAGTAACAATTGTGTTATTGAAGGTGGATTGGATATGAGCCGCACCGCGTTCAATATTTTTACGTTCACGACGCTTGCGTGTTCCGGCACCTTTTTTGCCGGTAGCTTTTGTAGCCATTCTAATACCTCCT
>JAZUQS010000038.1:0-34192 GCA_045605825.1 Acutalibacteraceae bacterium
TGAAATACGCAAGGATAAATCTCTTTGAGCAGCATAAATCTGACCGAGAATTTCCGACGGGGCAAGGTGCCTTTTAAAACCTCCGATACCAGAAGCACAGAAAGCACAACCCATTTTACAACCCACCTGAGTTGAAACACATATTGTATGGCCGTATTTATAATCCATAACAACGCACTCGAGATACTCACCGTCAGGCAAAGTAAAAAGATATTTTACAGTATTATCATACTGCGAAACCAGCTTTTTTTCAATAGTACAGGAAAATATGACAAAATTGTCACTTAATAAGCGAATCATATCCTTTGAGATATTCGTCATATCTTCAAAAGATGAAACGCATTTTTTATGGAGCCAGTCGTAAACCTGAGTTGCTCTGAATTTAGGTAAGCCTAATTCTTTAAACGCTTCGCAAAGCTCTTCAAAATTCAATGAAACAATATCTTTTTTACTCATAAATTCCTTACTTTCTTACAAAAACGGCAACGAAAAAGCCGTCACAATTATTTTTATGCGGAAAAAGAGTGAGATAATCCCCTTCTTCAACAGTTCTTTCTATATCAGGCAACGCTTTAATTGAAGAAAAATCAGGATTTTCCTTTAAAAAAGCGTCACATATTTTTCTATTTTCATTGGGATTAATTGAACAAGTTGAGTAAATTAATTTACCGCCGCTTTTAACGTATTTGGATGAGGTGTTTAAAATCTCTTTTTGTATTGGCAAAAGTGATTTCGCATCATCTAACCTTTTATATTTTATTTCAGGCTTCTTTGTGATTATCCCTAACCCCGAGCAAGGTACGTCGCAAAGAACTCTGTCTGCCTTAGGAAAAGATTCATTCAAAACAGATGCATCGTTTACCGCTGTTTTAACACAGCAAAGACTCAACCTTTCAGCACCGCTTTTTATTAAATCAGTTCTTTGAGAATATATATCACAAGAAATAACCGTGCCGTTATTATTCATATTTTCGGCAATAGTAAAGGTCTTACCTCCCGGCGCAGCACAAACGTCAATCGTAGTACACCCCGAGAAAACGTCTAACGCTTCAACACATAACTGAGATGATAAATCCTCAACGTGAAAAAATCCTTTTTTATAGGATTCCAGGTTGTAAACCGCACCGTTAAAAGTTATTTCCAATGCATTAGGAAGGTACGTTTTATTAGCAATTACGCCCTCACTTTTGAAATACTCAATCAAATCATCAGTTGAAATTTTAGTGTTGTTTACACGAACAAAAATCTTTTTCGGCAAAAGGCTATGTTTAAAAAATTCTTCAGCATTTTCTTTGCCGTAGTGGTAATTTAAAAACTTAACAAGCTCTTCGGGAACAGAGTATTTAACGGAAGTCAATTCATCTCCCTGAAGAGAGCCAAAATCAAGGCTATTGTTATCGGTAATTTTTCTTAAAACCGCATTTACAAGACCTGCAGCATAAGAAAACTTTCCTTTTTTAATTAAATTTACCGTTTCGTTTACTGCGGCTCTTTCGGGGATTTTATCCATAAATAAGATTTGATAAGAACCAATTCTCAAAGCGGTAAGAACAGGTGTTTTTAATTTGTTTATCGGTTGTGATAAATATTTATTTATTATGTAATCAAGAGTTATTTTTCTTTCAATTACACCGTAAACCAAACGAGAAATAAAAGCACAATCAGTGCTGTCAGGATTGTACATCTTAACAGCACTGTCAATAGCTATATTTGAATATGCTTTATCCGCCTCGATTTTACAAAGAATATCAAAGGCTATTTCTCTTGGCTTTTTAGTCATCGTCTTCTTCTCCCACCGTATCTTAAAATCAAACGAAGAAGCTGAGCAACGCTTGTAGCAAGAGCAGCAACGTAAGTCATTGCCGCCATTTTAAGCACCTTTGCGGCACCTTGTTTTTCTTCAAAAGTGAGCAGACCGTTGGACTCAATAACGCTTAACGCTCTTTTACTTGCATTAAACTCTACAGGTAAGGTTACAAGCTGAAAGATTGAAACGAATGAGAAGAAGCCTATACCAATCCAGATAAGTGGCTCAAACGAGAGAACAAGACCAATGAGAAGCAAAGGCATTGATAGAGTTGAGCCAATGTTACAAACGGGTAAAATAGTGTTTCTTATTTTAATTGGTGCATAGCCTTGCGCATGCTGTGCGGCATGGCCTGCTTCGTGGCAAGCAACACCTATTGCAGCAACAGAGGTACTATTATAAACACCGTCAGAAAGCCTTATTACGTTTTTGGTCGGATCATAATGGTCGGATAACGTACCGGGAGTACCTTCAATTCGAACGTCATATATACCGTAATAATTTAAAACCATTTGTGCCGCCTGTGCACCCGTGAGATTCTTCACGTTATTAATACCGGAATATTTAGCGTATGTTGATTTTAGCTTTGACTGTATAACCAAAGACGCAATTATTACCGGAACAACAAGAATAATGTAATAATAATCAAAGTAAAAATATGGCATTATATCACCCTCCGATAATAATTTACTATAAAAACATTACAACAAAAGCAAAAAACTGTTAACAATCTTTTAATAACGAGTAGCCGTCGGGAATCGGATTACCACGTAAGAAATCAACAGCTTTCATTCTTTTTTTACCTTCGTATTGAACCTCGGTAATTATAACAGCTTTACCGTCACCGCAGAAAACTGCAAGGCCCTCTTTTACAGCTTTAACGGTACCCGCTTCACCGCTACTTAAGGAATCAGTAAGGTATGAACGGAATAACTTCAAGGTTTTACCGTTGTAAACAGTAAGTGCAACGGGCCAAGGGTCTAACCCTCTGATTTGATTATGCACCTGCTGTGCAGAATTTTTCCAATCTACAGGTGACATTGATTTATCAAGCATTGAAGCGTAGGTACTTTCCTCATCGTTTTGCTTTTCGGGTTTTAATTCATCCTTTTGGAGCTTATCAAGAGTTTTTATAAGAAGCTGGGCACCCATATCGGCTAACCTATCAAAAAGCTCACCCGAGGTTTCATTTTCACCAATTTTTGTTTTCTCAACTAAAAGCATATCACCTGTATCGAGGCCAACGTCCATCTGCATAGCGGTTACACCTGCATACTCTTCACCGTCAAGCACGCATCTTTGAATAGGTGCTGCACCTCTGTATTTAGGAAGAAGCGAGCCGTGAATGTTAATACAGCCATACTTTGAAAACTCAAGGAAATCTTTTGGAAGAATCTTGCCGTATGCAACCACAATTACGACATCGGGATTTGTTTCTTTTAGAATATCAATTCCCTCACCGTTTTTTAGTGTTTGCGGTTGATAGACTTTTATACCTGTATTTTCAGCTTCAATTTTAACGGGTGGAGGTGTTAAAATTGCTTTTCTTCCTACAGGTTTATCGGGTTGAGTTACAACACCGCAAACGTCATAATTATTTTCAATTAAGGCTTTTAATGGCTTTACCGCAAAATCGGGTGTACCCATATAAAGAATTTTCATATAATCACCTTAAATTTATTATCAAAAAATTCAATTAATCTTCTTCAACTTCAACTCTGTAAAGACATTCGCCCTCGTCAAGCTTATCTTTATAAAGAATTCCGTCTAAATGGTCAATTTCATGGCAGAAGCAACGAGCCTTTAACGCCTCGCCTTTATAAAGACACCATTTTCCTTCTCTATTCTGGGCTTTTACTTTAACGATATTAGGTCGGGTTACAGTGCCCTGAAGACCGGGAAGAGAAAGACAACCCTCAACCCCTGTCTGAGCACCGTCTTCAAATGTAATTTCGGGATTTATAAGCTCGATAAAATCGTTTCTGTCTTCGCTTACATCCATTACTACTACTCTTTTTAAAACGCCAACCTGAGGCCCTGCAAGGCCAACACCGCCTGAATGATACATAGTTTCCTTCATATCATCAAGCAAATCAAAAAGTCGGTCGTTAAATTCTGTAACTTCACGTGATTTTTTTCTGAGAATAGGGTCATCGTCAACCCTTATATTTCTAATAGCCACAATATACTCCTTCGGAGTGAATTTTCGTTATCACTCATAATTCATTATTAAACTAAAAATCCTATGAAAGCGGATTTATATCAACAGTAACGCTTGCAGTGCAGTTTTTAGTATCTTTAAGATACGCTTTTAAAAGCTGCGACATCATACTGCGGAAGCGCTTGTTATTTTTACATTTTATAGTTAAAACATTTCTGTATTTATTACTGATTTTTGATACTCTCGGTTGAATCGGGCCGAGAAGATTAATTTTCACGTCAGGAAAATCTTCGCTTACTGCTTTAATTACCATTTCTGAGAAAAGCTTTGCACTTTTAAATGAGTTGTTAAACAACTCGCTTGTGAAGGTAACCGAGCATATATCACAATACGGCGGATAAACCATACTTTTTCTTATGATTGATTCCATTTCGAAAAATGATTCGTAATCCTGCTGAGCTGACAATTCAATAATATCATTATCAGGTAAAGTAGTTTGAATATACGCTTTACCCTCAAAATCACCTCTACCAGACCTACCTATAACCTGCGTTAACAAATCAAAAGCCTTTTCACTGCTTCTGAAATCATCATTATAAAGCTGATGGTCTATAGAAATGATGCCTACAAGGGTTACTCGGGGGAAATCAAGCCCTTTGGCAACCATTTGTGTACCTAAAAGTATATCATATTCGCCGTTAGCAAAGGCTGTCAGTTTTTCCTGATACGAATATCTTGCCATCGTTGTATCGGCATCCATACGTAGAATACGGGCACCGGGGAAGATATTTTCTAACTCTTCCTCAATTCTTTGAGTACCAAAACCTGCATATCTTACTGCTTTTTCACCGCAAACAGAACAGACGTCAGTATATGTTTCGGAATGACCGCAATAATGACACATAAGTCGTTTATTTGCATTATGATAAGTAAGCGAAATACTGCAATTAGGACAGGTCAGCACAGTTTTACAAGCACCACAGCTTGCAAAGGTATTGAAGCCTCTTCTATTCATAAGAAGAATTGCCTGTTTTTTATCCTCAAGACACTTTTCAAGAGCTTCATAAAGCTCGTTGCTTAAAGGACCTTGGGTATTACTGATATCAACGGTTACTACCTGAGGCAAAACTGCTTTACCGTATCTTTGCGAAAGCTTTATATAAGTATATTTACCGTCAATTGCATTTTTATATGACTCAACCGAGGGTGTGGCAGACGACAACAATAACAAAGCATCGTTATAGGCACATCTGAATCTTGCAACGTCACGAGCATGGTAACGTGGAGACATTTCTGATTTATAAGTATGCTCATGCTCCTCGTCAATAACTATAAGACCTAAATTTGAAAATGGCGCGAAAACCGCAGAGCGTGTACCGATTGCTATTTTAGCTTCACCGTTTTTAACCCTTTTCCATTCGTCTATTCTCTCGCCTGCTGAAAGAGCACTATGAAAAACAGCAACACTTTCACCAAAATGAGAATAGAAAATGCCGAGAGTTTGAGGTGTAAGGGCAATTTCGGGCACCATTACGATAACGCCTTTGCCGTCATTTACAACCTTTTCAATTAATTTTAAAAAGACTTGAGTTTTACCCGAGCCCGTTACACCGTAAAGGAGTGCAGCAGCACCTTCAGGTGCATTATATTTATCTAAAAGCTTTTGATAAGCTTCATTTTGAGAAGCAGTTAAAACAGGTGACGGTGCATTTTCTTTTGAGCGATCATAGCCCGGCTTTCTGTAAATTTCACTGTCAAAGGTTTCAACCAGACCTTTTTTTTCAAGGGCACTGACAACAACGGGTGTAACGCCTGTAAAATAACAAACCTCTTTAACAGAAGCACCGCCTATGTCAATAAGCAAGTTTAAAACGCTCTTCTGCTTTGTTGTTAAGGTTGGGGCTATTTCTTCCGCTTGAATTTCACTAACGGCAAGACGCACGTTTCTGACGGTTAAATCCCCTACTTTTCTCTTTGCATCAACGTTTGTAATCAAAACGTCTTGCTTAACAAGCTTATCAAGGATTTTTGTTTCGTTATCAAAGCCTAAATCAGATAAAATTTTTTCTTTTTTTACAAATTTACAACCACCCTTTAAATAGTTGTAAATTCTCAATTCATCTTCTGATAATTTATTTTCTTTTTCGGTGGGTAATGTATTTGCCATATACGATACAACGTAATTAAGACCTATACCGGCCGGAAGCATTGCCTTTGCTGCCTCATAAAGAGTGCAAAAGGTGTTTTCTTTCAACCAATAAACAAGTGAAATCATTTCATCATCAAAAAGCGGTGCCTTATCAAGCACTGCACTTATTGATTTTAATTTCACTCCGCTTTCGGCTTCAAAAATCGGCTTCACAGACAATATAAGTCCCTGTTTTTTTCGGTTTCCGTTACCGAAAGGCACTAAAACACGGCATCCCGCCAAAGCACTACCCTCTAATTCGAAAGGAATTTTATATGAATAGGGCGAATCGAAATGATATGCTATACCTTCAACGGCAACCTCGGCAAAAAAACCACCGTCAAACATAATCAGATATTTGCGATTTCATCGGGCTCAATGATTTTGTATTCTTCATTAAGAAGCTCATTGAGTGCTTCGCTTACGGGTTTTTCGGTTGTAATAACCTTATCCTCTAAGTTTTTATCGGAAATTGCACGAGCACGTTTGGCAATAGCAGTTACAAGAGAGTAACGGCTGATGTGACCTGAAAGAACTTTACTAAGGTCCTGATTAAGCATAATTTATCTTCCTTTCAATTATTTGTTTAATATTTCATCAATAATGGTTTGCATACGTGAGTATTTAGCTTTCTCTGCTTCAAGAATACCGCAAACTTTTTCTGCACACAAATCAACATTATCGTTTATAACTATGTAATCATAATTAGGAGCTTTTTTCATCTCCTCAAGAGCGACGTTATAGCGTATGTTAAGGCTTTCCTCTGTTTCTGTTCCTCTTCCTTGGAGACGTTTTTTAAGCTCTTCCTTTGAGGGCGGAAAAATGAAAATAGAAACTGCTTCAGGAAAAGCCTTTTTAATATTTTCTGCACCTTCAACCTCAATTTTAAGAAGAACACAACCGCCTTTATTTATACGGTTTTCGACTTCTGTTTTTAACGTTCCATAGTAATTACCGCTATATAAGGTGTATTCTACAAATTCATTGTTATCAATTTTCTTTTGAAAATCTTCTTTTGAAGTAAAATAGTAGTCCACACCGTCAGTTTCGGTGTTACGTATTGGTCTTGTAGTAACAGAAACTGTTTTATCAAAAACATATCCTTTTTCTTTGATTTTATCTAAAACAGTATCTTTACCGCAACCTGAAGGACCCGAAAATACAACAAGCATACCTTTATTCTTCAAATCCAAAGCCTTGTCCTCCCTTTTGGTCATTGAATCTTGCTAACAACTGTTCAGCAGTTAAAAAAGATAATACAACGTTATCACTATCAGTAATAATAACACCTTTTGTTTTTCTGCCGTGGGTTGCATCTATAAGCTGTGCTCTCTCTTTACATTCCTGAATCATTCTCTTTGCAGGTGCAGATTCGGGGCTGATTACGGCAACAACTCTATCGGCATTTATAAGATTGCCGAAACCGATATTTACAAGCTTCATATTATCAATCCTATTCGATATTTTGTATTTGCTCTCTGATTTTTTCAACCTCAGCTTTGATATCAATCACTCTTCTTGCAATATCAACATCCTGAGCCTTTGAGCCTATTGTGTTAGCCTCACGATTGATTTCTTGAACGAGGAAGTCAAGCTTTCTACCAACAGCTTCATCAGCTGAAAGTAACGTATGTAACTGGTCAATATGACTTCTTAATCTTACAGTTTCTTCTGCGACTGCTATTTTATCAGCATAAATTGCTGCTTCTGTGAGAATTCTTGCTTCATCAATCTGAGTGTCACCTAAAACGTTTTTCATTCTTTCAAGTAGCTTTTCAGAATACTGCTTAACGGTTTCAGGTGAACGTTCTTCAATATAAGCAACGTTTGAAATAATAGTATCTGCTCTTGAAAGAACGTCTGCTTTAAGCCTTTCGCCCTCTGTTTCTCTCATTGAAATAAAGCTATCCAGTGCATCCTTAACAACGCTTTGAACCTTACTCCATAAATCCTCTTCATCAACAGGTGCTTTTGTTATAGAAAGCACGTCGGAAAAACGGGCAACTGAAAGTGCTGTTAAATCGTTCTTCAATGCAAATCTCTCTGCAATCTCTTCAACTGCATTAACATAGCCCTTTGCAAGAGGCTCGTTAACACTAACGATAACACTTTCGTCAGCAGTTGTTTCAATCTGAATGCTACATTCAACCTTACCTCTTGAGATTTCAGTTGAAAGAAGACTTTTCACCTTCTCTTCAAGAAAAGAAAATGTTCTTGGCATTTTAGCATAAAAATCAAAATATCTGTTATTAACGCTTTTGATTTCAACCGTAATATTATAACCTTCAACAGCAGCCTGAGCTCTGCCGAAGCCTGTCATACTTCTTATCATTTTAATATCCTCTGAATTAAAGTTATTATATAATTATACTAAATATATAGATTGTTGTCAATTTTATTCTACTTATTGAGCTTGAAGGCGATGCACTTCGTCATCGGTAAGCTCACGCCATTTACCCGGCTTTAGCATACCTAATTTAATAGAACCAACTGCATTTCTTTTAAGCCTTATAACTTCAAGGCTTACCTCTTCGCACATTTTACGAATCTGTCTGTTTCTACCCTCGTAAATTGTGATTTCGAAAACGCTTCTACCTGCACTTTTTTCGATAATTCTAACGTTTGCGGGTAAGGTTTCACGACCGTCACCGTCAATATCTATGCCCTTTTCAAGTTTTTCAACCTGAGCATCGTTGATATTTGAACGAACAGTTACTCTGTAAGTTTTAGGAACGTGCTTTCTAGGATGCATAACGGCATTTGCAAATGCACCGTCGTTTGTAAGAAGCAATAAGCCTTCGGAATCCCTGTCAAGTCTACCTACAGGGTAAACGGTTGCACCTACGTCTTCAACAAGCTCTGCAACACATTTTCTTCCTAACTCGTCGCTCATTGTTGTAACGTAGCCTCTTGGTTTATTAAGCATTATGTAATACTTCTGTTTTACCGCTACAACCTTTTTGCCGTTAACGGTTACAGTATCTTTTTTAGGGTCAACCTTATCGCCTAATTGGGCAACTACGCCGTTAACTCTTACTTTTCCTGCTTTTATAAGTTCCTCTGCTTTTCGTCTTGAAGCAACAGAACATTCTGATAAATACTTTTGTAATCTTTCCTGTGCCATAATTTATATTTAATTTATCCTTTTATCTTTTTTAATTTATCCAATAGTGACGGTGGCTCATCTTGTGGTTCAAAATCAAGAAAAGCGTTTTCTTTACTGACAAGATAGCTTTCGCAAATGAGATTATTATAATTATCTCTTACCTCAACCCAGCCTACAACGTCACCGCATTTTATATCTGCATATAAAAACTGTTCATAATAAACAATTGTTTTAGTTTCAATTTCTTTTACTGAAAAGAAGCTTAGCTCTGATAATAATTCGGCTTTTACGTACCGTTTTTTTGAACCTACCACACTAATCTTGATATTGCTATCATCAAATTGAACGTTTCTTTTAACTGATTTTTCGAAGCCATAATCATATAGCTTTTTATGGTCATTCCAATCGTCAAACGCATTAAGAGTTACGGCAATGAGAGTTACACCGTTTCTTTCACAAGCACTTACAAGACATCTGCCCGAAGCCTTTGTAAATCCCGTTTTAACACCAAACACACCCTCGCAGCTATCAATAAGCTTGTTATGATTGGTAAACGTTCTTTCATATGGCGGATTGCCGTATGACACTCTTGCTTGCTTCGATGAGCATATATTTGTAAACTCGGGAATTTTTAGTGCGTACCGTGTAAGCAAAGCCATATCATAGGCGGTAGAAAAATGCCCTTCCTCCGTCAAGCCCGAAGGGTTTTTGAAGGACGTGTTTTTCATACCGATTGATTTAGCTTTCTCATTCATAAGAACAGAAAAAGCGTCAATGGTACCGCTTACTGCAGTTGCAGTAACGTTCGCTGCATCGTTTCCGCTTTCCAAAAGCATACCTTTAAGTAACACTTCACCAGTAACAATATCGTCAGCCTTTAAACCAATAGACGTACCTTCAATTCTAACGTCCTCACCCTTAACCTTTATTTCATCGGATAAAACAAGGTTTTCAAGAAGCAAAACCGACGTCATAATTTTAGTTGTACTAGCAATTCCGCGTTTTTCGTGGCAATTCTTTTCATAAACAATTTCACCTGTTTGGGCAATCATAAGAATAGCCGAAGAAGCTGATAAAGCAACTCCATCAGTTGTATTTGCATAAGAAATAACGCAAAACAATCTAAAAAACATACAAGCTAAAACGAAAACACTACATATTCTATTTAGCAAAACAACCACCTGCTTTCAAAAAATAATATGCAGGTGGTTTGGGTGAAATGAGTTACACAATTCACCTATAAATTTATAAAAGATTATTCTGCTGTTGTTTCTGTTGTTTCTGTTGTTTCTGCATCAGCTTTTTTCTTTTTAGCAAGGTTTGTAACCTTATCAAACATTTCGGGAACTAAGCTTACAGCTCTTTCAACTGCATTGTCGTTTGAAACTATATGCTTAATTGTAACGTCACCGTCTTTAACAACGAGGAAAGCAACGGGATTGATTGTGATACCTGCACCGCCTGCACCGCCGAAAAGCTCAACGTTATTTTTTGAGGGGAAGTCTGAACCGCCTGAGGCAAATCCGTATGTAACCTTTGAAACAGGAATAATTGTAAGACCGTCGGGTAAGTTAATAGGCTCACCTATAATTGTGCTTACGTCAACTAAATCTCTTACCTTTTCAATTGTTGTTCTGAGAATACCGTTTGCTGATTTTTCCATGATAGAAAACTCCTTCCTGATTATGTAAGTTTAATTATTTTTTTATTTATTAGCACCCTCGGCAACTGTTTCTACAACTTCAGCTGCTTCTTGGGTTACAGGCTTTCTGCTCTTATCGCTTTTCTTTTTAGCGAAAAGAATTTTAAAGAGAACTTTAAATGCAAGTTGAACTGCTAAAACAACCGCACCGTTTGTGATTCTGATAGGAACTACGTGAAGCTTAACGTAAGCTTTTGCAGTTGATTTCGTCGCAAGAAAATCGGGACTTATATCAAAATCATATTTCTTTACTTTACAAGAGGAAACAACTTTACCGAGAACAGGATACAGCCAAGCACAAAGTTTACCATGCTTTATTGCAGTATCAGCCGAATCCGAGCCTGCTGTTACCATTGTAATATAAAGCTCGTCTATTGTAAAGGTTTTATAAAGCTTTCCAAAGAAACCGCCTAGACTGTTACCCACGGCACGAAGCATTTTTTCAAGACCTTCATAACCTTGGTCAAGGTAAAGCTGTTTAATAAGGCTATTGCCCTGCTTCTTTTGTTTAGGTTGTTTTTTTGCTTTTCCTGTAGCCTCAACCGTTGTAGCATCAGCTGCTACATTCTCACCCTCTGTTACTTCTGCAGGGGTATCGGTTGCTTCAGCTACAACTTCAGCTTCAGTTCCTTTTTTGCCTTTAGTTTTCTTCGGCTTTTTCTCTTTTTTAGGTTTCTTTTCTTTTGTTGGGTCTACAATAGGAATTTTAATAAAAAGATATTGCAGCGTTACAAAAGTCTGCTCTCCGTAATCAATAATTACGGAGACCTTTATAGAAACCAATATAACTATAAAAAGAATTATACCGAGCAACGTATATAAAACAGGCACATTATCACCCACTCTACTTAAATTTGTCAGATAAAAAACTTATTCAGCTTTTACTTCACTTTCCGTTTCTTTATCACCGTCAGTTTTAGTATCATCAAAAAGTGAAAGTTGACCGTTTTCAACGTCAGACATTAAAACGTCTCTGTCTGCGGCGGGAAGCTCGGGTAAATCTTCAAGCGAATTTAACGAAAAGCATCTTAAGAAATTGGCTGTTGTACCGTAAAGAACTGGTCTTCCGGGTACGTCAAGCCTGCCTTTTTCTTCTACAAGCTCTTTTTGGCAAAGAGTATTAACAACACCTGAACAGTCAACGCCTCTTATTTGTTCTATGTAAGGCTTTGTAATAGGCTGATTATATGCAATAATTGCAAGAACTTCAAAAGCCGCTTGAGAAAGAGGTGCGTTTCTTTTCAAATCAAGAATTGTTCTTATTTCTTCAACAAACTCTTTTTTACTTGAAAGCTGATATTTATTGTCTAGCTGTAAAAGACAAATGCCGCTATCCTCAGCATCAAGCTTATTTTTTAATTCATCAAGTATAGTAAGCATTGTATCATCATCAACACCTAAAACTGATGCAATTTTATTATATTCTACAGGCTCGGCTGCCGCAAAAAGCACCGCCTGAGCTGCTGCTATCTGTTTTTTATCAATCAACGGTTTCCATTCCTTCCAAAAGTTCTATTTGAATATCGTCACCGTCACCGGAAACGTAAATAGTTTTATTCTTTGCAAGCTCTAACACCGCAAGAAACGCCGCAATTAAATCGGAACGGGACTTTGCCTCTCTGTAAATATCATAGAGCCTTCTTTTACGCTTTGTTTTTAACGAAGTTACTATAGACTCAATTTTAGAGCCGACAGAAACAATTTTCTTCGTAACAATAGTTTTAAAGGAATCAAGTGGCGGAGGTAATCTACGAAGCTTTTTACCTGCCGCTAAGGAATACGCACCTAAAAGTTCCGATGGTTCGTGTAACCTTTTGTAAGACATATCGGGAGTAACTTCTTCAGGAAATGCTCTGACAGTGTAATTAAAACCGTCGGTCATTTGAGAAAGTTTTCCTGCAAGGATTTTACAATCTCTATACTCAAGAAGCTCGTCACGTAATTCGTTTTTTAGCTCCTCTGCCTCGTCATAAACGGGTAAAAGAGAAACTGTTTTGATATAAACGAGTCTTGCTGCCATTTCTAAAAATTCACTGGCAACCTCCATATTCTCTTCCTGCATTTCACGAACGTAAGCAGTATACTGTTCAACAAGCTCAAGAATCGGTATATCATAAATATCAAGCTTATGTTTTGTAATAAGGTGTAAAAGCAAGTCCATAGGACCTTCAAACACCTCTAATTTATACGATAATTTTTCCATTTTACCTCATCATCATTTCAAAGGGGATTTGTGTAATATTTGAAAACAAACCAAGTATTAAACTTGATAAGAAAGAAAGCGGTGTAGTAAGAATACCTGTAAAAAGCAATACAAAAAGACCTATCATAATATATCTTTCATATTGCATAATTTTGTAATAATACTTTGAGGGTAACAAAGCTGTTGCTAACCTTGAACCGTCAAGTGGCGGTATAGGAAGAAGATTAAACACACCAAGATTTATATTGATTGCGGCAGCATAAAGGAAGAAAATACCCATATACGCCATCGCTTCGTTATGAAGCTTATATGCACCGAAGGTACAAGCGGCTCTCAAAAACAAAAACACAAGGCTTTGTAAAAGATTGCAAACAGGACCCGCAAGAGCAACTATTGCCATATCTCTTTTAGGCTTTTTAAAGTGCCTCATTCTCACTTCAACCGGCTTTGCGTAACCGAAACCGAAAAGAAAAATCATAATTGCACCTATCCAGTCGATATGTGCCATAGGATTAATTGTTAACCTACCTCTTAAACGAGGAGTATCGTCACCTAATTTAACTGCAACAAAGGCGTGGGCAAATTCATGCAAAGGGGTTGCACAAAACACAACAAAACATATAGAGCCGATTAATATTACAAGCTCCAAAAACTCCATATCGCCTCTCATAAACTGGCTGATATACCTAATCATAAATACGCCTCCATTTTCTAACAATTATCTTGTAACCGTTACTACTCTGTCAATTCCACAAGCATCTTTAATTATTCTTGCTTTTTGAGCTTTATTAACAAACATTGAAAGAATATCTTTAGCTTGCTCTTCACCACATTCCATTGCTATACTGCCACCTTTATTAATAAAAGGAAACCAATTTTCACTTAACGCACGGTAAAACTCAAGACCGTCAGCACCGCCGTCAAGAGCTATAAACGGCTCAAAGGCGATTTCGGGCTGTAAGGTTTTTATTTCTTCAGTTTTGATATACGGAGGATTTGAAAGAATCAAATCAGGCCTTGGTAAACCGAGAAAGCTTATTGCTTCAAGAATGTCTTTTTTAACAATTGTAACGTTATCCGCACACAAAAGCTCTTTATTTTTATTTGTGTACTCAATTGCTTTATCTGAAATATCTACACAAAAAACTTTTACAGTAGGAAAAAGCTTTGCTACACTCAAACCTACACAACCGCTACCGCAACATAAATCGAATACTACTTCGCAACCTGATTTATTAATTTTTTCAATAGCGTAATCAACAAGAATTTCAGTTTCGGGTCGTGGGATTAAAACACCCTCGCCTACTTTAAAGCTGAATTTGTGAAAATCCCACATTCCGATTATATATTGCAAGGGCTCGTGGTTACATCTTCTTTTAACGCAATCATCGAAAAGAATAATCTTACAATCATCAACGGGATTCCCTGAATTTAAAAGCAACTGAGTTTTATTCATACCGAAGCAATACGAAACAAGCTGTTGAGCATCAAACTCGGGGCTATCACACCCCGCCTCATTTAAAGTCTTTATTGCTTCACGGTATACGGAATATAAATTTCTCAAAGTGCATCATCCTCCGGGTTATCCGTAAGGACTGCTTTCAATGACTCAATGCCAACCTCGATAATATCATCAGTAGGCTCTTGAGTTGTTATTCTTTGCATCCAAAGACCTGGGGCTGAAAGAATTTTTACAAGTAAGTTTTCGTGCTTACCGGCATATTTTATAAACTCATAGCTTACGCCAACGGTAAGGGGCATAATCAAAAGCTTAATACCCATCCAAACGATTCTTACGTCGTCAATACCGGGGAAAATTACTACAAGGGCTGATGAAAGGAAAATACTGATAATAAGTACAACGAAAATGAAGCTTGTACCGCAACGAGGATGAAAACGTTTTTGTTTTTTAACGTTTTCGACGGTGAGCTCAAGACCGTGCTCATAGCAGAAAATAGATTTATGCTCAGCACCGTGATACATAAAAACTCTTTTTATATCAGGGATTTTTGAAACTATCCAAACATAAGCAACAAAAATTACCATTCTCATTATACCCTCAAAAATGGGATGTAAACCTGCAAGAGCATCTTTAAATAAATACTTATCAACAGTATCAACTAAAAAAGTAGGCAAATAGAAGAAAAGGCCGAATGCAAGGGCTACGCCTAACACCATCGAAATACCTGTTATAACCGCCATCATTTTTGGACCGAAATGATCTGAAAGCCATTTATCAAGCTTGGACATTTCTTCGGGATCTATATCATCATCAATACCTGCTTTTTCTGCAGACTTTTCCATACATTTGAAGCCGAAAAGAAGTGATTCAACCATATTAACTACACCTCTTATAAGAGGGAGCTTTGCAGGCTTAAATTTATCTCTTAAATGCTTAACCTCAAGCATTTCCGTATCAATTGTGCCGTCGGGAAGCCTTACAGACATTGCCGCACCCTTTGGGCCTTGCATCATTATACCCTCGATAAGAGCCTGCCCGCCTATTGAGGTTTTATGACAAACCTTATCGTTACAATCTTTACTCATTTATATCTACCGCCGTTTCTTCAATAATTGGGATTGGTGTCTCAACCGCAACCTCCTCAACAGGTAAAACAATTGTAACGGTTGTACCAATATCAAGCTCACTGTTAATTTCAAACGAACCGTTGTGAAGCTTTATAATTTCATCTACAACAGCAAGACCTATACCGGAGCCACGCACCTCGAGGTTTGCTTTGTAGAATTTCTTTTTAATGTTAGGTAAATCTTCGGGGGCGATACCGCAACCCGTATCAAGAAAGCTGATAGTTAAAATACCCTTTTCAACAGTTGCTTCGACGTTAACAAGACCGCCAGGCTTACTGTATTTAAAAGCATTATCAAGCACGTTAACGAAAACTTGTTTGATTCTGTTAGGGTCAGCCATCATCGGTGCAGGAAGCTCAGGTACGCTATAGGTAAGCTCTATACCGTCTCTTTTTGAACGTTCCTTAAATACGAAAATAGCCTCGTCAAGCTCTGCTAAAACGTCGATTTTTTCAAGACGAAGAGTCATACTACCGTTTTGAATTCGAGAGAAATCAAGCAATTCTTCAACAAGCCTTGATAAATGTTCAGATTCATTAATAATAACTTCCGTACCTCTACGGGCAAGCTCACGGTCTTCACCGTCAAGCTCCTTTAACATTTCACCCCAACCCTTAATTGCGGTAAGAGGCGTTCTCAACTCATGAGAAACGGTTGAAATGAAGTCATTTTTAAGCTGGTCAGTTGCCGCTACTTCTGCAATCATTGCATTTATAGAATCGGAAAGCTCTGTAATTTCGTCTTCCCCTTCTACGTCGGTTTCAACACGAACGTTAAAGTTACCGTCAGCAAAATCACGGGCAACGTCATTGATTTTTTGAAGAGGTGAAACAATTGTTCTTACAAAGAACATACCTGAAAGAGCAACGAAACCAAGAGAAATAAGATAAACAGCAAGAACAACAAGGATAAACATTATTATCTGCCTATCTATACCTCTCATTGACGTAATGAAGCGAACAGCACCGGAAAAGCCATCTTCATAATCAGGCAAGGTCATAGCAACTGTCATGATATGCTCGCCTTCTTCATTAAAGCCACGCCATTTACTAATACCGCTACTTGACACTATAGCCTCTTCAACGTCAGGCATATTATCAATTTTTTCATTAACTATAAATCCGGAAGAAGAAACGCAAACCTCACCGTAACGGTTGATTACCTGTATTTCCATTCTTGATTTATCGTTAAAGCTATCAATAAATTCTTTTGATTTTTGGGTAAAAACTTCATCGTTAGCACCAAGATACGGTGTGAAAAAAGCAGTAACGTTATCGTTTGCGTACCCAGAAAGATAATCAGTAACATAATTGTTGTAGTAGCTTACAACAAAAAGAACACAAACAGAAAAAAGAACAAGCAGAATGAGAGCAGTAATAAGCAAGGTGTTTGTTGCCCAACGCTTTGTAATACCCTTAAATTTCACTGTTCTCACCCCTTTTCATAATTTTAAATTTCTGTAAAAATAAAAATCAGCACCACTTATAACCCATACCCCAAACTGTAACAAGGTGCTTCGGTATTGAAGGCTCATCTTCTATTTTCATTCTTAATCTTCTGATATTAACATCGACAACCTTTTCGTCGCCAAAATAAGACTCGCCCCATACTTTTTTGAGAATATCGGTACGGCTCAAAGCTTTACCCGGATTTGAGAAAAAGAATTCTATAATCTGGAATTCAACCTGAGTAAGCTCTATCGGTGCACCGTTTTTAAACAAGGCTCTGTTTCTTAAATTAAGTTCAAATGGCTCAAGAACAATTTTGTCCGATTTTTCTTGAGGTCTGCTTTGTTGAGTATTCATAGCAACTCTACGGTAAACGCTATCAACTCTTGCCATAAGCTCTGAAGGTGAAAAGGGCTTTGTAATGTAATCGTCAGCCCCCATAAGAAGACCGGAAACCTTGTCCATTTCCTGAGTTTTGGCAGTAAGCATTATTATACCTACCGTGCCGCTAACGGCTCTAAGGCGTTTGCAAACCTCAAGGCCGTCAATATTAGGCATCATTATATCAAGAAGAACAACGTCAAAATCGCCCTCTTTTTCATTGTAAAGCATTAATGCTTGTTGACCGTCGCAAGCTTCGGTTACTTCGTAACCCGCACGTTTTAACGTAATCGCTATAATTTCACGAATGGCTGATTCATCTTCAGCAATAAGTACTTTTTTCATTTTTCCACTTCCAAATCAGATATAAATAAATGATGATTTAATTCCTTCATCGGTAACACCGAAATCCAATCCAAAATCAGTTAATTCATAAAAGAATTTATCGCCAACGTCAGAAGAATATAACTGCTTAATTGCACGAGGCTCTTTTACACCCTCTGAGGTATAAAAAATTGTAAATATAACGTCCTTTATCGTTTGCTCTTGTTCATCCCAAACCCTGAATGATAAAGCTCGATTTTGTATATCATATTTAACTGTAACCTCATCAATACGGGTTACGCGATAAAGATACATATCAATTGGATTAAAGACGGTGTGAACACTCCCCTCGCTCTTGTCGCCATAAAGATTAGTCCATTTAAGCATCGTAAAAGAAAACATTGCATCATCTTTTTTCACGGTAAGAACATTTGGGTCACCACATAATTTTGTGTTTGCAGGAATTTCCAACAAACCGTCGCCGTCAATATCACGACAAAAAACTTTAGAGCTTCTTGTTGTTGTGGTATCAGCTGCTTCAATACCTTTTACCAACGATATTATCAAAGAATCCCAATACAAAAACTCTGTAAACATTGTGTTATCGGTTTTAAGACAATCAATAAAAATACGAGTTGATTTTTTGCTATTAACCGAAGCCGTATCAGTTTGAATTTTAGAAACACTGCTTATATTTGGGGATAATTCAATTTCACCGAATTTAACAAAGCTCTTATTTTCTGTAACTGAAAAGCATCTAAAGAAAGAACGTTGAGTTTCACCTGTATCATCGAGATATATTAAAGCTAAATCTTGTTTACCGTCACCGTTGACGTCAAGAAAGCTTTTAGTGCTGTAATATTCATTTGCTAAGGTGTTTAATTCATAAATACCGTTTTTACCTAATGAAACACCGTATACACTGACTATTTTAGTCGACTTACTGTCAAACAGCGACCAACCGACAAAAACTTCAAAGCTACCGTTATCATCATAATCTGAAAACGAAACATCTTGAACACCGTTGCCGCTACCCTTAATATCAGCACAGATAACCCACGTATCATTAACACATTCAAGAAGTGACATTCTCACAGTTGCATCAACAGATGAATCTGTATAGAAAACAATTGCTTCATCAGAATCATCGCCGTTAAGGTCTCGAAGTATGAATGCTGTTTGATAATCACCGTTCTGCGGTGCTTTTAGCTGAATGTTTTTATCACCCATAAGCTTTAAAAAAGCTTTTTGAACCTCACCGTTTTCACCGGGTTGAGTAGGCGGCTTCATAAGGCTTTCAACAGAAAAGAAATTAAGAGAGCAACCCGAACTTGTAATTATAAAGCAAATCACACATAAAAGACCTATTATTCTTTTCAATTTCATAAGTCACTCTCCTCTTCTTAAAAATTATAATAAACTCTTACAAGCTTATTTCAACAGTATAGGTTCCGTAAACCCAACAATTTTCACTTTGTACAGTAACAACGGCGGGAACGGTTGTTGTCTGACCTTTACTTATGTTCACTTCAGACAAATCAACCTCGACGTTAATATTTTCTGCCGTAATCGCTTCAAGCGCCCCTGCAGAACCTACAATTACAACAGATTTATTAAGGCCTGAGATTTTATAAGCTACGTTAGCAGGATTATTTGCTTGGATACGCTCATACGGTACCGTTATATATTCTTGGCTTATACCTGACATATCAACGTTTACTTTATACTCAGTTGTCGAACTACCTTCCGCTATATTTATGTTATCAGCTGAAAAAGTAAATACGTGGTTTGACGGTGAAAGATTCTTAAAATCAATAACACCAACGGGATAAACAACCGTCTGTTCGTATTCATCAACAGAAATGTTGAACAAATCTTTTTCAGGTGAAATTGTAAACTTCAAGGGAGTTGTAACGTAAGCTGTGGGTGCATTTTTAAACGTTACGCTTGTTAAAAGCTCTTTCACCTGTAACACAGGAATAGTTAATACAACTGAATCAAGGCTCATTGTAAGATACTCGAAATTGCTTTTTCCGGCATCATCAACAGGCTGTACCTTTGCATCAGCAGATTTATTTGAGGTAAGTGATGCATCAAGCACAAGCTTTGCAATAACCTTTTCGATTCTGTTAACCTCGGTTGAAGGTCCTGTTATTGTAACAACACCCTCGGAGAGATTTACGATACCGCAGGTATAACCCTCGCTGACGATCGGAAAATCATCAGCAACAACAAGAGGCTCAATAGGCATTTGAATAGATTTAGCAGTATCAAAATAAACGTCTACCGTTTTTGCAGAAAGTGACTCAACAACGTAATCATCGTTACCCGAAGATGATTCACCCTTTAGCTGAAGAGTTCTTGTGCCTGCAGAATCGACGTTGTTTGTTTGAGCCGTGACTACAATATCATCAACTAAAGATTCTGAAGAAATGAGATACTTTTTTCCTTTAACGGTAACATCAACGTAAAATTCGGTTTCACCGAAAACCTCAAGACCGAATTGAGAAGGTATCGAAGTATCTATCGTAACTTTAACGTCTTTAATTGTTCTTGTAGCTTCGGGGCTTACGTTTACCACAACGTATACCCAAACTATAAGAGCTACGAGAAATGATATTGCAAGAAGAATTTTATCGTTATAAAACAACTTGTTAAGTTGAAGTTTATCCTTCATCAATATCACCTCTGTCTTTTTCGTCACTTATATTTTTGGGTTCTTCTGCAGAACCATCGTTATTGTCCGTTTCGTTAGCTTTACGCTTTGAACGTTTCTTTGAAAAAAGCTTTTTAGACGTTTCGTCATCATTCATACGAGGGATAAGCTCACCCAAAAGTATTTCTCTTAATTCACCGTTTGAAACGTCTCTTTGAAGCACACCGTTAATTGCAACAGAAACCGACCCTGTTTCTTCTGAAACCACAACTACAACTGCATCACTTTGCTCACTCATACCGATAGCTGCTCTATGACGTGTGCCTAATTCGCTTGCAAGGTCCTTATTCTGTGTCAAAGGAAGAATACAGCCAGCTGCATGGACTCTACCGTCTCTTACAATAACCGCTCCGTCGTGAAGTGCGGAGTTTTTAAAGAACAGGCTGTTGAAAATTTCAGGCGATGATTTAGCGTCAAGCACCGTACCTGAATTTATAATATCTTTAAGAGGTGTTTCTTTCTCAAATACAACGAGAGCACCCGTCTTACTTTCGCTCATTTCGTTTGTAGCTTTACAAAAGGCGTTAATAAGATTTGAAACCTCTTCGTTAAAGGCTTTGTTTGCTCTGAAGCCGAGGAAGGAAAAATCGGTTATTGAACGTCTGCCGAATTTTTCAAGCATATTTCTAAGCTCAGGTGAAAACAAAACAACGGCAATTAAAAGCCCGTTTTCAATAAGCGGTCGCATAAGATATTCGCTTGCTTCCATTTCAAGAGAGTTGATAACGATATACACAACAACAAGAAAAATCAAACCCTTAATAACCTGAAACGTTCTCGAACCACGAATAATTCGAATACCCTCATAAATGATAAAAGTAACAAGTAAGATGTCTAGTAAATCAGATAAAAAATCAAAGCTCATCAACGCACCTGAAATTTTATCCAACAAGCTTAATGTTCCTTCCATTTTGTCACCGCCTTCGTAAACTTTACGTGTAAAAAAACAAAAACACCTGCTCATTCACACATTTTTACCCAATATATTGTAATTATATCATATAAATCGCTAAATTGCAATTTTTCTTACTAAAATTAACAGATTTTTTATATCTTTTTCTTCGGTTAAAAAAGAGGGTGAAACTCTTACACCGCCAACCTTTTCCGTACCGTAAAACTTATGAGCTAACGGTGAACAGTGAAAACCGCCTCTAACGGCAAAACCGTTATCATTTAAAATTGAAGAAACACGCTCACTATGATAGTCTTTTACGTTAAAGGTTACTATCGGTGCAAAATTTTTCCTATCGTAATATCCTCTGTAAAGCTTAACGTTTTCAACTTCCTTTAAGCCGTTAAATAAAAGCTCACACAAGTCACTTTCTCTTTGAAAAACCTCGTCGATTCCGATACTTTCAAGAATTTCTACTCCCTTTCTTAACCCGCAAATTCCGGGTACATTTAAAGTACCGCTTTCCAATCTTTCGGGGTATTCGCAAGGTTGAGAATAAACAAAAGACGAAGTCCCCGTACCGCCCTGCACAATAGGGTTAAACTGTAAATTCTTATGAAGCAAAGCCCCTGTTCCCATTGGTCCTAAAAGACCTTTATGACCCGGTACGCAAAGGCAATCTATACCCATCGCTTTCATATCGAGCTTTATCACGCCCGCCCCTTGAGCACCGTCAACAAAGAATAACGCACCGTTTTTATGGGCAATTTCTGACATCTTCTTTAAAGGCAAAATATTGCCGAAAACATTTGAAACAGATGTCACAACGCAAAGCCTTGTATTTTTTCTGAACACTTTGCGGAAATTATTCAACAAAACCTCTTCATTTTCATCTGCTCGAAAAACTGAATAATCGGCAACTCCCGCTTTTTTCAAAGCATATACGGGACGTAAAACAGAGTTATGTTCTAATGATGATATAACTATATGGTCTCCTCTTTTTACAATACCTTTAATTGCGGTGTTTAAAGCATAGGTACAGTTGCTGAAAAACGAAACGTATTCACTACCGTAGCCGTTGAAAAAATCGTTTAATTTTACTCTTGTTAAGAACACCTCTTCCGCAGTTTTAACAGAGAAATCATAACCGCTTCTACCGGGATTTGCTCCATAAAATATCATTGAATTTTTAACAGCTTCTATAACCTCGGCAGGCTTTGGATAAGAAGTTGCAGCATTATCAAGATAAATCATAAAACATCACCTAAATCAACGGTTCCAAGCACTTTCACACCGTTATTATTTAATATATTCAAGCATCTTTTATCCATATTATTCACGTAAATAACATACCCGCACCCCTCATCGTTTTCCGGATGGGGATTGCGGGTCAAATAAGCTTTATATCCGTTTTTTTGTAGAATTTCTCGCCCCTTCATAGCGTAGGTTACAGAGGCGACTTTAATACCTTTTTTACTCATAAAAAAGACCCTTCCGTATTTAGTTCGGGCAGTTGACAAGCACTGCTCTTTACATAATATGCAAGGGTTTTAAGGTTGTTTACTTTTAAATTATTTACTTTCAATAAGGCACACGCAGTGGGCGGAAATACCTTCTTTTCTACCCGTAAAGCCAAGCTTTTCTTCCGTTGTTGCTTTGACATTTACAAAGTCAACGTCAACATTTAAAGCATTGGCTATATTTTGCCTCATTTGTTGAATATAAGGGGCCATTTTCGGTGCTTGTGCAATAACGGTAGCGTCAATATTATTAACCGTATAACCTTTTGAATTTATAAGATTAACAACATTTTCTAAAAGTACAAGGCTATCAGCACCTTTATATTGAGGGTCTGTATCAGGGAAATGCTTACCGATATCCCCTAAAGCAGCCGCACCTAAAAGGCTATCAGAGATAGCGTGTAAAAGCACATCGGCATCAGAATGGCCCAAAAGACCTTTTTCATAAGGAATTTCAACTCCACCGATAATACACTTTCTATCATCGGCAAAAGCATGAACGTCATAACCGTGACCGATTCTTAACATAACATCACCTTATTTACAAAGCTCTTCAAGACAAGCGAGTTTTACAGAAACAGTTAATACCTTAACTGCTTTCATAAGCACCTCGGGTGTGGGGAAGGTAGGCGCAATACGGATATTACTGTCAGAGGGATCCTTACCGTAAGGGAAGGTTGCACCGACGTTAGTTAAGGTTACACCCGCCTCTTTACAAAGAACACCAACTCTTGAAGCACTACCGCCCGTAACGTCAAGACTGATGAAATAACCGCCGTTAGGCACGTTCCATTCAGCGATACCAAGACCGTTAAGATCAGAATTGAGAGTATCTAAAACTGCATCAAATTTAGGTTTAAGAATCTTTGCATGGAGCTTCATATGCTCTTTAATGCCGTCGACGTTCTTGAAAAATCTAACGTGACGAAGCATATTAACCTTATCGTAGCTTATAGACTGAATTGTAAGTCTTTTAAGAATAACTTTAATATTATCAACAGATGAAACAAGACAAGCAACACCTGCACCTGGATAAGAAATTTTTGAAGTTGAAGCTACCTCAATTACCATATTGGCATTTCTTTCGGGAAGCACGTCAAAAATATTAACAAGCTCGTCAGTTTTATCTGTTAAATCATGAACGCAGTAAGCGTTATCCCAGATAATTCTGAAATCATTTGCCGCAGGTGTAAGATTTGCAATTCTCTTAACAGTTTCTGCAGAGAAAGTAATACCCTGAGGGTTAGAATACTTCGGCACGCAGAACATACCCTTAACTGAAGAATCCTTAACTGCTTCTTCAATAGCATTCATATCAGGACCGTCTGAGGTCATGGGGATATTTATCATTTCAATTCCGAAGAACTCGCAAATTGCAAAATGACGGTCGTAACCGGGGCAAGGGCAAAGGAATTTAACCTTACCCTGCTGAGCCCAAGGAGTAAAGCCTGCACCGTTATACATACACTGTGAAACGAAGTCAAACATCATTGAAAGGCTTGAGTTACCGCCAACTATAACGTTTTCAGGTTTAACATCTAAAAGGTCTGCAAAAAGCTTTTTACATTCAGGGATACCGTCGAGAAGACCGTAGTTTCTAACGTCCACACCTGACTCACATTTAAAATCACCGTCATCAAAAACCTTAAGCATACCGTCGGATATATCAAGCTGATCAGCACCGGGCTTACCTCTCGACATATCTATTGAAAGCCCCTGAGCCTTAAGAGAATCGTATTCAGCCTTAACTGAACTTAACTCTGCCTGAAGCTCTTCACGGGACATAGAACTATATAATTTTGCCATATAAACACTCCACTAATTAAAAATCGGCTGTGCCGGTTGTTCTGGGGAAAGGAAGAACGTCACGGATATTTGAGATACCTGTCATATACATAATAAGTCTTTCGAATCCGAGACCGAAGCCTGCGTGATGAGTACCGCCGTATCTGCGAAGGTCAAGGTACCACCAATAATCCTCTTCTTTAAGACCAAGCTCTTTTATACGAGCTGTAAGAACGTCGAGTCTTTCTTCTCTCTGGCTACCGCCAATAATTTCACCGATACCCATAACAAGAAGGTCAGCAGCAGCAACGGTTTTGCCGTCGTCATTAAGACGCATATAGAAGGCTTTGATTTCCTTAGGATAATCTGTAACGAAAACGGGTTTTTTGAATACTACTTCTGTAAGATATCTTTCATGCTCAGTCTGAAGGTCGCAACCCCAGTAAGCCTTGAATTCGAAGTTATCGTTATTCTTTTCAAGCTCTTTAACTGCATCAGTATAGGTTACCCTTGCAAAGTCAGAATTTGCAACGGTTGTAAGTCTTTCAATAAGACCCTTATCGATGAATTTATTACAGAATTCAAGCTCCTGTGAGCAGTTTTCAAGAACGTATTTGATAACGTATTTGATCATATCTTCTGCAAGGTCCATATCGTCAGCAAGGTCTGCAAAAGCGATTTCGGGCTCTATCATCCAGAATTCTGCTGCGTGTCTTTGAGTATATGAACGCTCTGCACGGAAGGTAGGACCGAAGGTATAAATCTTGCCGAAGGACTGAGCCATAATTTCGCCTTCAAGCTGACCTGAAACAGTAAGGAAAGCAGGCTTGCCGAAGAAATCCTGAGAATAATCAACCTTACCGTCTTCAGTGGTAGGAACATTATCAAGATCAAATGAGGTTACACGGAACATTTCGCCTGCACCCTCGCAGTCGCTACAGGAAATGAGCGGAGTATGAGCATACATAAAGCCTCTTTCCTGGAAGAATTTATGAATAGCAAAGGCTGCCACTGAACGAACTCTGAACGCTGCAGAATAAGTGTTTGCTCGGGGACGAAGATGACCTACGGTTCTGAGATATTCAAGAGTATGACGTTTTTTCTGCAAGGGGTAATCCGGTGTAGATTCACCCTCAATAATAATTTCAGTAGCATTAATTTCAAAAGGCTGAGCTGCTTCGGGAGTAAGAATAAGATTACCCTTTACGATAACAGCAGCACCAACGTTAATTTTACAAATCTCTTTAAAGTTAGAAATCTTTGCATCCTCAAAAACAACCTGTAAGCCCTTGAAGCAACCGCCGTCGTTAATTTCAAGGAAACCTATTGCTTTTGATGACCTTTGGGTTTTAACCCAACCGCAAACGGTAATTTCGCCGTTTGCAAACTGCTCTGCGTTTTTGTAAAGTTGAGCAATTTCAACACGTTTCATGTTATTTCCTCCAAAAACCGTTTCAAAAAAGAATTGGTTAAAAATTTACATAGTGATTCAATATACAAAGTGCATTATAGCAAAAAGAAAAAGGTTTGTAAACTGTTTTTGGCTATATATTGTTAAATTTTTCTATAATAATGACAATTAATTATACTCAAGTTAGTATTGTATCTTTCGAAAAATTATTGTATAATGATAAATTGATGTTTAACAGTACACGCTTTGAATTAAGGGGTGAATGCTTTGGATAAAAGATTAGCTATTATCGGCGGTGGTGCTTCGGGGCTTTGTGCGGCTATTGAGGCTCGTTTTGAAAACCCGAATATTGATATTACAATATTTGAAAAAATAAATAAGCCCTGCAAAAAAATTCTTGCAACCGGTAACGGAAGATGTAACTTTTCTAACAAAGATTTATCCCCTGCTCATTTTTACGGTGACAAAGGATTTTTACGTGATTTATTAACTTCACCATTTGCTGATTCCGAAGGCTTTTTCCGTTCTTTAGGCGTGTTGTCATACGAAGAGGACGAAAGGCTTTACCCCCGTTCACAGCAAGCCTCTACAATAAAAGATGCTTTGGTTAATAAGGCTATTTCCGATGGGGTTATTATTAAAACAGATTGTGCCGTTACCGAAATAAAAAAGAATAAATATTCATTTTTTATAAACGGTGAAGAGTTTGATGCTGTAATTATTTGCGGTGGCGGTAAGGCTTCATCAGTTCACGGCTCCGACGGCTCTTGCTACAAGCTATTGACTGATTTCGGTCACACGCTCACTCCCCTTTACCCTGCTCTTTGCGGTTTAACCGTAGGTGATAAGGATTTAAACTTATTAAAAGGCGTAAGGGCAGAATGTGAAGCAAGGCTTTATTCGGGCAATACTCTTTTAGGTTGTGAAAATGGAGAAATACAGTTTAACGACAAGGCAATTTCGGGTATACCGATTATGAATCTTTCGCACCTTTGCGAGAACAAGAAGAATTTATACGTTAGCCTTGATCTATGCCCCGAAATTGACGAAAAAGAGCTTACAGAGCATATTAAGTCATCTGTTACCAACTCTGAAGATATTGAATTTGAGGTTGTGCTTAACGGAATAGTTAATTTAAAGCTAGGCTACGCTCTTATGAACAGATGCTTTATAAAGCCTAAAACAATATGTCAAAATATTAGTAATCAACAAATCAAAAACGTTGTTTCAATGCTCAAAGCCTTTGAAATCAATATAAATTCCACAAAGGGCTTTGACTGTGCTCAGGTTACAAAGGGCGGTATAAAAACAGATGAATTCTCATCAAAAACAATGATGTCAAAAATTGTTGACGGTATTTTCGTTTGCGGTGAAATACTTGATATCCACGGTGACTGTGGCGGCTATAATTTACATTTAGCTTGGACAACGGGAAGAATTGCAGGCTCATCTGCAGGAAGTTTTTTGAAATAAGGAATAAAAATGATACGAATTAACGAAATTAAAATGCCGTTAGGCTGTACTGAAGAAGAGGTAAAGCAAGCAACGGCAAAGGCTCTTAAAATCAAAGAAAGCGATATAAAAGTTTTTTCTTTAGCAAGAAGGTCTATTGACTCACGAAAGAAAGATAACATCATTCTTGTTTATTCAGCTGAGATTGAAACTGACCTTGACGAAGAAAGAGTTGTTGCACCTTTCCCCCAAAGTAAAGCCTTTGTTACAAAAAAATATGAATATATTATACCCGAAGCAAAAAGACCTTTTCCCTTAAGACCTGTTATTGCGGGCTTTGGTCCTGCAGGTATGTTTGCGGCTTTAACGCTTGCTAAAGCAGGCTTAAGACCTATAGTGATTGAAAGAGGCTCTGCAGTTGAAGAGAGAACGAAAGAGGTTGACGCTTTCTGGACAACAAGAAAGCTTAACACCCAATCAAACGTACAGTTTGGCGAGGGCGGTGCAGGCACTTTTTCCGACGGCAAGCTTACAACGGGTATAAAAGACGGAAGATGCCGTGAGGTTTTCTTGCGGTTTGCAGAATTCGGTGCACCAGAAGAGATTTTATACTCCGCTACCCCTCATATTGGTACAGATAAATTAAAAACAGTTGTTAAAAACCTTCGTGAAGAGGTTATACGTTTAGGCGGCGAAATTAAATTTAACACTCAGCTTGTTGATATAATTACCGCAAACGGATTTGTTCAGGGCATTACCTATAAAAACCCCGATGGAACAACAACCGATATTGAAACCGATGCTCTTATTCTTGCAGTCGGTCACTCGGCAAGAGATACCTTTGAGCTTATTTATAAAAAAGGCTTGGAAATCATACAGAAGCCGTTCTCGGTTGGCACAAGAATTGAGCATCCGCAGGAGCATATAAACAAAGCACAATACGGAAAGCTTTGGAACTCTCCCCTTTTACCTGCGGCAGACTATAAATTAGCTTGTCACCCTCAGCACGGCAGAGGCTTATACACCTTCTGTATGTGCCCCGGTGGTACTGTTGTTGCGGCATCTTCAGAAGAGGGCGGAATGGTAGTAAACGGTATGAGTGAATACGCCCGTGACAAAGAGAATGCAAACTGTGCTTTGCTTGTAGGAATCGAGCCACCATTTGAAAGCGATCACCCTCTTGCAGGTATGTATCTTCAAAGAGAAATTGAGCAAAAAGCATTCAAGCTCGGCGGCGGTGACTATACCGCTCCCGCTCAGCTTTTAGGTGATTTCCTTAAAAATCAGGCATCAACAAAACTAGGTGCGGTTAACCCCTCCTGCCCGACGGGTGTTAATATGACGGATATCCGCCTTGTTTTGCCCCAAAAGGTTACCGACACAATAGCAGGTGCAATTCAAGATTTTGATAACAAATTAAACGGCTTTAATTTATACGATGCGGTGCTTACTGCTCCAGAATCAAGAAGCTCATCCCCTATAAGAATTATAAGAGATGAATTTTTCCAGGCTACAAGGCTTCGCGGTCTTTACCCCTCGGGCGAAGGTGCGGGCTACGCAGGCGGTATAGTTTCGGCGGCAGTTGACGGAATACGTTGTGCAGAAGCCGTTTTAAGCGGTGAATATTGATAAATAAAAGTATATAAAACTTACCCCGAGAATATTATTTCTCGGGGTGATTTTTTTGAAATACAAGGTCATTACTTTGAACAAATTTTTAATTGCTTTCGTTTTAATTATAACTGCAGTAGCATCAACCGTTACGATATCGCATATAAGCACTACCGCAAGCACTACAGAAAGAAAGCTGCCCATTTACTCGGTAGAAACACAAGAAAAGAAAATTGCAATTACCTTTGATGCGGCTTGGTCGGCAGAAGATACAGATAAACTTTTGGGAATACTAAATAAGCATAACGCTAAAGCCACCGTTTACGCCGTTGGTGATTGGGTTGACAAAAACCCTGATGCAGTTAAAAAGTTTTACGAAAGCGGTCACGAAATAGGTAACCATTCAGACACGCACCCGTCCTTTAGCAATATTTCAAGAGAAGCGATAAGGCAAGAGATAATTAATTGCAATAAAAAAATAAAAACGGTTACGGGCGAAGCACCGAAAACGGTAAGAGCACCAAGCGGTGACTATGACAACAAAAGCATTGAAATCACCGAAAGCCTTAATATGAAAATGATTCAATGGGATGTAGATTCTCTCGATTGGAAACTTCTTTCGGTTGAAGAAATGTATAACCGTGTTGTTAATAAAGTGCAAAACGGGTCAATTATTTTATTCCACAACGGAGTTGAAAACACGCCCAAGGCACTTGATAAAATACTAACTAAACTAGAAAAAGACGGCTACAAATTCGTAACCGTCAGTGAGTTGATTTATTGGGATAGTTATGAGTTAGACCATACGGGTAGGCAGATAAAAACCCAAACAATAAACACTTGATAATAATGTTGAAATATGGTATATTAAATAAAAAGTGAGGTGATATATATGTCTATTGATAAAGCAATTGAAAATGCAGTGGCGTCTGTTGAAATGGAAGGTTTTTCTATTGATGAACAGAGCAAAGATTTATGCAAAAAACTTTTAAATAATGAAATATCAATGGAGCAATATATTTCACTTATTAAACAGTCGGTTGGTGTTGCATAATGAGTTATAGTATAACTGCTCTTACCGACGATTATTATGAAGGCACAAATTGTTTAATAAACAAATTCAATATACAAAACGAAGAACAACTTGCCAAAATTGAGGCAAGCATTACATTAGCTAAAATTGCTGAATTGGAAAGAAATCCTATACGTGCTTCTTTCGATTTTGAACACTACAAACAAATACACCAATATTTATTTGAAGATTTATATGAATGGGCAGGAAAAATAAGAACTGTTGATATTTCTAAAAAAGGAACAAATTTCACTTGTGCTGAAAATATCGAAACAGTTGCGATAGCTTGTTTTGACAGACTTAAAAGATTCAACTATTTCAGAAACCTTGATTTTGAAGACTTTGTTGAAAATATTGTTGATTTTTATTGTTCAACAAATATGCTTCATCCCTTCAGAGAAGGCAACGGAAGAACACAAAGAATATTCATAGCTCAACTTATCCGTTTTTGTGGCTATGATATAAACTTTTCAGAAATTGATACTGATGAGCTTATGGTTGCAACAATACATTCTGCAAATGGTGTTACAGATCACCTAAAAGAAATATTCAAAACTCATATAAAACATTAAACTTAACTCTATGAATTTATTCGTAGAGTTATTTTTATTTACCTTTGTATCAAGTGTTGACAGCCTTGATTGGAAGATGCTTTCTGTTGATGAAATGTATAATCGAGTAACCGAAAAAGTGCAGAACGGGTCAATTATTCTATTCCACAACGGAATTGAAAACACGCCCGAGGCACTTGATAAAATACTCTCAAAATTAGAAAAAGACGGCTACGAATTCGTAACCGTCAGTGAATTGATTTATTGGGATAGTTATGAGTTAGACCATACGGGTAGGCAGGTTTCCGATTAATCAATCAAGAAAATCTCTTAATTTCTTTGAGCGGCTGGGGTGACGAAGCTTTCTGAGGGCTTTTGCTTCAATCTGACGGATACGCTCACGGGTAACGTTAAACTCTTTACCAACCTCTTCAAGAGTTTTGGGGTTGCCGTCTTCAAGGCCATAACGAAGGCTTAAAACTCTTGCTTCTCTGGGAGTAAGTGTTTTAAGTACTTCTGCTAACTGCTCTCTCATAAGAGCCATTGAAGCTGCATCAACGGGTGCCTGAGCATCATCATCGGGAATGAAGTCGCCAAGATGGCTATCCTCCTCTTCGCCGATGGGTGTTTCAAGAGAAACGGGCTCCTGAGCTACTCTTAAGATTTCACGAACCTTATCAACGGGCATATCAAGCTTTTCTGCAATTTCTTCTGCGGTCGGATCTCTGCCGTTTTCGTGAAGAAGCTGACTGTTAGTCTTTTTAACCTTATTGATAGTTTCAACCATATGAACGGGAATACGGATAGTTCTTGCCTGGTCAGCAATAGCACGGGTTATTGCCTGACGAATCCACCAGGTAGCATAGGTTGAGAATTTAAAGCCCTTTGTATAGTCGAACTTATCAACAGCTTTAATAAGACCTAAATTACCTTCTTGGATAAGGTCAAGGAACTGCATACCTCTACCAACGTATCTTTTTGCGATACTAACAACAAGACGAAGGTTTGCTTCTGAAAGACGTCTTTTTGCTTCCTGATCGTTTTCTGAAATACGGATAGCAAGCTCAATTTCTTCCTCAGAAGTAAGAAGCGGAACGCGGCCGATTTCTTTAAGATAAACTTTAACAGGGTCGTCAATTGCCATTGCTTTTGCATCGGCAGGTGTTTCTTCATCAGGGGATTTTGTAGATTCAATATCCATTGAAAGAGCATCGAGCATTTCATCACCGATATCATCGATGATTTCAATACTGTTGCTTTCAATAAGCTCATAAAGCTTTTCGATATCGTCAACGTCAAAGCCGTCTATTTCAAGAACAGCGTTGTCAATATCGTGTGTTGCTAATTTGCCGCTTACCTTACCTTTTTCGAGCAAAGCTTTAATTTGCGGTTTTTTCTCCCAGCCTTCCATTATAATATCACCTTTCTTTTTCACATTTTAATTATCATTATCGTCTTTATTAAGAGAGCTGAAAAACGCTAAGAAGCTTTCATCACTCATTTGCGAGGGTGTTGGGGCTTCACGTTTTCGTCTTTCATCCTCAAGAACGGTTATGCAGTCTTCGCATTCTTTTACAGTATTTGAAACCATCGCCTGATTTGCAAGCAACCTTGCAACTGCACTTACTTCTTCCGATGTTAAATACTGAGAAAGATACGTTATATCTACACTCTCGTCCTTTTCAAGACGCTCTATAATTACCTCTAAAATCCTTTTGTTGACCGTTGTAACAAAAAGGTCGGGGCTAAGCTTGTCCTTAACCTTTTTATAAAATGCACCGTTATTTAGAAGCGAAATAAGGATTGTATCCTCCGCTTTAGCCGCACGTACATTTTTTATTCTTTGAGGGTCAACTGCTTTTTCAAGCTCTTTAGCTTGTTTTTGAGCATCGGCTAATTCATTTTTAGCCTTTTTATACTGCTCTTTTTTATTTACAGAATAAATCTGCTGAATTATCGCTTCCTTACTTACGCCTAATTCATCGGCAAGACGCATAGCATAAACGTCTCTTTCTAACGAATCAGTAAAAGCAAGCACCTTAGCCGCTTCACGCAAGAAGTTAATTTTGCCGTCATCGGTAGCAGTAGGATACCTATCTCTTAACCTTGAAAGCTTATACTCGGTATCGTTATCCGCCTGATTAAGAAGCTTTGCGAACATTTCCTTACCGTGAACTCTTATTATTTCATCGGGGTCTTTACCACCGCTAAGGTTAATAACCTTAACTTTTACACCCGTTTTTGAAAACAGTGTAAGGGCTGCTCTCACTGCTTTTTGCCCAGCTTCATCGGAGTCATAGCAAAGAGCAACTTCATCAGCGTATCTTGAAATAAGAGAAACCTGTTCGGGTGTAAGGGCTGTCCCGAGCCCCGCTACTGCATTTCCGTAGCCTGCTTGATGAAGAGCTATAACATCCATATAGCCTTCACAAAGAATTAATTTTCTATCGTTGCCGTTTTTAGCAAGGTTTAGAGCAAACAACTCGTTGCTTTTCTTATACACAAGCGTATCGGACGTGTTGATATATTTCGGTTTGCTGTTATCAAGCACTCGACCGCCAAAAGCAACAACGTTACCCCTTAAATCTATTACGGGGTACATTACCTTTGCTCTGAAAGCATCGTAATAATATCTTTTACCGTTTTTCTCGGTATATCTTACAAGGTTTGCCGCTACAAGCTCACTTTGTTTAAAGCCCTTTTGCCTTAAATGCTCCTCTAAAGCATGCCAATCGTCAGGGGCAGCACCTAAACCGAAATGCTTTATCATTTTAGGTGAAATATTTCTTCTTACAAGGTAATCAAGCTGTGCTTTACCTTTTTCAGTAAAAAGCGTTTCGTGATAAAACCTTGCTGCTTCGCGGTTTGCTTCGTAAATTCTTCTGCGAAGATTTGCGGTAGAATCGTCATACTGTGCATCGGGTAATTTTAAGCCCGACCTATCAGCCAGAAGCTTGACCGCTTCGAAGAAGTCAAGATTTTCAATATTTCTTATAAAGTTTATAACCTCGCCACCTGCACCGCAACCGAAACAAAAATAAGACGAGGTTTCGGGGTAAACTGTGAATGACGGCGTTTTTTCGTTATGGAAAGGACATAAGCCTACTAAATTTTTTCCTCTTCTACGCAATTCAACGTAGCTTGATATAACAGACTCGATATCGTTAGCATCTCTTATTTGCTGAATAAAATCATCAGGTATACGCGGCATCAAACACACCCCCAATCTTAAGTAATAGGTAATAGTGAAGAGTGAAGAAGTAGAGTTTCTCA
>JAZUQS010000039.1:0-19905 GCA_045605825.1 Acutalibacteraceae bacterium
AGTACAGGCCTTGTGTTTTCTTCGGGTAGCTTGCCCCAAAGTTCAGTTGCTTCTATAAGGAGTTGCAATTTCTTCCGGCTGAACTTTCCGTTATCTGATAATTCTTTCAAAGCAGAGAGCCATGGCTTCTGCTTTTCTTCCTTATAATAATCGTACCAACTATCATAAATCGGGTTTGACAAAGAACCAAATTTATCATTTGTTACGCTATGCCATTCAAGCATGCCTGAAACGACATCATCTGCAAATTTCTGTTTCTGACTCTTGTTTTTAAACAAGAACATCGGATTTAACACATTCTGTCCGGGGCAAAAGCTCATAGCTAAAATTGCAGTATCTTCATCCTCATAAGTAAAAAGAACCTCGGGCATCTTTACGCTTGTATTTTTGGACAGTAGGTTAAGTTGCTCCGCTTCTTCATATTGTGAACCCTGTACTCGATAAGCCTTTATAGCAATAGTTCTTCCATCGGAAAGCACAGCCTTATAAACTCTACCAAAGCTACCGCCACCAATAAACTTAAACTTATCGGCATTCTTACCCAATTCTTTTAAAACAATCTCCGGTAAAATGGGTAATAAGTGTTTATCACTATTATCAAGAATTTTCATTTTGTATCCTCCAATATCCTCAGCTTTACAAGTTTATATGCTGTTTTACTTTCGGGTAGAAATGAAAACAACTGAAAACAATGGCACATACCCTCGAATTTGTAAAGCTCAACATCAATATTTGCATTTTTCATTTTATCATATACTCTGTCGCTGTCGCTCTCATCCAACTCTGCAGTTCCGCATATCAATGTTACCTTAGGAAATTTTTCAAAACTACCGAACAAGGGTGAAATATATGGGTCCGTCCTATCAACGTTCAGAACATATTTTGATATCCTTCTTAATAAATGAAGATTATCTTCTATTTTCTTACGCTTCGCAATCCCATAAAACGGGTCAGTATATGCATTTGTAATTTTAGAATCACCACTTGACGTTGCATCTGCCCATAAAGAAAAGCAGACAATATGTCCGGGTAAGGGGTAGTTGTTATCTCTGAGCCATAATGAAGATGTCATAGCCAATGTGGCACCTGCACTGTCACCGATAACTATAATATCTGAATTGTTAATTCCCTCATCTAATAAATGCAAATATATTTTTACGACATCGTACATCTGTGATGGGAGTTGATGTTCAGGAAATCTCCCGTAGTCAACATTTATTACGGTTGCGCCACAAAACATATTACTGTATTTTTCGGCAAGCTTGCGGTAAAAATCATTCAGTTCAATTTTGAATCCACCGCCGTGAATCATCAATATTACTTTTTCTGTGTTGCAATTCTTATTAATAATCTTTTCGTATTTAACATCTTCAACAGAATGCTTTGTATATGTAAAGTTCTTTGAGGGTTTATATCTTGACTTTTTATCTTTTGTCAGTTTTGCAGCATTGTCAGATATTTTTGAACTGTCAGACAATGGAGAATGAAATATTATACGCAAAGTAGCCATAAAGATTTTTGAAGTTACAGATTGCATATTATCACCCTTCTTTCTATTTTAAATCTTATCATAAGATTCTTCGGAATTCAATAATTCCGAGATTTTCATATCTGCAAATCAAAACAATCAAGGAAATACACAATGTTTTCGTCACTTTTTGTTTGAGTTACTCATGGTTTTTTGTCAAATGACAAAAAGACTGTTTTCAAACAAGTTTGTCCATATTTACTTATTGAAAAAAAGATATTGTATGATATAATATTAACAAGCGAAATTATGGAGGGATTGTTATGTCTTCAAATTCAACAATTATAGCCCTTTCGGGTAAGGGTGGGGTAGGTAAAACCTCAATCTCCGCTACTATTGTAAAGCTTCTCGTTAAAGCGTTTCCTGATAAGAAAATTCTTGCTATTGATGCTGACCCTGCGGTTGGTCTTTCAACTGCTTTAGGTATTGAGGTTAAAACAACTATTGATGATATCAGAAAAGAGATTATCTCTTCTGTTGAAGACGGTCAGACTAAAGAAGCCGTTGAGCTTTTAGGTGATGCCCGTTATAAGATTTTCGATGCACTTGTTGAAACAGACGGCTACGCTTTCATAGCAGTCGGCAGACCTGAAAGTGCAGGCTGTTATTGCAAAATCAATTCATATCTTAAAGAGGTTATCAAAATTCTTTCTGATGAATTTGATTTCGTTGTTATTGACGGTGAAGCGGGTATTGAGCAAATTAACCGTAGAGTTATGGAAAAGGTTACCCATCTTTTACTTATAACTGATGCAAGTAAAAAAGGCACACAGGTTATATCAACTATTAAAGACGTTGCCGATGAGCTTGTTATGTACAAAAAAATCGGTGCTATTGTAAACAGAATTCCCGACCAAAGCGTTATTGATTTTATAGATACAAACGGAATTCCCGTTTTATCATATATTGAAACCGACAAAAACCTTGCTATATATGATATCGAGGGTAAAAACATCTTTAATTTACCCGATGATTCAAACGTTGTACACGGTGCCTTAAAAGCACTTAAAGCTATGGAAATAATAAAGGATGAAATTTAATTATGAAGGATTTAAAGCATCTTTACGAATTTGAAAATTTATTACAGGAAGCAAATAATGAGCTCGTAAAAAAAGCAAAAAATGACGGCGGAATTGCTTTAGGCTATACCTGTTACCATATTCCCGAGGTTTTGCTTAACTGCGGTAATTGCTTCTCTGTAAGGCTCAGAGCTCCTCGTACTGGCTCAATGGATATTGCAACTTATTATATGAGCAACTTCCTTTGTGGCTATTCTAAGGCTATTTTAGAGCGTGCTATTGAGGGCGGTTATAACTTCCTTAATGCTCTGTTAGCATCTGAAACCTGCTCCGAAATGAATAGAACTGCGGAGCATTTCGAGCTTCTTAATTTAGTGCCTGAGGATAAATTCTTTTTAACCTTTTTAGATGCACCCTTTAAGATTGAAGACCATACCGTAAAGCATTATGTAAACCAAACAAGAACTAAAATTCTTGATAAATTATCTGAAGTTTACGGTGTTGATACTTCCGATGAGGCACTTCTTAAAGCCGTTGAAGAGCATAACGAGGTTTGTCGTCTTATGACTGAAATAGGGGAGTACAGAAAAGAAGATAATCCGAGAATTACGGGGTACGAGTATCATATTTTAAACCTTATTACATACTGTTGCCCCAAGGCATTAATACTTCCTGCACTTCGTGAAACAGCCGGAGAATTAAAAACAAGAGAGCCCGACCAAAAGAAAAATTACAGAGCTAAAATAGTTGTTGTTGGCTCCGAAATGGATGACCCCGATTTCACCTCTCTTATTGAAGATAGCGGTGCTCTTGTTGTAGCCGATAGATTTTGCTTTGGTGCTTTACCCGGCAGACAAGAAATTATTATTGATAAAGAAAAAGACGTATTAACTCAAATTTGTCTTCACTACTTAAAAACAAGTCAGTGTCCCCGTTTTATGAGCCATGAAAAAGTTCAGGAGCGAAGAGATTATGTTAAAAAGCTTGTTGATGAGTATCATGCAGACGGTGTTCTTTACGAGCAGTTAAAATTCTGTGAGTATTGGGGTTATGAGCGATCACTTGCGTCTTACGTTATGAGCGGTGATTACGGCGTGCCTACCGCTGCGGTTGACCGTCAGTATACTGCTTCAGCATCAGGTCAGCTTCGAACAAGAGTTCAGGCGTTCGTTGAAAGTCTTGAAATAAAGAAGATTCAAAAAGCAAAGGAGATGAGCAAAAATGGCTGATTACGGCAAGCTTTATAAAGAGCATACCGCTATTCTCAAGCATAGAGAATGGCGTGGCTTTAAAGATACGATGTATGACTATTACCGTTGGCTCATCACGTGGAAAGATATGATTAAAATGGTGCTTAAAGCACCCATATCTACCGTAAAGGGCTTGTGGCGATATCGTTGGATGGCTTCTTATCTTTCTGCACCCTCATTTGTAGATAGGCACGTTGCAGGTCTTCGAGGTCCTCAGCTTCGTATGGCTCATCTTCATTATAATATGATAGTTAAGCATACAACAAAGCTTATTAACATTTCTTTCAGAGCTGATGAAAAGATAAACCCCGGCAACAAGCTCTCAAAAAGAATTGTTTTAATGGATGAAATCGTTCCCAATGAAGTGTTTACGGGCTTTCCGAATTTAATTCCTATTCCCTTGCAAACGCTCCCGATTTTCCTCTCTTCAATGGTTGACCAGCAAATAACACCGCCTTATCTTGAGGTTACCGAAAGCTTCGGTGTACCTGCTGACGTTTGCCCTCTTCCCAGTGCTGAAGCGGGTGTTGCGATTGAAGACGATTATCCTAAAATGGGTTGCTGTATGATAGGTACTAATATGCCTTGCGACGGCTCAATTATGAACTCTTCATTCCTTGACAGAAGGCTTAATCTTCCTACCCATTGCTTTGGTGTTCCGCTTCGTTACAACGGTGAAGACGTTCAGGAATATGCAGTTGAAGAAATTAAATCACTTATTAAGTTTATTGAAGACCAGACGGGCGAAAAGTTCGATTGGGATGCCTACTTCAAACGAATGAAGGATTACAATAAACAGCTCGAATACGAAAGACAGAAATGGGATATCAATAAAACACCTTATCCTCAGATGACGGGTGCTTGCTTCTGGCTTTACAGAATCTTTTACTTCAACCTTTCAGGTGGCTCTAACGAGAAATTCTTAAAGGTTGACGAAAAGGTCAATAAAATTATGATGAAAGCCTATGAAAAGAAAACTCCCGTATCTAAAGAGATGCGTCACAGAGCAGTTGTTTGGTCTTGCCCTGCAAACTATTACACAAGCTTTGCAAACTGGCTTGAAAACTGTTGGGGTATGAACGTCGTTATGGATATGGAAACTATGATTTCCTATCTTGAAATTGATACCGAGGATAAAGAGCAATCCCTTAAGGATTTGGCAAAAACTTATCAGCGTTCAATTATGAGAAAGCATACAAAAGGCGGTTACCGCAACGTTGTTGACGAGCTGTGGCGAATTGTAGAAGAATACAATGCCGATACCGTTATTATGTATGACCAGATTTCCTGTAAAGGTATGGACGGTCTTACAGGTATTTTTGATGACCAGGCAAGAGAGCGTAATATTAACTTTATTTGGGTTAAGCAAGACCTTATGGACCCTCGCACAATATCAAGAAGAGATATGCGAGAGCAGGTTAATAAATATATGCAAACTGTTTTGCAGGAAAAGCCCCTTGATGAATCATTGCTTGATTTCGAAGACGATTTAGCTTGGTAAAGGAGAATAATGATATGAAATATTTTGGTGGTTGTGATGTAGGCTCTACATACACAAAATGCGTAATTCTTGATGAAAACGGAAAAATGGTTGCAAACGTAACCAACAGAAGTAAAATCAATCCCGTTGCAAGTGCTGAAATTGCCCTTAACGATGCAATTGCTCAGGTTGACGGCTTGAATTCTGCTGAAGAGTTAAGCTATCTTATCGGTACGGGCTACGGTAGAAATAAAGTGCCCTTTGCTGATGAAAATATTTCTGAAATCAGCTGTCATGCAATGGGTGTTCACGTTACAAACCCAGAGGTTAAAGCTATAATTGATATCGGCGGTCAGGACGTTAAAGGTATTTCAATTGATACTGACGGTACTGTTAAAAACTTTGCTATGAATGATAAGTGTGCCGCAGGTACGGGTAGATTTTACGAGGCAATGGCAAATGCCTTTGAAATGACTCTTCCGGAGTTTTCAAAGCTTTCGCTTAATGCTAAAAATACTATCCCGATTACCGCACAGTGTACTGTTTTCGCTGAAAGCGAGGTTATTTCTCTCGTAGGTGAGGGTAAGCCTATGGATGAAATTGCTGCAGGTATTCAGTTGGCGGTTGCAAAAAGATGCTTCGTTATGGCTAAAAAAGCGGGTGTTACCGATAGCATAACTCTTACGGGTGGATGTGCAAAAAACGACGGCCTTAAAAAAGCCATTGAAAAGGTGCTTAAAATTAAGGTTGTTGAGCTTTCAACCGACCCTCAGCTTATGGGTGCTTTAGGCGCAGCCGAGTATGCTCGTCAAAAGGGTATGGCAAAGGAGTATTGATATGTTAGAAGTATTTTTAATTATTCTGGCAGTGATTGTAGTGCTATTCCTTGTTACCTTTGCAATTTATTGGTTTAACCTTGATATGAAGCTTGTAAGAAAGGTTTACGATGCACTTCAAAAGCACTATGACAATATGAAAAGGGATAAAAAACTGTAATGGATTTTTTTGCTTCGTTAACAGACCGTTTTTTTAAAGTTTGTGACGGTTTAAAGGGTAAAAGCTTTCCTTATAACGAAAGCCTTGCATGGAATGATTTAGGCTATAATCAGGTGCTTTTACAGCGTTTTACAAAATATGAGCTTGACGGTGTAGGCTTTAACCTTGTTACAACCTCGCCTTTAACTGATGAAACCGTTGTTTTCGGTGATGATTTAGGTGATATTAAGAGTAACAGAAAATTTGCAAGAGTTACTTTAATTCAGGTTGATGATATTGCCGAAACGCAGGATACGTATGACCTTTTAAAAAAGCTTGATTTTATAAAATATCATATCTCACCCGAGGGGTATATGATGAGGTCTACCTCAAGAACTCATAAGGAAGCCGTAAGGGTTTCAAAAGAGTCTTTAAAAAACGGAATGAGCTTTGAAAAAATCGGCGATTTGTTTATTAAAAAATATAAAGAAAATCCGACAGTAAAGGCGGTAAGAGTCATCTTTATTACCGACCCGAAAACAGATTTTTCTGAATTAGAAGCTATTGCAGTTAAAAATCACGAAATAACCGAAGCTTTAAATCAGGTTATGAATAACGTAATGTTTGACTGTGATAACTGCAACCTTAAGGCTATCTGCGATGAGGTTGAGGGCTTAAAAGAGCTTCATTTTAAATCTGCAAAAGAGAATAATAATTTATAAAAAATGCATCTACTGACGAGAATCAGTAGATGCTTCTTTTATTTATTTGGTTACTTATTCTGTTTTAGCTTCTTTTGGTGTATCTGATTTTATTTCTTTTGGCTCCTTATTTAAAAGTAATTTAATCGTTGCTTTAAACATATCACCGTCAATAGAAATATCAAATATACCGTCCTGAAGCTCTGCAAAGCTTTGGGCAATTGAAAGACCCAGACCGCTACCGTCTGTAGTACGGGAATTATCACCTCTGACAAATCTTTCTGTAAGCTCGTCGGGGTTGATGTTGAGCTTTTCCTTGCTGATATTTTTGATTGATAATACACCGTAGTTATTTTCTTTGTAAACGTCAACGTAAACTCTTGTACCGGGGAGAGAGTATTTACGGGCATTTGAGAAAAGGTTATCAATTATTCTGAATGTGTGCTGACTGTCAGCGTTTACGAAAATATCAGTATCTCTTTCTGTTAGCACAAGGTCAAGTCCTGCATTTTCAAGCACGTCACTGTTTTCACCAACCGCTTGTAAAGCAAGCTCGTTAAGATTTACAACAGATAAATTCATTTTTATATTTCCCGAGGTCGCTTTACTCGCTTCCGTAAGGTCTTCGATAAGTCTTTTGAGTTTCTTTGATTTTTCGTCAAGAATATCAATGTATTTCTTTTCGTCTTCGCCCTCAATTTCGCACATTTTAAGAAGTGAAACGTAGTTGATGATTGAAGTAAGGGGAGTTTTTAAATCGTGAGAAACGTTTGTTATAAGCTCGGTTTTTAAATGCTCACCCTTTATTGCTTCGTCAACCGCCGTTTGAATACTGTCACGGCAATCTCTTAAATTAGTTGCAAAGGGTCTTAAGGCTTTTACGTATGTTTCGGGTAAGATTTTAACGTCGAAATTACCGAATTTAATTTGCTCTGCAATTTCCATAAGTCTGTTAACGTCGCTTATATAAAGGTAAATGTAAACCGCGCAAAGCACGTTAAATATACCCATCGGTATAATTAAAATTTCACCGCCGACTAAACAGCAAAATGAAAGTGCAACGTTTATTGCAGCCCATATTGAAATTGCAATTATTGTTTTTCTTTTTAAGCTTTTTATGGACTCTGTTAAAGACTGCCTTTCTTTGTAAGCATTTTTAATCTTTTTAACGGAAAACGAGGTTATAAATCTGTTTGAAAAAGTACTGGCTTTGCAGTTTCTTACAATGTAAAGCACGAAGTTTAATAAAACAAGTGAGAAAGCAGCGAAGCAAAGACCTACGAAGAATATACAGGTTTTGTCGGTAATTATCCACAAAAGAGCGTTTGCATCACCGGTACTGAAAATGTTATCTAATGAAAAATCTGATGCAACACCGATAACAACACCTGCACCTGCAATTACAAGTAATGCACCGTGTAAAAGGAAGTTAACAATAAAGGGGATTTTGTCAGTTGCTGAAAGCTTTATAGATTCGTCTTTTCTTTTTCCGCTGAAAACACAAGCGGTAATAAACCAGGCTATAGAAATTACAGCAAAGGCAATAGCAGACGTAACGTAGCTTTCAAGGCTGTTGCTCTCAACCTTATTAAATGCATTTACAATGTTAAAGAATTTATCACCTTGAACAACGTTTTCATTTAATTTAACGTAGAGAGAGTAACCGGTGAAAGAGTCACGGATATATTGCTCGTCAAGTGGTCTTGTATAAAAGAAACCGCTTTCGTAAAGGAATTTTGAAAAGTTTGTTGACGTGTTAGGAATAGCAGGGGGTGAAGTAAGCTTATTGCCGTCAAACCTGATGAAATACAAATCACCCTTAGTTAAATCTTTAATAAAATCAGCATTGCTTTTTTCAGAGTTAGTGACAAAAGCACCTGTTTTATTATCTATAACCAAATACTCAACGTTAACGTATCTGTTTAAGCTTTCTTTGACGTCGTATATTTCGATATTGTAAATCTCGTCCAAACGCCAATAACGTTTGTTATCAAATTCTGCTGAAATAGTTTCTTCGCTGGTAGCATCGTCAACCAATCCGAAAATATGGGCTCTTAAAAGCTGATATTTGTTGTTCCATTCATCGAAATTAGCGTATGATTCTTTAAGCTTGAAAAGCTCCTCGTCAGTTATAGGTATACTACTTATTTCGTTTGGTTCTGTAGGATAATATTCAACAGAAAATGAGGTTACCTCTTCGTTGTCGCTGTAATCGGTGAATTCATTGAATTCTTCATCCGGGTTGTTGTAGTAATTATAATATTCGTCGGGAGTGCAAACCTCGCCGGTTTCAGTATTGAAATAATTACCGTTTGCGTCAATAACCCATTTTTGAAGTTGAGGAACAGTCACATCTTCAGTATTTTCCGGCTTTAATTTTTTTAATTCCTGAATCGTTCTGAAAAGCTTAATTGCTCTTTCTTCCTGCTGGTCAAAAATGGCAATTTGCTCTTTTGCGTAATCGGTTTCCCGAAATTCCTCAAAGGTTAAATCGTCGGAGTAAATGCCAATATATGGCTTTAATGCTTGAAGGTCCCACAAAATGCTTCTCATCGAGCTCTGAACGGCTTCCGTTTGATAAAAGTTTCCGTCAGTGCAGTTGAAAAACAATGCTTTTCTTATTGCGTTAAGACCTTGATAACCCGTAAGGAAGGCGAAAACTACAGTTAAAATAATAGCTGTTGCCTTTAAAAACGGGTTGTATTTAGATTTTTTCAATTTTGTATCCAATTCCCCACACCACCTTTAAATATTTGGGTTCCTTAGGGTTGATTTCTATTTTTTCTCTTATGCGTCTTATATGTACCGTTACGGTTTTGTCGCCAACCATACAGGGCTCACCCCATACCGCCTCGTAAATCTGAGTTGTTGATAAAATACAACCAAGGTTTTTCATAAGATATTCGACTATACCGTATTCCGTTGCGGTAAGCTTTACGCTTTCGCCGTCAACAGTCACTTCGTGAGCAACCGTATCAATAGCAAGACCGCCGTTTACGATAACACCTTGCTTTTTCTCAAGGCTACCTAAAGAGCAATAACGTCTTATCTGGCTTTTAACTCTTGCGGTAAGCTCTAACGGATTAAACGGTTTCGTGACGTAATCGTCTGCACCAAAGCCAAGCCCCGTTATTTTATCGGTATCCTCGCTTTTTGCAGAAAGAAGAATGATAGGTATATTCTTAGATTGTCTTATTCTTAAAGTGGTTTCAAGCCCATCAAGAACGGGCATCATAATATCGAGAACAACACAGTGCACTTCATTGCTTTCGATAATGCTCAAAGCCTCTTTGCCGTTTGTGGCAAGAAGAGGATTGTAGCCCTCCATTTTAAGATAAATTTCAATTGATTTAAGAATAGCCGTATCGTCGTCACAAATAAGAACGTTGTACATAAAAATCACCCTAACCCTTTTACACTTAAAGGATATCAATTCAAAATTACAAAAATAGTCATAAAATTATTACAAATTTCTTACGAAATATGAGTTTTCGTCACCGTTTGATAATATAATTCAAATTTATATAAATTATACCACAAAAATATATATAAGTACAACACATACCGACCTTTTTTACATATCCATATATTTACAATAGACTTCATAAGATTTTTCTTAACGGGAGTAAAAAAATGAATGTAAAACAAGCTGTAAGGGTGTACAGCGGAAGATGGCAAAAAGAGAAAAACAAAGCACTTCAAAAAACTGTTATAAAGCATACCGTAAGCTTTGCTTTAGGCGTGCTTTTTAGCTTCTCGGGATTTAATAAGGAGTTTTCGCCTTTCGGTATCGCTTTTAGTGCAAGCGTTTCAAAGGATTTAACATTAACAGCCTCCATAGGTGCAATAGTAGGTTGGTTTTTCGCTTTGGATTCCGTTTCTGCTTTAAGGTATACCTCTGCGGTTTTTGCGTTATGTGTGATAATGACTGCATTAAAACCCTTTAAGCCTATAAGAGATAATAGCATAACACCGTCAATTGTCGTTTTTGTTTGCCTTTTTGTAACGGGTCTTGCAATAGCCTTTGCTGATAGTGTATCAATTCTTTCGGTTATGCTTTGCTTTGCTGAAAGCGTAGTAGGTAGCGTAACCTCGTTTTTACTAATGAAAAGCTTTTCTTCAATAAGTTTAAAAGGGGGAGTAGCCTCCTTAACCTCAAAAGAAGCAACGGCTATTTTTATTTCTGTAATGATACTTCTTCTATCCTTAAGAAACGTAAATATATTCGGCGTGTATCCGGTTCATATTGTTATTACCTTACTTATATTAACCTGCGGTTACTATACTAAAGAAGCGGGCGGAGCTATCGTCGGTATCTGTGGCGGTATAACAATGGGTCTTTCGGGAGCAGATATGTTTCTTCTAAGCTTTTACTCATTCGGAGGGCTTCTTTCGGGCGTGTTTTCGGGCTTCGGCAGAATTGCAAGCGTTGTTGCCTTTATCTTTACGGGTTTAGCCGTCGGTGCATTGTCTTATGACACTTTTGATAATTACAACGTAATAATCGAAACGTTTATAGCTTCATTCGTTTTTATAGTCTTAAGCTATAAATTCGATGAGCAAATAAGAAGCGTTTTGAAACCTTCTGTTACCTCGCCGATAATAGACACGGTGAAAAGCGAAATGTTTTATAAAATTAAAAATGCATCTGCAGTTTCAACTGAAATCTGCTCCTCTTTAACAAGTGTAAACGATGCTTTGTCAAAGTCGGAAAAAAGCGATATTACTTACATTCCTAAAAAAACTAAAGAACGTGTTTGCGGTTCTTGTGGCTTGTATGATTCTTGTTGGGGTGAGTCTTTTGAGAATACTCAAGATGCATTTAACACCTTGCTGAATATGAAAAAAGAAGGAGTGTATTTAGAATATAAAACCGTACCCCAACAGTTTTCAGCTCGCTGCATAAGGACTGAAAATGTAGCAAGTAGCTTTAACCGTCTTTACGGTGAATATAAAATAAGAAGAAAAAACGAAATGCGATTTAAAGAAATGAATTCTTTAGTTGCAGAGCAGTTCGTAAATGTTTCTTCGCTTCTTGATTCCTTGTGCGAGGATTTAGATAAAGAAATCTGCTTTGATATGGATACCGCAGCGAGAATCAGAGCTGCTGCAACGAATTGCTCTTTCCAGGTGCTTGAATGCTGCTGTGTTATAAACGAGCTTGAAAAAATGACGGTGGAAATAAAGATAAAAACGCAAAAGGGCAAAATCACGTTAAGTCCCTTAAGTGAACAAATAAAGCTTATAACAAGCAGAAACTTCGAGTTGCCTTTAATTGACCGTCAGGGCGAATGTACCAGATTTGTATATAAAGAAAAGTCAGAATATAAGGTGTTGAACGCAGGCGTTCAGTTTTGTGCTAACGGTGAAAAATATTCGGGTGATACCTTTTCAACCTTTGAAGACGGGAAAGGCCTTTTTTATGCCGTTATTTGCGACGGTATGGGCACGGGAACAAAGGCGGCACTTACATCAGGTCTTGCAGTAACTCTTCTCGAAAAGCTTATTAAAGGTGGTTTCGGTATAAAAGCCGCAATTAATACCGTAAACACATCTCTTATTTCAAAAAGCGGTGAAGAATGCTCGGTAACTCTTGATTTAATAGTTATCGATTTGTTTACGGGTCATACCGAGTTTTATAAATGCGGTGCGGCAGATTCAGTAGTTAAGAAAAATAACCGTCTTATTGATATATCGTTTTCTTCTTTACCTCTCGGGATTTTAAGTAATACCGAAATCAGCTGCGGCACGGGGACACTTGGCGTAGGTGATGCAATAGTAATGTTTTCAGACGGCGTAAGGGAAGAGGATTTACCTTATCTCAAAAAAAGCTTTAAAGATTTTAAAGGTGGTAATATAAGAGGCTTTACCTGCGAGCTTTGCGAAAATATAAGAAGATATCAGGACGAGAAAAACGACGATTTAACCGTTATAACTTTAGTTTTAACAAAAAACGAATAGGAGAGCTATATGTATAGATTTACAGGGTTTACCGAAAGTGCCAACAATGCCTTGAATTATGCGGTGGAAACCGCAGAAAATTTAGGTCATACCTATATCGGCAGTGAGCATATGCTTTTAGGACTTTTATCAGATATGAGAATGGTATCCGCATCCATTCTTGCGGGTAAAAAAATAACGTTAAAAAAGGCAGAGGAAAGGGTGAAAGCAACTGTAGGAATAGGTCTTCCTACAAGCCTTACCCCCGACGATATTACCCCAAGATGCCGAAAGATCATTGAAAATGCATTGACTATGGGTAAAAATGCACCAATGGGTGAATCGGGTACACAACAGCTTTTAAATGCACTTTTAAGAGAAAGTCAAAGTGCAGGGTGTAAAATAATTATCGCCTTAGGTGTTATGCCTTATGAAATAAACAGCGATGCTTCAAGCAGTGATTTAGCAGATTCGAAGCAACATAAACAAACAGAAACGGGCAAGAAAAATCTATTAAAATATGGCAGAGATTTAACCGAGCTTGCTGAAAACGGTGAAATTGACCCCGTAGTTTCAAGAAATAAAGAGATTGAGCGTGTTATAGAAATCCTTTGCAGAAGAAGTAAAAATAATCCATGCCTCATAGGTGAGCCGGGCGTAGGTAAAACTGCAATTGCCGAAGGTCTTGCTTTAAAAATTGCCGAGGGTGATGTGCCTGATATTTTAAAAAGGAAGCGGCTCATAAGCGTTGATCTGACTTGTATGGTTGCGGGTACTAAATACCGAGGTGACTTTGAAGAAAGAATTAAAAATATGATTGACGAGGTTTGCTCTGATGGTAACGTGATTCTTTTTATTGACGAGCTTCACAATATTGTCGGTGCGGGCTCTGCCGAGGGTGCGGTAGATGCAGCAAATATTCTTAAACCTTTTTTGACAAGAGGGGAAATTCAGCTCGTTGGTGCAACTACAATTGACGAATACAGAAAATATATTGAAAAGGATGCTGCACTTGAAAGGCGGTTTCAAACTATTATTGTTGATGAGCCAGACCGAGAAAGTACAATCGAAATGCTTTGCGGTGTAAGAGAAAAATATGAAAAGCATCATAAGGTTAAAATCACCGATGAAGCTATAATTGCCGCAGTAGATTACGGTGCGAGATATATTACAGACCGTTTTCTTCCCGATAAAGCAATAGATTTAATAGACGAAGCATCTTCAAAGGTGCGTCTTTTAAGCCTTACACCGCCGGATAATATAAAGGCATTAGAGCTTAAGCTAAAAGAACTTGTAGAGCAAAAGCATATTGCTATTGATAATCAGGATTTTGAAGCTGCCGCTTCTCTTCGTGATAAGGAAAAGCTCGCAACTAATGAATTGCGGTTTAAAACAAGGCAGTGGCGTGATTCCGCAGTTGATAACGAAAAAACCGTTGAAGCCGAGGATGTGGCGAAGGTTGTTTCCTCTTGGACGGGTATTCCCGTTTCGCAGATTGCAGAAGAGGAAAGCGAAAAGCTTATCCGCCTTGAAAGCGAGCTTCACAAAAGAATAGTAGGGCAAAATGAAGCCGTAAATGCAGTAGCAAAAGCAATAAGAAGGGGAAGGGCGGGTATTAAAAACCCAAACAGACCTATAGGCTCTTTTCTCTTTTTAGGCCCTACGGGTGTAGGTAAAACGGAGTTAACAAAGGCTCTTGCAGTTTGTCTTTTCGGCTCGGAACAGCAGATTATTAAAATTGATATGTCCGAATATATGGAAAAGCATTCCGTTTCCCGCCTTATAGGTTCGCCACCCGGTTACGTAGGCTTCGAAGAGGGAGGGCAATTAACAGATAAAGTTAAAAGAAAGCCTTATTCAATAGTGCTTTTTGATGAAGTTGAAAAGGCTGATACAGAGGTTTTTAACTTGCTTCTTCAGGTAATGGAGGACGGAGTTTTAACCGAAACCTCGGGCAGAAAGGTGGATTTTAAAAACAGTGTTATAATTATGACCTCAAATATCGGTGCAGAGCTAATCTCAAATAATAAATCTGCTTTAGGCTTTTCGGGCGAAAAAGATGATATAGCAAGAAAAGAGCATCTTAAAAAGAGTGTCAATGACGAGGTGAAAAAGTATTTCAAGCCCGAATTTATAAACCGAGTTGATGAAATCATAATTTTTGACCGTCTTACTAAAGAAGAAATAAAAGAAATTGCAGAGCGAATGTTAAACGAATTAAAGCTACGGTGTAAAAACAACGGCATAAACGTTACATTCGAAAAAAGTGCGGTTGAATTTATTTCAGAAAAGGGCTTCGACGATATTTACGGGGCAAGACCTTTACGAAGAGAGATAACCTCACAAATCGAAGATGAGCTTGCAACTATGCAGCTGTCGGGCAAAATACCGGAGAATAAAACAGTAAAATGCTACTGTGAAAACGATAAAATAAAATTTAAAATTGAAGATTAGAATAAACAACAGGATTAAGGCTAATAACCTTAATCCTGTTGTTGACTTTTTATGGAAAGAATTTTATAATAGAAGTAATTTCGCAAAGGAATGTATCGGTATGTTTTTTAAGAAAAAAGAAAAGCCACAGGGCTATGTTCATAAGCCCCGTGATTTTGACAGGGATGAAAGAATTGAAATTCAAAAAATTGTATCTTCGATTCCCGTAACAAGAAAAATGCTCTCGTATGATTTGCTTATCACCGCAATCAACAATTACGTTGTAAAAAACATTAAAATCGGTGCGAATGCCGCCCGAAACGTTAATACAACGAAGCATCCGCAGGTGTTTTTCAGTTCAATGAGGGATTTAATTTCAAGCACTGAAAATCTTGTTAAAATTGAGCCTTATTGGCGTTTTGAAGGGAACGGTCCTACTGACCAGCTAAACGACATAAACGAGCGTCGTGACAGAATAATTAAAGGCTTTATAAACGAAACCTTTACCGAGCTTGTTAAGCAGATTGAAGAATCGAAAAGCCCGTCAAAAAAACAAAAGCTTTTTGACGATTATCAAAATTCACTTATAAATAATATCGATATATGCGGTGAAGAAAATTTTGAGTTTTTTAAAAGGCTTTGCCGTGAAAAATTAAACGTCAGTGAAGAAGGAGAATGAAAATGAGTTACCTTACAGACATTGAAATTGCCCAGAATTGTAAAATGCAGCCTATTACCGAAATTGCTAAAAAAGCAGGCGTAAGCGAAAAATATCTTGAGCCTTACGGATGGTATAAAGCAAAGATTGATTTATCATATCTTAAAGAAGCAAAGAAAAACGGTAAGCTTGTTCTTGTTACCGCTATTACTCCTACCCCTGCGGGTGAGGGTAAAACAACTACCACAATCGGTCTTGCAGATGCTATGAATCTTTGCGGTTACAACACTTGCGTTGCTCTTCGTGAGCCCTCTCTCGGCCCTGTTTTCGGTGTTAAGGGCGGTGCTGCAGGTGGCGGATACGCTCAGGTTGTTCCTATGGAAGATATCAATCTTCACTTTACAGGTGACTTCCATGCTATAGGTGCTGCCAATAACCTTCTTGCTGCAATGCTTGATAACCATATTCAGCAGGGTAATGCTCTGGGTATTGACGTTAAGCGTATCACATGGAAACGTTGCGTTGATATGAATGACAGACAGTTGAGAAATATTATTAACGGTCTCGGCGGCAGAATGAACGGTGTTCCCCGTGAAGACGGTTTTGATATTACAGTTGCTAGTGAAATTATGGCTGTTTTCTGTCTTGCAACCTCAATTACTGACCTTAAAGAACGTCTTGCAAGAATCGTTGTTGCTTACGATTATAGCGGCAAACCCGTTACTTGCGGTGATATTAAGGCTCAGGGAGCTATGACAGCTCTTCTTGTAGATGCAGTTAAACCCAACCTCGTTCAGACTCTTGAAGGTACACCCGCATTTGTTCACGGCGGTCCCTTCGCAAACATTGCTCACGGTTGTAATACAGTTCTTGCTACTAAAATGGCTATGGCTACTGCTGATTATGCTATTACTGAAGCAGGCTTCGGTGCAGATTTAGGTGCAGAAAAATTCCTTGATATCAAGTGCAGAGCCGCAGGGCTCACACCTTCAGCAGTTGTAGTTGTTGCAACTGTAAGAGCTCTCAAAATGCACGGCGGTCTTAAGAAAGACCAATTAGGCGAAGAAAATCTTGAAGCACTCGAAAAGGGTATTCCTAACCTTCTTCGTCACGTTTCAAATATTAAAAACGTATATAAGCTTCCTTGCGTTGTTGCTGTTAACCGTTTCCCCACTGATACAGATAACGAAATCGATTTCATTATTAATAAATGTAAAGAGCTTGGTGTTAATACTGTTCTTTCTACCGTTTGGGCTAACGGCGGTAAAGGTGGCACAGAGCTTGCAGAAGAGGTTGTTCGCCTTTGTAACGAAGAGGATAACTCAAGCTTTACCTTCTCTTACGAAAGCGATTCTTCAATCGAAGAAAAAATCGAATCCGTTGTTAAAAAGGTTTACGGCGGTGATGGTATCGAGTTTACAACAAATGCAAAGAAACAGCTTGATTCTCTTAAGGCTGACGGCTTCGGTAATCTTCCCGTATGTATTGCTAAAACTCAGTATAGCTTCTCTGACGACCCCTTAAAGCTCGGTGCTCCCGAAGGCTTTAAAGTAACAGTAAGAAACCTTAAGGTTTCCGCAGGTGCAGGCTTTATCGTTGTTCTTACAGGCGATATTATGACAATGCCCGGTCTTCCTAAAGTTCCTGCAGCAGAAAAGATAGACGTTGACGAAAACGGCAAAATTACAGGTCTTTTCTAATACTAAAATATATTTAATCACATAACTCTCAGGAGATTATTCAATTATGGAAAACACAACAGAAAAGAAAAAAATAGTTTTAAGCTGTATTCAGCCTACGGGTACACCTACTTTAGGTAACTACCTCGGTGCGCTCAAAAACTGGAAGAATATGTGTGAAGACTATAACTGCCTTTACGGTGTTGCAGACCTTCATTCAATTACTGTACCCACTTTCCGTGAGAATCCTGCACAGCTTAAAAAGAATACACTTGAGCTTTACGCTCTTCTTCTTGCTTTAGGTATTGACCCTGAAAAAAATGTTGTTTTTGTTCAAAGTCATGTGCCTACTCACGCTCAGTTGGGTTGGATTCTTAACTGCTACACTCAGTTCGGTGAAGCTGCAAGAATGACTCAATTTAAAGAAAAAAGTCAAAAATTAGGCGGTAATATTTCAGTGGGTCTTTTCGATTATCCCGTTCTTATGGCGGCTGATATTCTCGTTTACGGTGCTGATTTTGTACCTATCGGTGCAGATCAGAAACAGCATCTTGAGCTTGCTAGAAATATTGTTGACCGTTTCAATATGATTTACGGTAACGTTCTTAAAATGCCTGACCCATTTATAGGCAAAGCAGGTGCGAAAATCACTTCGCTTCAGGATCCCACAAAGAAAATGAGTAAATCAGACGATAACCCTAAATCATATATTTCAATGCTTGACGAGCCTAACGTGATTATGAAGAAAATCAAAAGTGCGGTTACTGATAGCGAAGCTTGTGTAAGATATGCAGAGGGTAAAGACGGTATAAATAACCTTATGACAATTTACTCTTGCTGCACGGGTAAAACCTTTGACGAAATTGAAAAAGAATTTGAGGGCAGGGGATACGGTGATTTTAAAACTGCAGTAGGTGAAGCAGTTGTTGCCGAGCTTGCCCCCATTCAAGCTCGCTTCAAAGAACTAATTGCCGATAAAAAATATCTTGAAGAATGTATGAAAAACGGTGCAGACCTTGCAACTCGCATTTCACAAAGAACTCTTGATAAGGTAATGAAAAAAGTAGGCTTCTATACTATGAAATAATACTTCTTTAAGCGAATACGGTGTTTTGCTCGGTTCGGCGTAAATGAAAAAAGTTGGCTTCTATACTATGAAATAAAAAGAAATCCCCGCAACGTTATGTTGCGGGGGTTTTTCTTTAAGGTTAATTAGTTAGCCTTATTAAGCTTGTTAACGAGCTGTGATTTCTTGTGAGCTGCGTTGTTCTTGTGGAGAAGACCTTTAGCAGCAGCCTGGTCAATCTTCTTAACAGCAACCTTAACAGCTTCAGCTTTTGCTGCATCGTTAGAATCGATAGCTGCGTTAGCTTTTTTGATAGCAGTTTTAAGAGCAGAGTTTGTTGCTTTGTTTCTTGCAGCCTTTGTTGCATTAACAATAACTCTCTTCTTTGCTGATTTAATATTGGGCACTACGTGACACCTCCTCTTTTGCATCATACATTCACATATATTACCACGAATAAATTTTAAATGCAAGATATTTTTTAATAAAAAACACTATTTTTTGTTAATTTTCAAACTTTTCTTTATACTCTCTTATAGCTTCCTCTATTATAGAAACAGCATCAAGCACACCCTTTACTTCATCAATAGCAGTTTCTTTACTTTCAAGGGTTTTATACACTGAGAAAAAGTGCTTCATTTCATCAAAAACGTGAGTAGGAAGCTGACTGATATCTTTGTAAGAGTTGTAAGTGGGGTCGTTAAAGGGGATTGAGATTATCTTGTCATCTGCCGCACCGTTGTCAAGCATAGTTATGACGCCTATAGGGTAGCATTCAACGATTGACATGGGCTGTATTTTTTCAGAGCATAAAACAAGTACGTCAAGAGGGTCGTTATCCTTTGCGTATGTGCGAGGGATAAAGCCGTAGTTTGCAGGGTAGTGAGTAGAGGTGTGTAAAACTCTGTCAAGACGAAGAAGACCCGTTTCCTTGTCTAATTCGTATTTCATTTTACTGCCCTTACTGATTTCAACTACAGCGTCAAAGGTTTCAACCTTTATTCTTTCGGAGTTAATATCGTGCCATATATTCATATTTGCCCCTCCTTTTTCTGTTTATAAGAAGATAATATCATAAAGAAAGACAAATATCAATTATAATAAACGGGAAATAAATAATTTTTTCTCAAAATCATTGACAACCGTCCTCATTTGTGATAATATACTTGGGCAAAA
>JAZUQS010000040.1:0-7948 GCA_045605825.1 Acutalibacteraceae bacterium
AAAACGGTCAAATCAATTGGGATAGTGATACACTTTGCTTCTACGAGGGCGGATGGTATTACGTTAAAAACGGTACTATTGCTTGGGATTATACAGGTTATGTAAATTATTACGGTAGCAAATATTATGTGGTGAATGGATTGTATAGTTAATCCAAACACTATTAAGATTTGTTTTTTAAACAATATTATAATTAAAGGTCTGCGACAGAGATAAACTGTCGCAGACCTTCTTCGTTGTTTTATTTTAAATAATCAAGAATAACTTTAACTGTATTTTCTTCAACTTCAATAGTTTGTTCGGGTAGTCGCATATTCTCAAGATAGTGAGCATCTGAATCTGAAATGATTTTTAAATTATTCAGATGAGGGTGCTTTTCTTTTAATTCAGCCTCTTTACTCATATCAAAAATTTCTGCACAGGAAAAACCGAAATACTCATCAATAGTACCCAAGTTTGACAATATACTAAAAGAACTTCTGTCAATATGGGCGGGGTAACATATTCCACCGTATTCGGTAACTGTTTTAACTACCTTTGCAGTGCTTATATTGCTTGCTGTAACTAAAAGCGTTTCCTCTTGACCGATAACATTATCGTTTTCATCGCAAATCAATTGCTCACCGAAAACCTTTGGTTTGTTTTTAACAGGTGGAAGTGTTGAATGGACGTAATCAGAAAAGCGAAGAGCATCCTCTAAAGTGTAAAAAAGGCATACAATATGTACTTCCTCTGAGGTGCAAAGCTCCATACCCGGTATAAAGGTTATACCTGCTTTTTCCGCAACAGTCTTCACTGCGGGACAGTTTTTTGCTGTGTTATGGTCAGTAAGAGCAATTACGTCGAAGCCCATTAACTTAGCCATATTAACAATGTTTTGCGGTGTCATATCCTCGTCACCGCAAGGGCTTAGACAAGAATGTATATGAAAATCGTAGTATAATTTCATATCAGCTTAGAAATCTCCGAAGCAATTTGATAAGAGTTTTTGCTTGTTGTGAGAATTATAACGTCATTTTCTAACGCTCTTTTTTTAGCATCCTCATCAAGCGAAGCGTTTTCGGTAAGCACAATACAAGCTACGTCTGCAAGCACAGCAACACCGATAGAATTAATATTACCCATAACGGTAAGCCATACGTCGTTTTCGCTTGCTCTCGACATTACCCAGCTTAAAAGGTCACCGCAGTAACAGCCCTCTGCTTCTCTGCTTTCGGCAATTTCTTCACCGCATAAAAAGGTTAGTTCAAGCTTTTCTTGAAGTTTTTTTACAGTCATAATATCATTCCTCTAATCTGAATGGGGCGGGAATAAGTCTTTCTAATTCCTCGTTATTATCAATTTCCTGAATTTCCTGTCTTGCTCTGAAAACGCAATCATGCTCTGTTGTAAAGCCTCTTACAACGTCTTCTGCAAGTGCACGGCAGCTTGGCGTACCGCAAGTACCACAGTCAAGACCGGGAAATACGGCGAGAAGCTCTTTCATTCTGTTCATTCTTGCCATAGCCTCTGCTACGTTGTCCGCAAGCTTCATAACATCATCACGAGCTTCAATCGGCTCTGTGCAAAGCAGTTCCTGAGGTACCTTTTTTGTAGAAAGATGATTGCAGGAAATAGGACTGTATTTTCGTAATTTCATCAATCTTGATTTTGCGATAAAGGGGTTTTCAGAAGTAAGGCTTCCACCTACGCAACCGCCCTGACAAGCGTTAAGCTCAATGAAGTCAACTGAATCAAGGTTTCCTCTTTCAACCTCTTCAAGAATTTTCATACAGTTTTCAATACCATCTGCGGCAAGAGCATTATCGTTAAGAGTGCCTGAAGCCTCGCCACCGCTTGTTGCCCAGCTGATGCCGATAACGCCTGATTCGTGAAGTGCTTTAAGCTCATCATATTCACTATGTTTTTCCATAGCCTTTAATAAAACGGGGTAAATATCGTTAATAGCTATTGCGCCGTCAACGTGGGATTTTTCAATACCGATAGGCTCTTTTATAGCAGTGATTTTTGCAGGACAGGGGGAAATAAAGAATACACCGATTTCTTCTGCCTTTAAGCCTGTAATTTTCATTGCTTTTTCCCTTGCTAACCTACCCGCTTCATCAACAGGTGCGGTTATGGGAAGAATGTTTTCAACAAGCTCGGGAAAGCAAACTCTGATAAGACGCACTATCGCAGGGCAAGCGGAAGAGATAACCGGCTTTTTAGGGTTGTTTTCCGCCATATATATTCGTGTTGCCTCTGAAATAAGCTCTGCAGCCTTTGATACCTCAAAAACACTGTCAAAACCTAAAGAGGGGAGTGCATTGAGGATTATATTTACATCGTCAAGGTTGTTAAATTGCCCGTAAAGAGCAGGTGCAGGAAGTGCAATTTTATATTTGTAGTTATTAATTTGCTCTAATGAGTCGCGATTTGCATATTTTGCATGGTGAGGACAAACTCTTATACATTCACCGCAATCTATACAACGCTCTTTTACAATTATTGCTTTTCCGTTACGCACACGTATAGCTTCAGTAGGGCAACGTTTTAAACAGTTAGTACAGCCTCGGCACTTGTCTTTATCAAGACGTACCGAATGAAAATATGTTTCCATAAAAACGTTCCTTTCTGTTTGTTTATCAGTAATTTTGAAGTCAGTTTACGAAAACCTTTAATTTGATAGTTGTTCCTTTTCCGACTTCTGTTTCAATAATCATTTCGTCAGTATATTTTTTTATATTAGGTAAACCCATACCTGCACCGAAGCCTAACTGGCGTACATTATCGGGTGCGGTAGAATACCCCTCTTGCATAGCGAGAGAAACGTCGGGTATACCGGGGCCTTGGTCAGCAAGAATTATTGAGATGCAATCAGGTTGAATTTCAACGTCAATAACACCGCCACCGCCGTGAATAACCATATTGATTTCACCCTCGTAAACAGCAATTGCAACGTTTCTTACTATGTTTGTAGGGAAGCCTAATTCCTTAAGATTTTTCTTGATTTTACCGGAAGCCTCACCGGCGCAGGTGAAATCTGTTCCGCTGACTTCATAATGTAAAGATAAAAGCTCCATTATATACCACTGCCTCCCTTGAGGCCGTTTTTGTAAAGAAGACCGCAAGCGGTAAACATTTCAAGCTTGGTGCCTAAAAGAACAATGTCGCGTTGCTCAGCAAGGTCAATCATATCAATATCAGGTCTTTTGCCTCTTACAAAAACAATACATTTCATATCCATCATTTCAGCAGTTCGTACTACCTGTGGGTTTACAAGACCTGAAAGAAGAACAGCCTGTTCTTTTACATATGCAAGAACGTCGCTCATCATATCACTGCCGCAAGCAGTGAATACTTCATTTTCAAGAAATTCCTCGCCGCAGATAAGCTCTGCGCCAAGAATGTTTTTGATTTCACTTATTTTCATATCAATTCCTCCAAAAGAGAATATGTTCATTTAATTATATCACATTTTCAAAACAAATACTATTAAAATAAGCGGTAATTTTTCGTTCTAAAAAAATAGAAATGTAAAAAAATAATCGTTGTTTTTGTGCAATACAGAAAAATGTTAAAAAAATATCAAAAAAGTCGAAAAAGTTGTTTTTTTCTATGGACACCAACGCGTTATTTGTGATATAATTCATAATGTATGTAAGGTGGTAAAATATGATTTTACCGCAAACTAACATATTCTGAATGGAGGAAAAATAATGCTCAAGAAAATCAGCACAATACCTTTCAACGGTACACCTGAGCAGAAAGCAAAGCTTGATGCAGTTATTGCAGAATGCAAATCTGATAAGAGCCAGCTTATGCACGTTATGCAGGAGGCACAGGGTATTTACGGATACCTTCCTCGTGAAGTACAGGTTATGATCGCAGAAGGTATGGACGTACCCCTTGAAAAAGTTTACGGTGTTGCAACCTTCTACGCACAGTTTTCGCTTTCACCTAAAGGCGAATATGATATCTCTGTTTGTCTTGGTACTGCTTGCTACGTTAAAGGTTCACAGCAAATTACAGAAAAAATCAGTGAAATTCTCGGAATTGAACCCGGCGAATGTACTGCAGACGGCAAGTTCTCTCTTGAAGAGTGCCGTTGTATAGGTGCTTGCGGTCTTGCTCCCGTTTTCACAATTAACGGTGAAGTTTACGGTAAAATTACAGCAGACGACGTACCCGGTATCCTTGCAAAATATATGAACTGAGTGTTATGCGTGAATTATCATTAAACATTCTTGATATTGCCCAAAATTCAATATCTGCAGGAGCATCTTTAACGGAGATTCTCGTTAAAGAAAATACTACAGAAAAAACCTTGCTTATCGGTATTTACGATAACGGTAAGGGAATGAGCGACGAACAAGTCAAAAACGTTCAAGACCCGTTTTTTACAACCCGAACCACAAGAAAGGTAGGAATGGGAATTCCTCTTTTCAAACTTGCGGCGGAGCAGACGGGTGGCTCGTTTAAAATAACCTCTGAATTAGGCGTGGGTACAAGAGTTGATGCGCTGTTTAAAACGGACAGTATCGATTTTACCCCTTTGGGCGATATAGAGGCTACGGTTTCAACCATAGTTTCAATGAATGAAGATAAAGATTTCGTTTACACTCGTTCCGTTGATGAAAAAGAATTTGTTTTCAAATCTGCTGATATTAAGAAGATTCTCGACGGCGTTCCGCTTTCGGAGCCTTCGGTTATCAATTGGATTGAAGACTATATACGGGAAAACACGGAACAGTTATTTGATTGAAAGGAATGAATGATATGAAATCATTAGAAGAGTTACTTGCTATAAAAGAAAAAGCACAGGCTCAGATTGCAGCACGTGATGCAGACGGTAACGACGGTATCAGAATTGTTGTTGGTATGGCTACTTGCGGTATCGCAGCAGGTGCACGTCCCGTTCTTAAAGCTCTTACAGACGAAATTGCAAAGAGAAACGTTAAGAACGTTAGCGTTACTCAGACAGGCTGTATCGGTATGTGTCAGTACGAGCCTATCGTTGAAGTTTTTGAACCCGGTAAAGAAAAAGTTACTTACGTTCAGGTTAATGCAGAAAAAGCAGTTAAAATCGTTACAGACCACATCGTAAACGGTAAGCCTGTAATTGAATATACTGTAGGCGCAATTACAGAATAAGGAGGAAAAAAGAATGTATCGTTCTCATGTACTTGTCTGCGGCGGTACCGGATGTACCTCCAGCCATAGCGGAGAGCTTATTGAGGCACTTGAAAAAAACATTAAAGAAAAAGGCCTTGAAGAAGAAATCAAAGTTGTTAGAACAGGTTGCTTCGGTCTTTGTGCTCTCGGCCCGATTATGATTGTATATCCCGAAGGTTGCTTCTACAGCGAGGTTAAGGTTGAAGATATTCCCGAAATCGTTGAAGAGCATCTTCTTAAGGGTAGAATTGTTAAAAGACTTCTTTATCAGGAGACTGTTACTGAAGAGACGGTTAAACCCTTGAATGAAACAAACTTCTATAAGAAGCAGCATCGTGTTGCTCTTCGTAACTGCGGTGTTATTGACCCCGAAAATATCGAAGAGTATATCGCTTACGATGGTTATAGAGCTCTTGCAAAGGCTCTTACAGAAATGACTCCCGAAGACGTTATCAAAACTGTTATTGATTCAGGCCTTCGCGGTAGAGGCGGCGGTGGATTCCCCACAGGCCGTAAATGGAGCTTTACAGCTGCTAACAAAGCAGATCAGAAATACGTTGTATGTAATGCTGACGAAGGTGACCCCGGTGCATTCATGGACCGTTCAGTTCTTGAAGGTGACCCCCACTGTCTTGTTGAAGCTATGACAATCTGCGGTTATGCAACAGGCGCAACTGAAGGTTACGTTTACGTTCGTGCAGAGTATCCTATCGCTGTTGAACGTTTACAGAAGGCTATTGACGATGCCCGTGAATACGGCCTTCTCGGCAAAAACATCTTCGGCTCAGGCTTCGATTTTGATTTATTTATCCGTCTTGGTGCAGGTGCTTTCGTATGCGGTGAAGAAACTGCTCTTATGACGTCTATCGAAGGTAACCGTGGTGAGCCTCGTCCCAGACCTCCTTATCCGGCAGTTAAGGGTCTTTTTGGCAAACCCACTACTGAAAATAACGTTGAAACCTTCGCAAATATTCCTCAGATTATTCTTCACGGTGCTGAGTTCTTCAACTCAATGGGTACAGAAACAAGTAAGGGTACTAAGGTTTTCGCTCTTGGTGGTAAAATCAATAATACAGGTCTTGTTGAAGTTCCTATGGGTACTACACTTCGTGAAATCGTTGAAGATATCGGTGGCGGTATTCCTAACGGTAAGAAGTTTAAAGCTGCTCAGACAGGTGGTCCTTCAGGCGGGTGCCTTCCTGCAGACCTTCTTGATATCGAGATTGACTATGATAACCTTGTAGCTAAAGGTGCTATGATGGGTTCAGGCGGTCTTATCGTTATGGACGAAGACGATTGTATGGTTGACATCGCTAAGTTCTTCCTTAAGTTTACAGTTGATGAATCTTGCGGTAAATGTACTCCTTGCCGTGTTGGTACAAGAAGACTTCTTGAAATTCTTGAGAAAATCACAAGCGGTAAAGGTACTATGGAAGACCTTGACAGAATGGAGAAGCTTTGCAACTACATCAAAGAAAACTCTCTTTGCGGTCTTGGTCAGACAGCTCCCAACCCCGTTCTTTCTACATACCAGCGTTTCAAAGATGAATATATCGCTCACGTTGTAGATAAAAAATGCCCCGCAGGCGTATGTAAAGACCTTCTTACCTTCAAGATTGATGCAGATAAATGTATCGGTTGCGGTATTTGTGCAAGAAACTGTCCTGTTGAAGCTATCACAAGAACAGATTACATTGCTCCCGGTCACAAGCTTGCATCCTTCACAATTGACACAGATAAGTGTGTTAAATGCGGTGTTTGTATGGGCAACTGTAAGTTTAAAGCTATAAGTAAATAAGGAGGAACTAATAATGGAAAATGCAGTAAATATTAAAATTAACGGTTTTGATTATCAGGTTCCTGCCGGTTCTACGATTCTTGAAGCCGCACATTCAGTAGGTATTGAAATTCCTACTCTTTGCTATCTTAAAGAAATCAACGCAATCGGTGCTTGCCGTATTTGTGTTGTTGAAGTTAAAGGTGCAAGAAGCCTTGTTGCAGCTTGTGTATTCCCCGTAAACGAGGGTATGGAAATCATCACAAACTCACCCAAGGTTATCGAAGCAAGAAAAACTACTCTTGAGCTTATCCTTTCAACTCATAAGAAAGAATGTCTTTCTTGTGTAAGAAGCGGTAGCTGTGAATTACAGAAGCTTTGCCACGAATACGGCATTGAAGATGAGAATAAGTTTGCAGGTGATTTTGTAAACTACTCAATCGACAGAAGTGCTTCTCATATGTACCGTGATAACGAAAAATGTATTCTTTGCCGTCGTTGCGTTGCAGTTTGTGATAAAACTCAGGCTGTATCGGTTATCGGTGCAAATGCTCGTGGTTTCGATACTCACATCGGTTCTGCTTTTGAATACGGTCTTGGTGACGTTGCTTGTATCTCCTGCGGTCAGTGTATTACAGCTTGTCCCACAGGTGCTCTTGCAGAAAGAGACGATACTCAGAAGGTATTCGATGCTATCAACGATCCCTCAAAGCACGTTATCGTTCAGACTGCTCCCGCAGTTCGTGTAGGTCTTGGTGAAGAGTTCGGCTATGAAATGGGCTCTATCGTTACAGGTAAAATGGTTGCTGCTCTTAAAATGCTCGGCTTTGACCGCGTATTTGATACAAACTTTGCAGCTGACCTTACAATTATGGAAGAAGCAACAGAATTCCTTGGTAGATTCAAGGAAGGCAAAAATCTTCCTCTTATCACATCTTGCTCACCCGGTTGGGTTAAGTATTGTGAGCACTACTATCCCGAATTTATTCCTAACCTTTCTTCTTGTAAGTCACCTCA
>JAZUQS010000041.1:0-32225 GCA_045605825.1 Acutalibacteraceae bacterium
TAGCTATTTAGTTTTAGCCGCATTAGATTTCCCGTTAAAAGAAAACTTCAACTTTTCTCATCTTAATACGGGCGTAACTCTGGTTAATTATCTTGAAGAAAACGGGGTTATTAAAACCAAATTAAAGTTTTTAAATGATACAAGCCATTTGATATAAAAACCGAGAGCTGATGCTCTCGGTTTTTATATTGCAAATTGTAAATGGCAAGTGGCAGATTAAGGGGCACACGTACCGATCGATAACAACCCATATTTAAAACAATCCACCGTTATATTTATACTGATATTTAAAGAGGAAAGCGACGTCTATTATACAGCCTACAAGTAAAATCACTTTTCCTACAACTTCAATTAAATGAATTGCAGGAAACAATGATGTGAAACTGCAAACGAAAAGTAAAAGACCCATAGATATAATACATTTACCCATAGAATTGCAATATTCCTCACGGTCAACAACGTTTTTGTAATGATATGAATGTAAAAGCGATATATGACCTTTTTTCACAGCAAAGCCTGATGCGAGCAGAAGAATTGAAACAGTTAACAAGCCTATGAATTCAGCGAGATTTTCAAAGGATATACACGAAATAATTACGTCAAAAAGGTAAACAACCGTAGGGATTGCCGGTGGCAATAAAATTATTAAAAACAAAACGGAGCAAAAAACCATTTGAACTTTTTTCTTTTTTACTGCCTTTTCTTTTGATTCAATAACTTGTATAACGTTCTCTTCTACAATCTCATTCAAATTATCATTGCCAATTCGTTTTCCTGCTAAAAGCTCGTTAACCGTAACGCTAAACAATTCGCTTAATCCCATAAGAGAATTTACGTCAGGGAAGCCTTTCCCTGTCTCCCAACGAGAAATTGCTTTATCTGATACGTTCAGCTTTTCTGCTAATTCCTTTTGGGTAAGCTTCTTTTCTTTTCGCAATTCATAAATAAAATCCCCACAGCTTTTTGAGTCCATAATATCACCGCCTTACTGTAATAATTATAGCTTATCAAAGCAAAAGCGGTCAACCTATGAATCGTAGAATTGGTATGAAACTCCCTAAAATTTTCAAGATAGTTTCTAGTATATTACGCCGATTTATTGAACAAAGCTGTAAATATACAGCGAATAAAAAAATTACTTTACAAAAAGTTTTTGGGGCTAATTTTTAGTGTATTACGAGGATTTGCTGAACGAAGGCGTATAAAGATACGCCGAGAGAAGCAAATCAAGTAAGACACAAAAATTAGCCCCAAAAGGTAAAACTGTAAGCCGGGTTCTGTCGTTTAAGGCAGTCATCTATCTACGCCAAATGTTGCCACGTGGCTCTAGCCACCCGTCGGGGTTGCGAAATCGCTGTCCGGCTGACTCCCCTGTCGGTGTTGCATCGGGTAGGGTTTACATGGCAGCACTGTCTCCAATGCCCCGGTGAGCTCTTACCTCGCCTTTCCACCCTTACCGAAAAAATCGGCGGTATATCTCTGTTGCACTATCCCTAAGGTTTCCCTCGGCGGCCGTTAGCCGTTACCCTGCCGTATGATGCCCGGACTTTCCTCATCTGTACCTTACGGTACATCTGCGACTGCCCATTTTACCGAGGAGTATTTTAACTCAATTTTCACGTTTCGTCAAGTCTGTCACCATATTCCCGAAACAATCACGTTGTTTTCTCAATTTCTTGTTGATTTGTTCTCGTTTATAAGGTATAATTATTCTATATTTATAAAAAGGCGGTGAAAATAATGTCGAAACGCTTCAAAATTAACCTTTTAGCTTTTTTTGCAATTTTTCTTACATTAGTTTCGGCTTTTATTCTCCCGTTTTTATCAAATAATTTTCCCAACACGTTCAATAAAATAAATCTTACCGAAAACGGTGGGAATTTATCAGAATACAACGTTGCTGACGAGCGAGAAATTTATCTTACAGGTGCTTGGGAATTCTTTTGGGATAAGCATATAATTTCCGAAAAGCTTACCGATGTTCAGGCTGATATGTACGTTCAAGTACCGTCATCGTGGACAACCTACGAATCCTCTGAGGCAAAAAACTCAACAGGCGGTATAGCAAGCTACAGAACTTATTTAAAAAACATTAATTCTTCTCAACCTATTATTATAAGCGTGCCTAACCTATCGGGGCTTTGCCGTGTATTTATCGACGGTGAATGTGTTTTTTCAAGCAGAACTTTACCGAAAGGTAATTACAACGTAAATAATGCTGTAAGATATTCTCAACCCTTTTCACTTACAAAGTCAGATAATGAATTTTATGAGGTTGTTGTTGAGGTGAAATGCTCCTATTCAAGCGGTTTAACCTCTATCCCCGTGCTTAGCACGTATTCACACTTTCAATCCCATCAAACTACCGCACTTGCAGTAAGATATCTTTTTATAGGAACAACCGTATTTTTTGCGTTAAGCACTCTTCTTTTAGGAATTATGCGAAAACGCCTCGGCAGTCAATTCTGGCTTGTTGTTTTATGTATAACCTTTATATTCAGAATGCTTATTTCGTACGAAGGTTATGCAGGCTCTTATATGCTTTTCGGTAATCTTGACTACGAGATTACAACGTCATTAGTTTACGTGTCAACGTATATTATAAAGCTTTCTATGTTAATGTATATAAGCTCTGTGCTTGATTTGAAGATACATTACAGAACGCTTTTCCTTATTTCTGCACTTTTCCTTATTTGTGCATTTGTTCCGTATATTTTCTACGATTATATATATATCACAAACGCTTATGTACGTCTTCAGGCTGTAGCATATATCGTAGATGCTCTGATAATTTACAAAATTTCAGAGGCTGTAATAAACAAGAAAAAAACATCAGTTATTTACCTTGTTTCCTACTGTATAACCGCCGCAACCATAGTTATAGATAATTATTATCTCAACGGTTTTATTTCGGAAAACGTTTCTTTTATTATGCCGTTTGGTTGTACAGTATTCATTTCATGTATGGTATTTATTCATACAATAAATACCGTTAAGCTTTATCAGCAGGCTCAAAAAACTGCAGAGCTTTCAAAAGAATTAAGCGAATTGAATATGACATTAATGATAAGCCAGATTCAACCTCATTTCTTATATAATGCTCTTAACACAATAAAATACCTGATAAAAAAAGACCCGAAAACTGCAGAAACAGCAATAGTAAAATTCTCAAGCTATTTAAGAGCAAATATGGATTCGCTTACTCAAAAAGAGCCAATTCCGTTTTCTAAAGAGATTGAACATGTAAAAAACTACACTACTATTGAATCGTTGAGATTTGGCGAAAGACTTAATGTTATTTATGATATACAATATGACTCTTTTAATATTCCGCCGTTAACAATTCAGCCTATCGTTGAAAACTCAATTAAACACGGTGTTAATCAACGCCCCGAGGGCGGTTTTGTAAAAGTAACGTCATACGAGGATGATAAAAATGCAATTATTGTTATCGAGGATAACGGTGTAGGCTTTGATACAACGAAGCCCCCTGAGGATGACGGACGCTCACACGTAGGAATAAAAAACATTAAACAAAGATTAAGCCAAATGTTAAATGCTACAGTTGAGGTTACCAGCGTTTTAAACGAAGGCACCAAAACAGTTATCACAATACCAAAGGAGGATATTTAAATGAGAATAATTGCCGTAGACGACGAATTACTTGCTCTTGAAGATTTCGTAGACACTTGTCGAGAGTTAGGTATTACTGATGAAATTATTAAATTCAATAACCCTCTTGATGCATTAAGCTTTGTTGCCACTAACAAAATAGATATCGCTTTTCTTGATATTGAAATGCCAGTAATTAAGGGGATAGAGCTGGCAAAACGAATAAAAGCAATTTGCCCTAATGCAAGAATAATTTTTGCAACAGGCTACGGCAACTATGCTTTAGAAGCCTTCGGAGTAGATGCTGTTGACTATGTTATGAAGCCTTACGAGCCTGATGATATTAAAAGAGCGTATAATAAGGCTCTTCTTGTACGTGACGTTGTTGCCGAAAACCACGTGTTTATAAAAACCTTCGGCTTCTTTGACGTATTTGTAGACGGAAAATCCGTTTCATTCCCAAGCGCAAAATCAAAAGAGCTACTCGCCATTCTTGTTGACAGAAACGGCGGTGTTGTAAACACTGAACAGGCTATTGCAATTTTATGGGAAGGCAGAAAATACGATGAAACCGTACAATCGCTTTTCAGAAAGGTTTTAAAATCCTTAAGAACTTCTTTGGAAGAAGCAGGAATTATAGATATTCTTATTGATAACAGAAATCAGAGAAGTATTGATAAAAGCAAATTTGCTTGCGATTACTACGATTTCCTTGAAAACGGCAAAAGTGACCGTGTAAAATATTTCGGTAAATATATGGAGCAATACCCTTGGGCAAAGGATACCGAAAATCAAATAAATAATATGATGGACTAAACAAATAAATTTAAAAGAGGAGTCAAAGCAATAGCCTTGGCTCCTCTTTAATCATCTTAACGATTATAATTTAACTTTGAAAACTAATTTGTGAGCTTTGTCTGAGTTCTCACTTTTTCTGCAAGGTGCGTGAGCATCCTCGGGGAAGAAAACAGCAAAGTAACCTTTTCTTAAAGCAAACAACTGACCGTTTTCGCAGGTCATAAATGCAATATCGCAACCATCTTTAAAATCTTCTGTAATATTGCATTCTTTTATATTTGCCCAACCGAAATTTTCTTCACCGTCGAACATAATCTGAACGTCAGCATATTCTCTGTGGGCCTCGTATTTAAGAGGACCGTCACCGCTTACCTCGTAAGAAGCAACGTTACACCACATATTGTCACCGTCAATATCAATTCTGCCCTCTTTGATGGGTGATTGACAAAATTTATTATACTCTTCTTCAACCTTTTCAAAGCCTGTAAGCTTGTTGAAATACAAGCCCATATTTTCAACCTTATCGTAAATCATTAGTCTTCCTCACCAAGCATAAGCTTTCTTTCTTTTTTCTCGTTTTCGGGAAGTGTTATGTTGTACAAAACAGTCCAAACAATTACTGCAAGAAAAACAACTGCAATAAACCAAAACTCGTTTGTCAACGTCATAACTTCAATTTCGCCTAAAAATGATGCCCACGCACTATCTAAAATCGTGCTAAGGCTTATTGACTGGTCAAGGAAGGGTGCTGCAACTGCTTCAAAAGCCTTTGAAAACATAAAAGTAAGACCTATACCGCAAACTGATGAATAAATAACCATTCTGTTATTTTTTGCAGCAAAAGCGAATACTGCAGTAACTATTGCACAAATGACCAACATCACTGCTATTACGCCCAAAACGATACCTGGAACAATTAACAAATCAAACTTATCTCCTACAGCATCGCTTGAAAAGCCTTGAGAAAAATCTAAAAGGCCTGCCAAATCATAAATAGACATTGTGTCCGCAATATTTTCAGGAAGATTACCGCCGTTCTCGGCAAGAATTTCTTCCATATCAGCATTGCCTTTCATATTTGCAATGAAAGCGAGAATCTGAACTGCTACAGATGATGCTTTATAATAGAAGATTTTTAAAAATCCAAGCATTGGAATAACTGATATCGCACCTAATGCCGCAACTATTTTATAAACGTACTTCATTTTAATTACCTTGCCTTTTAATTATTTCCAGGAGGAGTTAAGCTGAACTGTTCTGTTGAAAACGGGGTTTTCAGGAGTTGAATCCTTATCAACACAGAAATAACCGTTTCTCATAAACTGGAATGAATCAAGATATTTTGCATCCTTAAGACCTTCTTCGATAAGGCAATCCTTAAGAACTATAAGTGATTCAGGGTTAATAGCATTTACAAATTCATCGTCGGGTACACCTGCAGGGTCTTCAACATTGAAAAGTCTGTCGTAAAGACGAACCTCTGCTTTAAATGCTTTAGGACCTGCCCAATGAATCGTACCCTTAACCTTTCTTCCATCGGGAGCGTTACCACCCTTTGTTTCGGGGTCATAGGTACAGTGAAGAGCTGTAACGTTGCCGTTTTCATCAGTTTCATAAGAGTTACAGGTGATGAAATACGCACCCTTAAGTCTAACCTCGTTGCCGGGGAAGAGTCTGAAATACTTTTTAACAGGTTCAATCATAAAGTCTGATTTTTCAACGTAAATCTCTTTACCGAAAGTAATAGTCTTTTTGCCAAGCTCGGGTTTTTCGGGATGTACCTCAACCTCAATCTCTTCAGTCTGATTTTCGGGATAGTTATCAATAATAACCTTAAGCGGATCAAGGACTGCCATTGCTCTGGGAGCTTGCGCATTAAGCTCATCTCTTACGCAGGATTCAAGAAGACCGTAATCAACAACACTATAAGCCTTTGAAACGCCAACCTTTTCGATAAAGTTGCGAAGTGCCTTTGCAGGATAGCCTCTTCTTCTCATACCGCAAATTGTAGCCATTCGGGGATCATCCCAACCGCTGACAAGGTTATCGGTAACAAGACGAATATTTCTTCTCTTACTTGTAATGCAGTAGTTAAGGTTAAGACGGGCAAACTCAATCTGTCTCGGAGGCTCTTCAAAGCCAATCTGCTCAATAAACCAGTTGTAAAGAGGTCTGTGGTTTTCAAATTCAAGAGAGCAAAGTGAATAGGTTACGCCCTCGCGAGCATCTGAAAGAGGATGAGCAAAGTCATAAATGGGGTAAACACACCACTTGTTACCCGTCTGATGATGGTCAACGTGAAGAATTCTGTAAATAGCGGGGTCACGCATATTCATATTAGGTGACGCCATATCAATTTTTGCACGTAAAACCTTTGCACCGTCGGGAAATTCGCCGTCAGTCATTCTCTTGAAAAGGTCAAGGTTTTCCTCAACGCTTCTGTCACGGTAGGGACTGTTTTTACCGGGCTCTGTAAGAGTACCTCTGTATTCTCTCATCTGCTCTGCAGTAAGGTCGTCAACGTAAGCCTTACCGTCTTTAATAAGCTTTATTGCACATTCGTAAAGAAAATCGAAATAGCTTGATGCATAAAGACATTTATCCCATTTAAAGCCGAGCCACTCTATATCTTCTTTAATTGACTCAACGTATTCGATATCTTCTTTCGCAGGGTTTGTATCGTCAAGACGAAGATTACAAACACCGCCGTATTTCATAGCCGTTGTAAAGTCAATGCAGATAGCCTTTGCGTGACCGATATGAAGATATCCGTTAGGCTCCGGAGGGAAACGGGTCTGCACCTTGGTGTTAACGCCCGTTCTTAATTCTTCATCGATAATATCGTGAATAAAGTTGGAAATATTCTCTGTTTTAATTTCTTCCATTTTGATTTCTCCTTAGAAGTATATATCAAAGTGATTTAATAACTGCACTGATTCTGCCGTTAACCTTATCCTTACCTAAAAGCTTCATAATTGAGCAAAGGTCAGGAGTATTTTTTCTTGAAGTAACTGCAATACGAATAATTGTTGAAACGTCACCAACGTGACCTTTGAAAAGCTCGGGAGTTTTCTTATACTCTTTAACGTTGGGAGTGAAACCTAATGGCTCGCAAATATCTTTTATTTTTGAGAACCACTGATCCTTATCATCATCAGCCGAATAAACCTCAAGATATTTTGTAAGGATTGCTTTTGCATCCTCTTTTGAAATGTTCTCGGGAAGCTGGAAATCGGGTTCATAATATTCATCAAAGAGATATGAGAAATATTCTTTAACCTCGCTCCATTTTGCAATATCCTTACGGGGCTTGGGACTTTCTCTGTCGATATTTACCATTGCTTTTGAGCGATCGGGGTCCTGAGTAAACACTTTAAAGAAGTCTTCATCATATTTCTCTGCCCAGTCAGCAATATAATTATAAACCGTTTCTGCAGTCATAACAGAAATAACGTTTTTGCTGACGTCATTAAGCTTTACAAGGTCAAAAAGGCATCCGCTGGGACTCATTTTCTTTAAATTAAAGGGGAATGAGAAAGCATCTGCGGTGGGGTTTGCTCTGCGCCAATCCTCAAAGTTTGAGTTAAGAAGAGTAAGAAGATACTCGATAAGGCTTTCTTTTGGGAAGCCCTCTTCAACAAAGTAACTCACTGCTGCTTCAGGGTCTTTACGCTTTGAAAGCTTACGTTTTGTGCCGTCATCTTCGTCGATTTTCATAACCTGAGGTGTATGAGCGTATTTAGGAACCTTAAATCCGCAAGCCTTGAAAAGAGCAATATGCTTAGGCACTGAGGATATCCATTCCTCACCACGAATAACGTGGGTTGTTCTCATAAAATGGTCATCGCAAGCATGAGCGAAGTGATAGGTAGGGATACCGTCTGACTTTAAAAGAACCTCGTCGATAATATTTTCGGGCATTTCAATTTTACCGCGAATAATATCGTCAAAGAAAATTCTCTTATCCTCCTGACCGTTTGAACGGAAACGAAGCACGTAGGGCTTACCCGCTTTTATATTCTCTTCAATTTCTTCATAAGAAAGGTTGCGACATTTAGCCCATTTACCGAAGTAGCCCCAAATAAGTGCATCGCCCTTTTCCTGCTCTGCACGAATATCGGAAAGCTCCTCTGCAGTACAGAAGCAAGGATAAGCAAGACCTTTCTCAACTAACTCTTTTGCAACGATATGGTAAATCTCTGCACGTTGACTTTGAGTGTAAGGACCGTAAGCACCTTTTTCTGTATTAAAGCCGGTAACACCTTCATCAAAATCAATACCGAATGAAGCAAAACCGTTGATAATAGCAGAAACGCCATCGTCGATTTCACGTTTCTTATCAGTATCTTCAACACGAAGGTAAGCTACACCGTCCGTTGCCTTTGCGGTAAGCACGTCAACGAGTGCACCGAAAAGACCGCCGATGTGAAGATATCCCGTAGGACTTGGAGCAAAACGTGTAACACGAGCCCCCTCTTTAAGCTGTCTTTCGGGGTATTTTTGTTCTAAATCCTCAACTGTACCCGTTACGTCAGGGAAAAGCAGTTGAGCAAGCTTATTGTAATCGTAATCCATAAAAAAACTCCAATCTGACCCGATTGTATAATTTGACACTTTATTATCGCAGAAAAATGAAAAAGTATCAATAGTTTTTTAAAAAATTTACTGTATTATAATATAATAATTACATATATTTGTTTTATCTTAAGCTTACGGTGGCTAAAAACTTGAAAAACCGCATAAAATATGATAGAATATTTTGTTGTACGAGAATCGTTACAAAAAGGAGTTTTCGTTTATGATAAACAATGAAGAAAGATTAGAAATCCTTGAAAGGCTTCTAACTCTCGGTGTAGAAATCCCTTGCTTTGACGGTATAATTGTTGATAAAACCGTTACTGTAGGTGCTGACACCGTTATTCTTCCTAACACAATATTAATGGGTGAAACTAAAATAGGAAAAGGCTGCGTTATCGGTCCTAACTCTTATATTTGCGATAGCGAGGTTGGCAATAACACAAAGCTTAATAATACTCAAAGCTACAACTCTCAAATCGGCTCGGGTGTTACTGCAGGTCCTTTTGTGCATATTCGCCCCAACTGTAAAATCGCTGATAACGTTCATATAGGTAACTTTGTTGAGGTTAAAAACTCCACCGTTGACGAGGGTAGTAAATTGCCTCATCTTCTTTACGTAGGTGATTCTGACGTGGGCAAAGACGTCAATTTCGGTTGCGGATGCGTAACTGTAAACTATGACGGAAGAAACAAATCACGCACAACAGTTAAAGACGGTGCTTTTATCGGCTGTAACACTAACCTTGTTGCTCCCGTTACCGTTGGTGAAAATGCATTTACTGCTGCAGGCTCAACAATTACCGAGGACGTGCCCGATAATGCTCTTGCAGTTGCAAGAAACAGACAGACAGTAAAAGAAAACTGGGTTAATATCAAAAAACCGTATCAAAGACAACACGACAAATAAACGGAGAAGCTATGTTTAATAAATTCAGAAAAGCAACAGGAAATTCCACCTATGATTATCTTATCGTAGGCTTGGGAAATCCGGGTACAAAACACGAAAACACACGTCACAATGCAGGTTTTTTGTGCGTTACTTATTTAGAGGATAAGCTAGGCTTTACGGCTAAAAAGTTAAAGTTTCACTCCCTTATCGGTGACACTAAAATAGGTAACTGCAAGGTGCTTGTAATGAAACCGCAGACTATGATGAACAATAGCGGTGTTGCGGTTGGTGAATGTGCAACATTTTATAAAATACCGCCTGAAAATATCATCGTAATTTATGATGATATTTCACTGGAGCCGGGTAAGCTCCGCATAAGAAGAAAAGGCTCTGCCGGCGGTCACAACGGAATCAAAAGCATTATTGCTCATTTAGGCTCGGAAAATTTCCCACGAATCAAAATCGGTGTAGGCGCAAAGCCCCACCCTGACTATGATTTAGCCGATTGGGTGTTAAGTAACTTCCCCAAAAAAGATATCCCCCTTGTTAAAGAGGCGTTAGGCAAGGCCTGTGACTCTCTTGAATACATTGTAAAAGGCGACCTTGAGGGAGCTATGTCTAAATTCAACAGTTAATTAAAAGGCTACTTTAAGGTAGCCATGTCTAAATTTGAGGTTTTTATGTCTTGCTATTCAAAGCTTCTTAAAAACTGCATACAATACAAGGATGTTTTACGGTATATTGAATCGGGGTTGTGCCCCGCAGGAATAACGGGGCTTCCCCCTACACCGAAAGCGCATCTTGTTCATTCACTCTGCGACGAGCTTTCTCGCAGAGCTGTTGTTGTGCTTCCCGACGAAAATTCGGCAAGAAAATTTGCATCTGATATAAACGAATTATTACCCACGGGCAAAAAAGCAATTTTTTACCCTGCAAGAGATTTTATTTTCAATACTTCTCAAGGGCAATCAAGAGAATATGAACAACTGAGAATAAAGGCTCTTTGCAGTATTCTTAATAACGATTACTCTGTTATTGCCTGCTCGGTTGAATCGGCAATGCAGTTTACTCTCCCCCCCGAAGAGCTTAAAAAACGAACCTTCAAAATTGATTATGATACGGAAATAACTACAGAAAAGCTTATTCAGCTTCTTGTTAGTGCAGGCTTTAAAAGAGCCGATAGCGTTGAGGGTGTAGGACAGTTTGCCGTAAGAGGCGGTATTGTAGACTTTTTCCCTCCCGATTCAGCTCAACCCGTAAGAATTGAGCTTTGGGGCGACAACGTTGATACTATTTCTCTTTTTGATATTTCAACCCAAAGACGTACCGACAGCCTTGATTTTTGCGAAATAACGCCCTCTACGGAAATAGTTTTTGATAGTGATGAAGCATTAAAAGAAAAAATTGAAGGCTATGTTTCTACCGTTTCTGGAAAAGGCTCAAAAAAAGCAAAAGAGCTTTTAAATAAAGATTTAGAATTACTTAACGCAGGTGTAAAGCTACAATCGGTTGATAAATATCTTTCACTTGCATACGATAGACCTGCAACTGTTTTTGACTATTGCGAGGACGATTTATTTTTCGTTTGCGAAAGCTCGTCAGTAAAAGAAAAAGCAACCGCCGCAGCAAAGCTTTTTAGTCAGGAAATCAAAGCACAATTTGAAAACGGTGTACTTTTTAAAGGTCTTGACAGCTTCTCTTTAACATTCCCCCAGCTTTTAACGGTCTATGAAAAGAAAAAGGCGATTTACCTTGATAACTTTGCAAGAGGTAGCTTTGATACACCTGTAAGAAGTCTTACTACCTTTTCAGTACAGCAAACACCCGTTTGGAACGGCTCGTTAGAGGTTCTGATGGACGATTTACGTCCTGCACTTTCAAAAAACGAAACCTGTATTGTTTTTTCAGGTACTGAAAAATCTGCAAAGGCTCTTGCTGAAGCCCTTGAAACAGAAAATATCCGTGCTATTTACTGCCCCGTTCCCCCTGCTGAATTTCCTAAAAACACGGTAACGGTGCTTTCGGGTAGTCTTACAAGCGGTTTTACTTATCCTAATGAAAAATTCACCGTAATTTCTTACGGCAAGGGCTTTAAGGCTACGTCACAAAAACGAAGAAAGAATTACAAAGCCGCCGATGCTATTCAAAGCCTTGAAGAGCTTTCAAAGGGTGACTACGTTGTTCACTCCGTTCACGGTATCGGTATTTTTGAAGGCATAAAAAAGCTTGAGGTTTCAGGCGTTACTAAAGATTTTATTATGATTCGCTACGCAAAGGGTGATGCCCTTTACGTGCCCGTTACTCAGCTTGACCTCGTTTCAAAATATATAGGTCCTAAAGATGATACGAAAACTCTCAAGCTTTCAAGACTAGGCGGAAACGATTGGGAAAAATTAAAAGCAAAGGTTAAAACCTCTGCCAAGAGTATGGCAAAGGAATTAATTCAGCTTTACTCAAAACGTCTTAAAATGCCCGGCTACTCATTCTCCCCCGATATTGATATGCAAAACGATTTTGAAAGACGTTTTGAATATGAGGAAACAGAGGACCAGCTTCGTTCAATAAACGAAATAAAAAAGGATATGGAAAAGCCTCACCCCATGGACAGACTTCTTTGCGGTGACGTTGGCTTCGGCAAAACCGAAGTTGCTTTAAGGGCAGCTTTTAAATGTATTGCAGACGGTAAACAATGTGCAATTCTCGTACCTACTACTATCCTTGCTTTACAGCACTATAACACCATTGTACGTCGTTTTGAGGGCTTCCCTATTGAAGCACAGATGCTTTCACGCTTCCGCACCCCTAAAGAACAAACACAAATTAAAAAAGCCCTCAAAAGAGGTGCTATTGATATAATCGTAGGCACTCATAGCCTTATATCAAAGGACGTTCAGTTTAAAGATTTGGGGCTTATTATCGTTGACGAGGAGCAACGCTTCGGAGTTGGTCAAAAAGAAAAGCTTAAAGAGCTTTACCCCACAGTTGACTGCCTTACTTTATCGGCGACGCCTATCCCCCGAACAATGAATATGGCTATGTCGGGTATCCGAGATATGTCCGTTATCGAAGAAGCTCCCCAAGACCGTTCACCCGTTCAGACCTACGTTTTAGAGCATGATTGGGGCGTAGTTGCAGAGGCTATGTCAAAGGAAATACGCCGTGGCGGTCAGGTTTATTATCTTCATAATAAGGTAGATAGTATCGAGCGTACTGCCGCTATGATTCACGAGCTTTTACCCGATGCAATTATAGGAATTGCTCACGGTAAAATGAGCGAGGATGAGCTTTCAGACGTATGGCGAAGACTTCTTGAGGGTGAAATTGATATTTTAGTCTGCACCACTATTATTGAAACGGGTGTAGACGTGCCTAACGCCAACACGCTTATTATTGAAAATGCAAATAATCTAGGTCTTGCTCAGCTTCACCAGATAAGAGGTCGAGTAGGCAGATCCTCAAGACGAGGCTTTGCTTATCTTACCTTTAACAGAAATAAAGAGCTTTCCGAAATTGCATCTAAACGTCTTACTGCTATAAGAGAATATACCGAGTTTGGTTCAGGCTTTAAAATTGCTATGCGAGACCTTGAAATACGAGGTGCAGGTAACCTTTTAGGCTCGGAGCAACACGGTCATATGGAAGCAGTCGGCTACGATATGTATATGAAGCTCCTTTCGGAAGCAGTTATAGAAGAAAAAGGTGAAGCACCTAAAACCATTTCGAAAGAATGTCTTATTGATATAAGAATTGATGCTCACATTCCTGAAAACTATATAGAAAGTCTTCCACAAAGGCTTTCAATTTACAAACGAATTGCAGATATCAAAAACGATGAAGATGCTTCTGACGTTTTAGATGAGCTTATCGACCGCTTCGGTGACCCGCCTGCAGGCGTTGAAGGTCTTATAAAAGTTGCACTTTTAAGAAACACCGCCGCAAATCTCGGTATATACGAAATAGGTCAAAATAACAACAGCCTTCTTTTATACGTTGAAGAGATTGATATGTCACTCGTTGCAATTCTCGTTAAAGGGATGAGAGGACGAATTCTCGTTTCAAAAGGCCCTAAACCTTATATCACCTTAAAGAAATCAACGGGTCAGTCACCCCTTGATACACTTGAAGAAGCTTTCGGACTTATAAAGAACGCTCAAAACAGCACGGAGGAAAATAAAAATGAAGTATAATTACAAACCACAGGGCGTATGCTCAAGAAATTTAACCTTTGATATTGAGGACGGTATAGTCAAAAACGTACGTTTTGAAGGCGGTTGTCACGGTAATTTACAAGGTATTGCCGCACTTTGCGAGGGTAAGCCTGCTGAAGAAATTATTTCTTCTCTTGCGGGAATACGTTGCGGTTTTAAATCCACCTCCTGCCCCGACCAATTAGCAAAAGCACTTCACGGTGCATTAAACGAATAAAAAGGAGTTTTAAAAATGAAATATCTTGTTTTAATAGCTGATATTGATGAATTCACCCCTTGCAGAAACAGTTTAGGTGACCTAGTAAAAAAAGAATATAAAATAAAGCACATGCCTGCATTTGATTTTTCTCATAACGGTCACGATTGCACCGCAGTTTGCTTCGGTATAGGTAAGGTTAATGCCGCTATGGGTGCCGCACTCGCTCTTAACGAGGACAATTTTGACGGCGTTATAAACACAGGCTGGAGCGGTGCCGTTTCAGGTGTTTACAAGGGTGACATAATCGTTTCCGATTCCTGCGTAGAATGTGACTTCGACTTAACACCTATCGGTAGACTTCCCGGCCAGAAGCCCGGTCAGGAGGAATACGTTTATAAATGCAACAATGCTCTTTACAATGCCGCAACAAGCATTGAAGGCTTTAAGCACGGAAATCTTGGTACAGGTGACTTTTTCTTAACAGATAAAGAAAGACGCGACCGCTACAAAGAGCTTTTCAGTATAAGTGCTTTCGATATGGAAAGCGGTGCTTTAGGTGCAGTTTGCTATCTTTTAGGCGTACCGTTTGTCAGCATCAGAAAAATTTCTGACAGTGCCGACGACGTTGGCGTTGAGGATTACACAAATTCAGTTTCAACAGACGTAACTGCTTTCTCTGATATTATTCTCAAGGTGCTTGAAAAAATATAAATACATACTTCAATAAATTATATAACCGTATTCGCTTTTCGAAAAAAGTGAATACGGTTATTTTAATAAAGATTTATATAAAGCGAAAAGGCAGAATGAAAAATTCATTCAAAGGTTTGGCTATTCTGCGGATCAGATGAAATTTCAAAGTTCACTTAACTTTCCCTCTTTTTCACTTGACCACCGCCCCCACTTTACGCGAATCTTCTTTATATAATATGAAAATAAAAAACAAATGTGAAAAGCTACCGTTTCAAAATGAAACGATAGCTTTTAAATTTGACATATATTCAATCCGAAAATTTTGAAATAAACTCTTTTGTTCTTTGTGATTTGGGATTATCGAAGACCTCTTCGGGTGTACCCTCTTCTTCAATAACGCCGTTATCCATAAAGATAACCTTTGATGAAACCGCCTTAGCAAACGACATTTCGTGAGTAACGATTACCATTGTCATATTTTCTTCTGCAAGGCTTTTGATTACCTTAAGAATCTCACCCGTTAACTCGGGGTCAAGGGCTGAGGTAGGCTCGTCAAAGAATAAAACCTCAGGCTCAAGCATCAATGCTCTTGCAATAGAAACCCTCTGCTTCTGACCGCCCGAAAGCTCACAGGGATAGTTTGTAAGTTTTTCAGAAAGACCAACCTTACCGAGAATAGCCTTTGCTTTTTCAATTATTTCATCGTGAATAGCCTTTTTATTTTGCTTATAATCTGCTCTCTCTTTAGCAAGAAGCTCTGCTGCAAGAGTTACGTTTTTAAGCACGTTATACTGCGGAAAAAGGTGAAAATCCTGAAAAACAAGACCAACAAGCAGTTGCTTACGGCGTCTTTCTTTAGTATTCTCTTTTTCCAAATTCCCATCAAAGAAAACCTCACCGCCAACGCTTATAAAACCGCTGTCGGGTGTTTCAAGCTGATTTATGCAACGAAGAATCGTTGTTTTACCGCTACCGGAAGAACCGATTATACTTAAAACCTCACCTTTTTCAAGGTTAAAGGATACCCCTTTAAGAACGTCGGTTTTACCGAAGCTTTTCTTTAAATCTTTAACTTCAAGTACAGACATATAAAGCTCCTTTCTCCTTAGTTCTTATGTCTTATAATAATCGAATTTCTTTTCGATTTTGCTGAAAAGAATTGTAAGAACGCCATTGAAGATTAAGAAGAATACACCTGTATAGAATAACGGCCAAATAAGACCTCTTCCTGAAAAACGCTCTGCAGCCATAAGAATTTCGGGAATAGCTATAACTCGTGCGAGTGAAGTATCCTTAACAAGAGTAATAATTTCGTTACTCATAGGCGGAATTATATGCTTTACGACCTGAATAAGCACAACTTTAAAAAACACCTGTGTTTTAGTCATGCCTAATACCTGACCTGCTTCATACTGTCCTTTTGGTATGCTCTCAATACCACCTCTGAAAATCTCTGAAAAATAACAAGCATAATTGATTATAAAAGCAATAAGTGCCGCTGTCATACGAGATTTAAAGGGTGTGCCAAAAACAAGACCGGGAACGTAATAAACAACAAAAAGTTGGAGCATCAGGGGAGTTCCCCTGATGACCCAAACTACAGCTTTTGTTAAATATTTAATCGGCTTGAATTTTGTCATTGAGCCAAATGATATTATAAGACCCAATGGTATTGCAGCCAAAAGTGTAAATATAAAAACTTGACAGTTTTGAAGGAAGCCTTCTAACAGGTCTAACGTAACCTGATTGAATGACATTTTATATCCTCCGAAAATTATTTAATAATCTGCTCTTCAAGTTTATATTTGCTTGCGATATCAGCAAGAGTGCCATCAGCAATAAGCTCATCAATAATCTTGTTAACTTCTGCTGTCGTATCTGAACCTTTACGGAATGCGATACCATATTCTTCGTCTGCGAAAGCAAGACCATCAACAACAACGAGGTCTTCAAAGTCTGTACCTTCACCAATCATACCGATTGAAGCAACATAGTCAACAACGCAACCGTCTGCTGTACCTGACTTAACTTCTGTAAGAGCTTTTGACTGAGTGTCAACAGCTGTGTAGTTAGCTTCAGCAAAGTATGCTTCTTCTAATGCTACGCCTTCACCTGCTGATTCTTTTTCTGCTACGATTTCAAGACCCTTTGCATTTTCAAGAGCTTTGATTTCTGCAAGTCTGTCAGCCTTAACAACGAGAACCTGTTTGTTTGCCATATAAGCATCAGAAACGCCCATTGCTTCCTCTCTTTCGGGAGTGATTGTCATACCGTTCCAGATACAGTCAATGTTTTTAGCTGCAAGCTCTGTTTCTTTTGCTGACCAGCTGATTTCCTGGAATTTAGCTTCAACGCCAAGCTTTGCACAAACAGCTTTTGCAAACTCTGTTTCAAAACCAATAAGTTCGTTGTTATCATCAAAATAGTTCATAGGTGCGAAATATGTAATACCGATGATTAATTCACCTTTGTCCTTGATGTATTCAAGGTCAGTTTTTTCTGCTGCAGGCTCTTTACCACAAGCAGCAAATACACATACAACACCTGCTACGAGCACAAGGCTCATTACGATAGCTAAAATTTTCTTACTCATAATATTTTCCTCCATAGGCAAATTAACTGCCTTTGTATTTTGTGTCGTTATTCTACCACTTTACCACGCTAAAGTAAAGAGGTTTTTCAAAATTTTCTTTATTTTGTATGCTTTCCCATATATTTGTTGCGTTTTCATATATCTATTTATGCATTTTTACCATTTTCAGTTTATAAAATCAAAAATTACCATAGAAATAACTTTTAAGTGCATTGTAAATTATACTATCAAGTGATAAAATACTCGTATAAATTAAATGTTTCTTAAATTGAGGTTAAGCTATGGACAAGAAAACCCACGAAATTAATATTCAAGCCGTTATTGAAACGCTTGATGATATATTAAGCAGAAACGATTATAAAGCTGCTTGCGATTTTTTAGAAAGCAGTATTGTTGAAGCTCGAAATATTAATGACCTTAAAGCACTTTTTACTTTATATAATGAATGTATCGGCATTTACAGAAAAATAGGCGAAAAAGAGAAATGCTATTTTTATTGCAACAAAGCTCTTGAGGCAACCGAAGGCTTAAAGCTTTCAGATAGTGTTTCAGGTGCTACCACCTTTATAAACTGTGCCACAGCTTATAAGGCGTTTTCTGAAGCTGAAAAAGGTATCAGTTTTTTCGAAAAAGCAAAAAGAATTTATGAAGAAAAGCTTCCCAAAAATGACAAACGTCTTGCAGGGTTATATAACAATTTCGCTTTATCCCTTACGGATTTAAAGCGTTTTGACGAGGCAATAGCCTTATACGAAAAAGCAATTTCAGTTTTGAAAAGCTACGAAGAAGAGCAACCCGAAACCGCTATTTCTTATCTTAATATGGCTAACACCGTCGAAGCAAAAGAGGGTCTTGAAAACGCTTGTGAAAAAATCGACTCTATTTTAGATAAAGCAACTGAAATTTTAGATAAAACTAAAGTAAAAAATGACGGCAACTATGCTTTCGTATGCGAAAAATGTGCTTCAACCTTTGGATATTACGGCAGATTTTTTTACGAAGCAGAATTAAAGGAAAGGGCAAGGGAAATTTATGAAAGGTCTTGAGCTTTCAAGAAAATTTTATGAGGAATACGGCAAGCCTATGTTAGAAAGTGAATTCAGCTACTGCTTTCACCTACTTGCAATAGGTCTTGTAGGCAGTGGTTCAGATTGCTACGGCTATGATGACGATTTATCTCTTGACCACGATTTCGAGCCCGGCTTTTGCATATTCACACCCGATTCTGATATTCTTGACGAAAAAAACTTTTTCAAATTAGAAAGAGCCTATTCAAAATTACCGCAAGAGTTTATGGGCTATAAAAGAAGCCTTGTAAAGCCCGTCGGCGGTAGCCGAAACGGCGTTTTCAGAACATCTGATTTTTACATAAAAAAGCTGGGCTCACCCGACGGCAATTTATCCGTTGAGCAATGGCTATCCTTACCCGATTTTGCTTTGTTAGAGGCTACAAACGGTGAAATTTTCTGTGACAATTCAGGTGAATTCTCAAAAGTCCGTAACAGCTTAAAGGAATATCCACGTGATATATTTTTAAAAAAGCTTGCAGGGAATCTTCTTTTAATGGCTCAAAGCGGTCAATATAATTATTCTCGTATTTTAAAAAGAGGTGAAACCGGCTCCGCACAGCTGGCTCTTTTTGAATTTTCAAGCTCCGCTATAAAATGCTTCTTCCTTTTAAATAAAGTATATCTCCCCTATTACAAATGGCAATTCAGAGCATTGAGGGATTTACCTGACGGAAAAGCATTTGCAGATTCTATTGAATTTCTTATTTCAACAGATAATTCACCTGAGAATGCAGAAATCAAAATATCTGTAATCGAAAACATTTGCGATAATATAATAAGCCTTTTAAATCTGAATTCAATAACAAAGGCGACCTGCAACGATTTAGAAAAGCACGCTTATTCAGTTAATGATTTTATAGAAAATCCATCTTTACGAAATGCAAGCATTTTTGCAGGTGTATAAACTTATTTGGATTTTTTGTTTTTATTATTGCAATTAATAAAACTCGGTGATAAAATACCGAGTGAATAAATTTGGGAGGAATAGTATGAAATTAGTTACTATCATTCTTAACAAGACCGAGTGTTTAGATGATTTGCTTGAACAATTCGGCGAAAACAAAATTTCAGGTGCTACTATCATTGATAGCAGAGGTATGGTACAGGAGCTCGTAGAGCATGACCATGAGGATATGTTTTTCCTTATGTCCTTACGCTCTCTTCTTAACCCTACTCACAAGGAAAACAAAACCATTATAACCGTTGCAAAAGATGAAGACGTTGCTCTCATTTCAAAAATTGTAAACGAGGTTACAGGTGGCCTTGACCACCCCGATACAGGTATTATGTTTACCTTGCCTATTGATTATTTGGAGGGACTTAATCACTGATGCTTTCCAATATAATAACTCTTAATACCTTCACAGATTTAGGTCTGATGATATTCGTTGGTATGGCTTTAGGACGGCTTGTAAAAAAAATCAAGCTCCCTAACGTTACCGGATATCTTCTTGCAGGTCTTCTTTTAGGACCCAGCATTTTAGGTCTTCTTTCTGAAGAATTCTTAAGCGGTATAACCGTTATTTCCGATGCTGCTTTAGGCTTTATCGCTTTTTCAATCGGTAATGAATTTAAAATATCTTATTTTAAACGCGTAGGTGCTACCCCTATAATTATTGCATGTTTAGAAAGCTTTTTTGCAGTAGCTTTTGTTACCGTTGCTTTAATGCTTGCGGGATGCTCTACTACCTTCTCGCTTGTTTTAGGCTCAATAGCTGCCGCAACCGCCCCCGCCGCTACCATTATGGTAATAAAGCAGTATAAAGCAAAAGGTCCCGTAACTGAAACACTTCTTTCCGTAGTTGCCATTGACGATGCTACCGCACTTATTATGTACTCAATTTCAATAGCTGCCGCAACTGCTCTTTCAGGCGGTAACGCAACAGTAAAAGACCTTGTTTTAAAGCCTATTATTGAAATAGGAGGAGCTTTAGTTGTAGGTGCAATTTTAGGTTTCTTATTCTTATTGCCTATGAAAGCATTTAAAAAAGACGGAAACCGACTTTCACTTATTATTGCATTTATATTCGTTGGATTAGGTCTTTCTCAGCTTTGTGGCTTCTCTTCACTTCTTTTATGTATGGCAATGGGTGCTATTGTTGCAAACTTCTCACCCGACGTTAATCAGATAATGAAGCTTTCTGATAGAATTACACCGCCTATATTCATGCTGTTCTTTGTGGCATCAGGTGCTGACTTAAAGCTTTCGGTTTTACCTGCGGTTGGTCTTGTAGGTGTTATTTATATCGTCGTTCGTGTTATAGGTAAGATGTTCGGTGCATCCTTGGGTGCTATCGTTTCTAAAGCAGACAAAAATATTCGAAAATATTTAGGACCTGCCCTTGTACCTCAAGCAGGTGTTGCAATCGGTCTTTCCCTTGCAGCATCAAGCGTTGTTCCCGAGCACGCAAGCGAAATAAGAACAGTTATTCTTTGCGGTACGCTTATCTACGAGCTTGTAGGCCCTGTAATTGCAAAAACCTGCCTTAAAAAAGCAGGCGAAATTACAGAAGCTTAAATAAAATCTATAAAAAGATAAAAACTGCGTTGGTTTTGTACCAACGCAGTTTTTTGTGTATTTATTAGTTTAGGAATTAAAGCTCACCGTTGACAAACTCGCCGAATAACTCAGCAAGAATTCTATGGAAGATAGCAAAAACCTTTTCTAAATAGTAGTTAAGTGTGTAGTCAAACTGATTTCTATCAGCTTCATCACCAAGGCCTGAACCTTCCTGCATAGCAAGCTCGTTTGCAGTCATAGTATATGTTGTGTATTCCCAAGGGTTATTTTCATTGATTTCAATAACCTTTGCACCCTGCATAAACTCGTTGTAATATGAGTTGTTTGTAACACCGGGAGCCATAATAAGATCAACACCATCGCAATTAACAATGAAATTGTTAACGTGGTCGTGACCTACAACCATACCAAGAACGTCACCGCCCTGAACTAAAGCATCCCACTGACCGTCATTACCATAGCTGGGACAGCTCTTTTCAAATACGTAGCCCTCTTCTAACTGTGTAATATCGGGAACAACTGTAAGGTGTGTGCCGTCAGAGAAGTTGAAGGTTAACTCACCTAAATTCATATCTATGGGATAGAAAATCTTTTCGCAAGGCTCCTGAGGAATGATGTGCTGGAACACCATTGAGGGAACAAGCTCGCCACCGTTTTCAGCTTTAAGCTCTTCGCGGGTTGTATTGTACCATTCAATCTGATCTTCACGAACCCAGTCGTAACCAAGCCACTCGCCGTATGAATCGTATACGTAGTCACCGCAGTCAAACATCCAGAGGTTGAAAGCAATCTTTGAACCGTCGCTTGAAAGAACAGGAAGATTATGTGTTGCACAACCGTGAAGCTCGGGAACTGCATCGTAAGCAAGACAACCGGGATAGCTCTGGTAAATTTCCAGCTGAGTCTGCTTGTCGAAGCCTGCTTCTTCATCGTGGTTACCGAAAACGAAAGTAAAAGGAACGCCTCTTTCAACAAGGGGAGTAAGCATTTCTTTAAATGCTCTTTCGTCTGCGTCAACGATGTTGTCACCACAGAAAACAACTACGTCGGGATTTGAAAAATCAAGTGCTTCTTCAATGAAACGGATAGTATCATAATGAAGAGGATAGCTATCCTGAACGTCTGCAAGCACCATAATTTTTAAGTTACCGTTTTCATCAAAACGAAGTGCTGCTGAATCCTTATGACCTGCAAAACCGATAGTCACTAAAGAAAACAACATACAGATTGATAAAATCAATGATAATGCTTTTTTCATAAACCTTAACTCCTTTAGAATTATAATTCTTATTCTTCATTATATAACTCAAGCCTCATTTTGTCAATAATTGGACTTGTGATTTATAATGCTTACCCTTTTCCTCAAAGTTTTTATAGTAATTATAGCTTGCCGCCGCAGGTGAAAAAAGACAAGCTTTACCCTTCTCGGTAACCTCACTGCAAAGCTTTACCGCATGCACCATATCATCGGCACAAACCATATTTTTGTCACAACCCATTTTTTTGAGGGCATCTATAATCATATGCCCCGTTTCAGGAAGACCTACGAGATTATTTATATTGCAGGTATCGAGAAAAGCAATAAAATCGTTGTAATCAATGCCTCTGTCAAGACCGCCGAAAAGAAGAGTATCAACGTTTCCGATAGCCTTTACAGCACCCATAACGGCGGTAGGAATTGTAGCAATACTATCGTTATACCAGGTAATACCGTTGTAAACTCCAACGTACTCCATTCTATGCTCAATACCACCGAAGGTTTTTATCGCCTGCTTCACGGCTTCATCACTTACGCCGAAAATTCTTGCAACTGTAAGTGCATACGCAATATCCTGCCTGTTATGCTCGCCCTTAAGATGCTCCGTTGACATCCACAACTCATTTACAAAAGCATCGTTTTCTGCATCCTTAAAGCTAACCGGCTTTCTGTTGCCCTTTATAACCTTTTCCCAATCAACAATACCCGTTAAATCCTGACCAGGATTATATATGAGATAATCGTCTTGTTTTTGGTGAATTGCTATATTAAGCTTTGCTTCAACGTAGCCCTTAAAGCCCGTTTTATAATGGTCAAGATGCTCTTCGTAGATATTTACTAAAACTGCAACGTGAGGTGAAGCAGTTGTAAACTCAAGCTGATGAGATGACATTTCAGTAACTGCTATAAGAGTTTCATCCTCATCTGCCTTTTCGAAAACGGGAATACCTATATTACCGATAAGGCAGGTATTAAGTCCGCCGGCTTTAAGCATTTCATAAATCAAAGTAGAAGTTGTAGTTTTACCTTTTGAGCCGGTAATACCTACAACAACGGGTTTGCAAAAACGCAAAAACATATCCGTCTGACAAGTGATTTCAGTAGTTTCAGGGTAGGTTACGTCATCTAAAAATGCAATACCGGGACTTTTAAAAACGATATCAAAATCACCCAAGCAATCAAGATAATTTTCACCGAAAATAACATCAGTATTTTCATCATCAATATCGGGCTTATTTCTGTCACCAATAGTTATCTTTTTATCGGGTAAATGCTTTCTTATATAAGAATAGGTTGATTTGCCCTCTCTGCCGAAACCCAGAACAAGCACTCTTTTGTCTTTAATATACTCAATTATAGGAAACACAAAAACATCTCCGTTTGTAGTTATTTATTGTTTTTTATGCTTTTTATCCGTTAAAAGCGTAGCCGTCTTTACCGTTTTTCTTGACAGAATACATTGCTTTATCGGCTTTTTCATAAAGCTGTGTATAGGTTTCGCCGTCATTGGGGTAAGTAGCTATACCTATACTGCAAGAAAATTCTCTGTCAGGTGCACAGTCTAACTTAATACTGTGGCAAATACTTTCAATTTGCTCCGCTTTTTCTTTTATGTAGTGAGTGTTGTCACCAACACCGTTAACGTAAATAACAAATTCTTCACCGCCAACTCTGCCTAAAACGTCGGTGGGACGGAATGAAAGAGCAAGCTTCGTTGTAAATTCTTTTAAGAAAATGTCGCCCTCTCTGTGACCGTAGGTGTCGTTAAGCTTTTTAAAATCATCCAAGTCAAGAAGGAACATAACACCTGTACCCTCTTGATTTTCTCTTATCATTTCGCTGATTTTAAGGCTAGTAGAAATCTTATTGAGGAAGCCTGTAAGCTGGTCGGTTTCTGCCTGAGAAATAAGACGGTTTTTCTCTTTTTTCTCTTTATCAATGTCAGAAAGCATACCAATAAATCTTACCGCATTACCTGATTCGTCAAACACAGTTGCAAATTTAATTCTATGCCAGACACTGTCGCCTCTTGAATTTATAACACGTGCATCAAAAACGTTGATTCGTTTTCCCGATAAGGCACTGCTTAAAGCACCGATAAACGCAGGCACGTCTCTATGGTCAAGAATATTACCGTAGGTAAAGTTTTCGATAGCATTAGTAATTTTCGTATTTGTGCCTAACCCTCTTAACAATTTAGAAGATGCTTCGAAAACATCTGTGACAACGTCATAGTTAAAAATTATATTATCCGAAACCTCTTCAACGATTTCGTATCGTTCTTTTTCCTTTTGAAGCTGCATCTGGAGCTTTTTAGTGTCAGTAATATCAACCAAGTTACAAACAAAAGTCTGCTCACCTTTTTTTGCATCACGAGGTTTTCTTGTGGAAATAAGTACCCAGCCTGTTTCTCCACCCTTTTTATTTATTCTGCATTCGAATTTTTGGATTTCTCCTGGAGCATAATCTGTGTTGATTCTTGTTATAGTACTCATAAAATCCTCGGGATTAAGAAGTGTCATTCTTACGTCCTCGGAAAGCTCTTCATACTCATCTCTAGTATATCCGAAAAGAGAGAAAAAGCCATCATTTGTATAATCAAGCTGAATACCGTCAACTCGAGGTGAAACAACAGCAATACCGGTAACTGTTTCTCTTAAAATTGTTTCAAGCATTTCACGGCTTAAGCTTGCCTCATATTCTCCACCGATTCTTCTCATTGACAACCCTCACATATCAAGCAAATATTTTTCCTATAGTATGATATCATAAAACATTATATTTAACAAGGATTTTTGAAAAAGACTTGAATATACTAATAAAATTATATATAATTTATAATTGAAAAAATATGGCGCTAAAGGTGCTTAAAACTAATAAATTTTAACACGGAGAAAAATATGCTCGAATTAAAAAACATTTCATTCAACGTATCCGACGATATGGGTGAAAAGGAAATTCTTACTGACGTTTCCTTCACTCTTGACGACGGTAAATTTCTTGTAATTACCGGCCCTAACGGTGGCGGTAAATCAACCTTAGCAAAAATAATAATGGGTATCGAAAAGCCTACGGGCGGAAAAATTTTCTGGAACGGTCAGGATATTACCGACCTTTCAATTACTGAAAGAGCAAAGCTTGGTATCGGCTACGCTTTCCAGCACCCTCCCCGCTTCAAAGGTCTTTCAGTACGTGACCTTTTGAGCCTTGCTCACGGAAGCACTCTTCCCGAGGACCAATGCTGTACTTATCTTACAAGCGTAGGTCTTTGCTCTAAAGATTATCTTAACCGTGAGGTTGACTCATCCCTTTCAGGCGGTGAAATTAAAAGAATAGAAATTGCAACTCTTATGGCTCGTGATTTACAGCTTGCAATTTACGATGAGCCCGAAGCAGGTATCGACTTATGGAGCTTTAATATGCTCGTTGAAAGCTTTAAGGGTATTTCAAAAATCCGCAACGAGAGTATGGTTATCATCTCTCATCAGGAAAGAATTATGAAAATTGCTGATGAAATTGCAATTATCGCCAACGGCACTGTTAAGAAAAAGGGGCCCTGTGACGAAATTTTCCCCGAGCTTATGTCACAGTTTGACAACGCTTGCTCTTTCAGATAAATAGAAACTACGAGGATATATATATGAATAATACCGAACTTAATATGCTTAAAGAAGTTGCTGATTTGCACGAAATACCCCAAGGTGCATTCAGCTTAAGAAAAGACGGTGAAAGTGTCGAAAGGCGTTCAAGCGAAAATATAATCATTGAGCCTAAAAAAGACAAGCCCGGCATTGATATCACCGTAAAACCAGGAACAAAAAACGAAAGTGTTCATATGCCTGTAATCATTACAAAAACAGGTGTTGAGGATTTAGTTTATAACGATTTTTATATTGGTGAGGATGCAGACGTGCTTATTGTCGCAGGCTGCGGAATTCACAACAGCGGTGACAAAAAAAGTGAGCACGACGGTATCCACCGTTTCCATATAGGCAAAAACGCCCGTCTAAAATACGTTGAAAAACATTACGGCGAGGGTGAAGGTACAGGCGAAAGAATCCTTAATCCTACAACAGAGGTTTATATGGATGAAAATTCTTTCTGCGAAATGGAAACTGTTCAGATTCGCGGTGTTGACTCTACAAAAAGAGATACTGTTGCAAAGCTTCAAAGCGGTGCAAGACTTGTTGTACTCGAGAAGCTTATGACTCACGGCAAACAGATTGCCCATTCAAATATGATAATCGAGTTAAACGGTGAGGATGCATCTTCACAGATTATTTCCCGTTCAGTTGCTAAAGACGAGTCAGAACAAGTTTTCTACCCCAGAGCGATAGGTAATGCCCGTTGTAAAGCTCACGTTCAGTGCGACTCTATTATTATGGACGATGCTCATATCCGTTCTATCCCCGAAATTGCAGCAAACCATTGCGAAGCAAATATCATTCACGAAGCCGCTATCGGCAGAATCAATAACGACCAGCTTTTAAAGCTTCAGACTCTCGGTAAATCCGAAGAGGAAGCAGAAGAAATAATTATAAACTGCTTCTTGAAATAAAAATCAATTATATCATCAGGTTAAAGGGTGAAAAATTATGATAAAAAGAGTTCTTGCATTCGATTTCGGTGCATCAAGCGGTAGGGCAATCATCGGTGTTTTCGACGGTGAAAAAATTGAGCTTCGCGAGGTACACCGCTTCAGTAACGACCCTGTTAAAATAAACGGAACAGTTTATTGGGACGTTCAACGTCTTTTCTACGAAATAAAGCAAGGTATCCTTAAAGCAAAAGAGGATGGCGGTTTTGACTCAATCGGTATTGATACATGGGGCGTTGATTTCGGTCTTCTCCGTAAAGACGGCACTCTAATAGAAAACCCCGTTCATTATCGTGATGCACGTAACGACGGTATGGTTGAGGCTGCTCAAAAATATATGAGCAAGGAAGAAATGTATGATATTACGGGAATTCAGTTTATGGATTTCAATACTATTTTCCAGCTTCTTTCCCTCAAAGAAAACCGCCCATACATACTTGAAGAGGCAGATACACTCCTTTTTATGCCTGACCTTCTTAATTATATGCTTTCAGGCGTAAAATCAACTGAATATTCAATCGCAACAACATCACAGATGGTTGACCTTAAAACAAAAGACTGGTCAAAGGAAATTCTTGACAGATTCGGCATTAAGAAGGATATTCTTACACCTATTGCCCCTACAGGTGCTGTTATAGGCAAATTAAGTGACGATATTTGCGAGGAGTTAGGTGTTAACAAAGCCGATATTATCAGCGTTGCTGCCCACGATACTCAAAGTGCTATTACTGCTGCCCCCTGCGAATATGACGATTTTGCATTCATCAGCTGTGGCACGTGGTCACTTTTCGGTACAGAAGTAAAAGAGCCTATTATAAACGAAGCATCTAAAAAGTTAAACGTTACAAACGAGGGCGGATACGACTATACAACTGCATTCTTAAAAAATATTTGCGGCTTATGGCTTATTCAGGAAAGCCGTCGTCAGTGGATTCGTGAGGGCAAAGAATATTCATACGCAGAGCTTGAAAAATTAGCTCTTGAATGCGAGCCCTTTAAATGCTTTATAGACCCTGATGCTCCAGAATTTGCACCTATGGGTAACCTTCCTCAAAGAGTTAAGGATTACTGTAAAAAAACAGGTCAGTACGTACCCGAAACCGTAGGCGAAATTATGCGTTGTATCTATGAAAGCCTTGCTCTTAAATACCGCTATACCTTTGACGGTATTAAAGAATGTACAGGTAAAGACTACGACAGAATTCACGTTATGGGTGGCGGCACAAAGGATAAGCTTCTTCTTAAAATGACTGCCCAAAGCTGTAACGTAAACGTTTACGGCGGTCCTATTGAAGCAACTGCTCTCGGTAATATTGCCGTTCAGCTTATGTCAATAGGAGCAATAAAGGATATTAAGGAAGCAAGAAAAATTATTGCTGACGGTGAAAACCTTAAGCTTTACGAGCCGGAAAACAATTCCGATTGGGAAAAGGCTTACGAAACATTTAAAAAAATATTAAACTAAAGCTTTGGTGATTTCTTATGACCGCTATCCCGAAGTTAGAGCTTGAAAACACAGAATACGCCCTTGATACCGCAGAGCTTATCGTTAAAACCACAAGGGAAAGACGAGCAGGCTCTGTGGGTGAAAAGCAGGCTCAGCATTTATTGTTAAATGAACTTAAAAAATACTGCGACGAGGCTACGCAGCAAACCTTTAAAACACATCCCGGAGCAGGCACAATAGCAGAGAAGCTGTTGTGTATGCTTTTGGTTGTGTGTGTTTTTTTGTTTTCAGCTTCTGTAAGCCGCGGTAATGCAATCTGGGCTTCCATAGTGCTTTTTGCTTCGTTAATTATATTCTGCGTCTTTTGCTACAAATTTATTTTCGACGGCAAGAAGCTCGACTTTATTACCCCTTCAAAAACAAGTGCTAATCTTTTAGGTGTAAGATACAGTAGAAGTGAAGCTCAAGCACGTGTTGTTCTCGTTTCCCGTTCGGATTCTCCGCAATGCTTAAGAGCATATAAGTTTGGAAACAGAGCACAATATATTTTAAGCATAGCTTCAATAATCGGTAACACCTGTCTTTTCGTTTCAACTCTTTTCTTCTTATTTTCAGGTGCACCTGAAAACGTTTCATTATTCAAGCTTTTAAGCGGTTTATGCTTTATATTCCTGCCTTTTTACATCATTTCTATTTTTCATATCAACAGTAAACGTGTTGCATCGGGTATCAGCACAAGCATTGTTCCCTCTGCCATTATTTTAGCTGTTTTCAAGCAATTTCAAGAAAACGCTTTCAGATATGATAAAACTGAAATTTGTTGCCTTATTACAGGCAGCGATTACTCTTCAAGGGCTGGGGCATACGCTTTTGCTAACAAGTATAAAAGATTATACAGAGACGTGCCTACTATATTTATCCCTATTGAAGAAATTACCACTTCTAAAAAGCTATCGGTCTTTTTTCGCGATGGTTCAGGCACAACGGGTAGCGAAAATATTGCCAACGCAATTCGTGAAGCAGGCAGTAATTTAGGCTTGAAAATCAAATCTGAAAAATATCTTTTAGGCTCAGGAGCCTTCACTCCGTTTTCCAAAAACCATTTCCCTGCTTGTTCTTTAGGCACGTCTAAAGAACGCACTTCAAAGTGCTTCTTTGCTAACGCAGATAAGCTTTCTGATATCAGTAAAAAAAGTGTAGCCGACGTAGGCTCACTTATTATAGAAACATTAAATTTATTTTAACGTATGAGGTATTATTATGGCTAAAATTCTCAACTCAACAGTAAAAAATATTCCTTGGCAGGACAAACCCGCTAACTGCACAGACCCTGTTTGGAGATACACCGAAAACCCCATTATTGACCGTTCTTTCGTGAAAGAAGCAAACAGTATTTTCAACTCTGCTGTTGTGCCTTATAAAGATGGCTTCGCAGGCGTTTTCCGTATGGACCATATAACAAGAGAGCAGTATCTTGTTACAGGCTTTAGCGATGACGGTATTCATTGGAAATTAAACGACGAAAAAATCTTCCACGGTTACGACCCCCGTCTTTGCGAAATCGACGGTAAATATTATCTTTCCTGGGTTGTACATACCGAAAGAGGCACCTCTATCGGTATTGCAGTAACAGAGGATTTTGAAACCTGGGACCGCAAAGAAAACGCAGTTCTTCCCGTGTCAAGAAACGGCGTGCTCTTCCCCAGAAAAGTAAACGGTGAATACATGCTTTTCTCCCGCCCTTGCGACAAGGGTCATACTCCCTACGGTGATATTTTCTTAAGCCATAGCCCTGACCTCACCTATTGGGGTAAGCATCGTTTTGTTATAAAACCCGAAATGGTTTGGGAATCAACAAAGGTAGGTGCAGGTCCTACACCTATCGAAACTGACGAGGGTTGGCTTTGCTTTTATCACGGCGTTCTTACAAGCTGTAACGGCTTCACTTACAGTATGGGTGCTATGATTGTTGATAAGGATGAGCCTTGGAAGGTTCTTCACAGAGCAGACTGTTATCTTCTTTCCCCTCGTGAAATCTACGAGTTTGTTGGTGACGTTCCTAACGTTTGCTTCCCCTGTGCTGCTCTTGCAGACAGCGAAACAGGCAGAATCGCTATTTATTACGGCGGTGCTGATACAGTTGTTGGTCTTGCCTTTACAACTGTTGACGAAACAATTAACTTTATCAAGGAGCACGATTTAATTAAATAATATGACTTTTCTCAAAAAAATTATAGGTGACAAAGCCTTTTACAAAATGGCTATAAAAGTAACGTTGCCTATAATGCTGCAAAACCTTATTACTAACTTTGTCAGCCTTTTAGATAACCTTATGGTAGGTGCTTTAGGCACAGAGCAAATGTCTGGCGTATCTATAGTAAATCAGCTTCTTTTCATTTTTAATCTTGCTATTTTCGGTGCATTAAGCGGTGCGGGTATTTTTACCTCACAATTCTACGGCAAAAAAGACGATGACGGTATCCGCTATACCATAAGATACAAGCTTGGAATCACTCTGTTGATTTTCCTTGCAGGTATGGTGATTTTTAACACGCTTGATGAAAAGCTTATAAGTCTTTATCTTCACGAAAGTGACGGTGGGGGTGATATAGCTTTAACCTTAAGCTATGCTCAAAGCTATCTTAAAGCTATGCTTTGGGGGCTTCTTCCCTTCTGCGTTTCCCAGATTTTTTCAAGCACCTTAAGAGAAACGGGTGAAACCGTTGCTCCTATGGTAGCAGGCTTTATTGCAGTTGTAGTAAACTGTTGCTTTAACTGGGTGCTCATCTTCGGTAAGCTAGGCGCACCCGCTTTAGGCGTTGTAGGTGCTGCAACAGCAACCGTTATTTCGAGATACGTTGAATGCTTTGTTTTAATAGTTTACACCCTAACTCATAAAAAGCGTTTCACATATTTAAATGGTGCTTTCAGAAGCTTTTATATCCCCAAAAACGTTTTTAAAGTTATTACCGTAAAAGGCATGCCCCTTTTATTTAATGAATTTTTCTGGTCAATGGGAATGTCGCTTTTAAATATGGCTTACAGCCTTTACGGTATTTCCGTTGTTGCGGGTACAAGCATTTCCTCAACGGTAATGAATCTTGCAAATATTGCTTTTATTGCTTTCGGAGGAAGTATCGGTATTATAATCGGTAAGCTTTTGGGTGCAAACAAATTTGAAGAGGCAATTGATACGGATAGAAAGCTTATTGCCTTTTCCGCTTTCTGCAGTGTTGTTATAGGCATTTTCGTTTTCATTATCGGTGATAAAATACCAAATCTTTATAACACTACAGATGAAGCAAAAGCTCTTGCAGGGTATTTCATAAGAACATGTGCACTTTTCATACCCGTTCATTCCTTCGCAAACTCAGCGTATTTCACAATAAGAAGCGGTGGAAAAACATTAGTCACCTTCCTTATGGACAGCGTCTTTATCATGTTTGTAAGCGTACCCTTTGCATTCTCATTCTACTATATTTTCGATTTGCCGATACGCACAACCTTCTTCCTTGTACAGTGTATTGATATTATGAAGGTTATTATAGGCTTAACTCTTGTTAAGAAAAGAGTATGGGTAAATAATATTGTAGGAAACAACTAAATCAGATAAATCAGATAAACATAAAGGCTCCCAAGTCTTGCGACTTGGGCTCCTTTATATAATTATTAAAATTATTTAACAGCGTTCTTAAGAGCTGCGCCTGCTTTGAAAGCGGGAACCTTAGAAGCAGCGATTTTGATTGTTTCGCCTGTCTTGGG
>JAZUQS010000042.1:0-45968 GCA_045605825.1 Acutalibacteraceae bacterium
CCTCACCGTCTTTAACAAGCTCAAGAAGATTCCACGTTCTGTCAACAAATCTCTTACAGCCCTTAACACTGCTTTCACTCCAAGGAGCTGCCTTTTCGTAGTCACCCATAAAGAGTACGTATGTACGAAGAACATCTGCACCGAGAGAGTCAACAACTTCATTGGGGTCAACAACGTTACCCTTTGATTTACTCATCTTTTCACCGTCAGGACCGAGAATAAGACCTTGAGCAGTTCTCTTTGCATAGGGCTCTGCAAACGGTACTTCGCCTAAATCGTAAAGGAACTTATGCCAGAAACGAGAGTAAATAAGGTGACGTGTAACGTGCTCCATACCGCCGTTATACCAGTCGATAGGTCCCCAGTATTTAAGCTTTTCTTTATCTGCGAATGCGCTGTCGTTGTGGGGGTCAATATATCTTAAGAAATACCATGATGAGCCTGCCCACTGAGGCATTGTATCAGTTTCTCTCTTTGCAGGAGCACCGCACTTGGGACAGCTGCAGTTTACGTAGCTATCAATTTTAGCAAGAGGGCTTTCACCGTCTGAACCGGGCTGGAAATTATCAACCTCGGGAAGTCTTAAAGGAAGCTCTTCATAAGGAACGGGAACGATACCGCATTTTTCACAGTGAACAATCGGGATAGGCTCTCCCCAATATCTCTGACGGTTGAATGCCCAGTCCTTCATTTTGTACTGAACACCCTTTTCGCCGATCCCCTTTTCGCTGAGGAAATCGAGCATTTTAGCAATAGAGTCAACCTTTTTCTCTGTACCGTTAAGGAAATCGGAGTTTACCATTTCACCGTCACCGGTGTAAGCCTCTACTGAAATATCTCCGCCCTTAATAACCTCGATGATATCAATACCGAACTTCTTTGCAAACTCGTAGTCACGCTGGTCGTGAGCAGGCACAGCCATAATAGCACCTGTACCATAGCCCATCATAACGTAGTCGGATATGTAAATCGGAATTTTCTTGCCGTTAACGGGGTTAATAGCCTCAAGACCGTCAATTCTGACACCTGTTTTTTCTTTTACAAGCTGAGTTCTTTCAAACTCTGTTTTCTTTGCACACTCTGCACGGTAATCTTCAATAGCACCCATATTGCCGATTTTATCGGCATATTTGTCGATAAGAGGATGCTCAGGAGCCATAACCATAAAGGTTACACCGAAAAGTGTATCAGGGCGTGTTGTGTAAATCTTCAATGTTTCGTCTGTACCGTCGAGAGTGAAGTTTACAAATGCACCTGTAGATTTACCAATCCAGTTAACCTGCTGAAGCTTGATGTTAGGAAGATAATCAACATCGTCAAGACCCTGAAGAAGCTTATCAGCATATTCGGTAATACGAAGATACCAAACGTCCTTTGATTTCTGAACAATGTCACTGTGGCAAATGTCGCATTTACCACCCTGAGAGTCCTCATTTGAAAGAACAACCTTACATGAGGGGCAGTAGTTAACAAGAGTTTTATCTCTGAAAACAAGACCCTTTTCAAACATTTTAAGGAAAATCCACTGAGTCCATTTATAATAGCTCTCCTCAGTAGTATCAACAACTCTTGTCCAATCGAAAGAGAAGCCAACCTTTTTAAGCTGTGAAGAGAATTTTTCGATATTCATATCAGTAACCTTACGAGGATGAATACCTGTTTTAATAGCATAGTTTTCAGTAGGAAGACCGTATGCATCAAAGCCAATCGGGAAAAGCACGTTGTAGCCCTGCATTCTTCTCTTACGGGAAATAACCTCAAGACCTGAATATGCTTTAATATGACCTACGTGCATACCTGCACCGCTGGGGTAAGGAAATTCAACAAGACCGTAGAATTTGGGCTTATCTGAATTATCTTGTGCGTGGAAAATGCCTTCATCTTCCCAAATTTTCTGCCATTTGCTTTCAACGGCGGAAAAATCGTACTTCATTTCTATCACCTTTCTGTGAAATGCAGAAAAACTGCATATAATTTACTTTTTTGTTTTATTGTTAATCTATAAACTCGCTTATATCAATTTTTGCACCGTCTTCCCAAAGACGTTCGAGATTATAATAACTTCTTGCATCCTCGAGGAAAATATGAACTACAACGCCTTCGAATTCAAGAAGCACCCAACCGGTTGCTCTACCTTCTGCGTGGTCAAGCTTAATACCTGCTTCTTCAAGCTGATATTCAACCTCATCTGCAAGAGACCTGATATGTGTATTTGAATTCGCAGTTGCGATTACAAAATAATCTGCAACGATTGTAAGCTCGTTAATTTTAATAACTTCAATATCGTTAGCCTTTTTATCGTCAAGGGCTTTCACTATTTTTTTAACTGTATCTAAACTCATTTATTATCTCCTGTACTTAAAATTTTCATCATAGCATCGTTATATGCATCTAAAGTGTCGGGGTGAATTATTCTGCCTTGGTCAATTAAATCTTTAATTGTAAAGCTTAAGCCCTCTACTATTGCTTCGTCAAGCGATTTAACGGCTTTTTCTCGCATAATTTCCACACCGTTATAATCTCTTTCATCGCTTATAAAATCTGCTATAAATATTATTTTCTCAAGCAACGACATATTTTTTCTGCCCGTTGTATGATATCTTACTGCATTTATTATATCCTGATTATCTATCCCGAATTCTTTTTTTACGAAAACGCTGCCGCATATTGAATGGTAAAGCTTTGCAACGCCAAGCTCATATTCTGAAAGCTCTACTCCGTTTTCAAGCATATATGAAAGCTGAAGCCCTGCGGGAGTATCCTTACAGCAATCGTGAATAAGACCAGCGGTATAGGCTATTTCTTCGTCGTAGCCGTAAAGCTTTGCAAGTTGTTTTGCCGAATCCGCAACATTAAGGGAGTGTATATATCTTTTTTCAGTAAGTCTGTTTTTCAAGATTTCCTTAAATTCATTATCTTTATTCACAGTACAACCCCCTCGTTTTAATATATTCGTAAACTCTGCTGTCAAGAAAATCGGCTTCCCCGTTTTTCAAACTCTCACGAATTTCTGTAGAGCTTATTTCAATAGGCTCACTTTCGCAAATAACAATTTCGTCTTTCCTTAAATTCAAAACGTTTTCGGCATATTCTTTCATTTGAGAAAGCTTTTCACAGTCTCCTGACCTACCACCGCAAACCAAAGTACAAAGCTTTAAAATCTCATCGTATTTGTACCACTTATGAAATGACAAAAGCATATCGTCACCCATAAATAAATACAACTTATCTTCGGGATAAAGCTTTTTAAACTCTCTTAACGTATCAACAGTATAACTTTTACCGCCCTTTTTTATTTCCCAATCGCTTATTTCAAATAAATCCTCTGAAAAAGCAAGCCTACACATAGCGAGCCTGTCTTCGTCGGAAGCGACCGAACCTTTTTTAAAGGGTGATACCGCAGCGGGAATTATAAAAACCTTATCTGCATTTATTTCTTTTGAAAGATTTTCCGCTAAAAGCCTATGCCCCTTATGCACAGGGTCAAAAGAGCCACCGTAAATGCCAATTCTTTTCATATCAGTATAAAGTTACGTTTTCCATTTCAAGCTTTCCTCTGTAAGAAGTAATCTTGATTTTAACTCTCGTTACTTCGGTAGGTGTAATTTTAACAATTCTCTTGTATCCTACAACCTGACCTTCGGCAACCTTTTTGAATTTACCGTCACCTTTGTCTATGTAAACCTCGTAGCCCTCGATATGCTGACCGTTAATAATATGCTCCTGCATAACTATCTTGTCAAACATATCCTTTTGTGAAAGTGTTATTGTAAGTTCGGGCTCTTTATCATTATCGGCGGGTATCCAGGTTTTAAACTCATCCTCATCAAAAAGATTTTCAGCTTTATAAACATCTGAAAAAGAACTGCTTGCTGTTATTGTTCCGATGCTTGAAACCTTGTAGTTATAAGCCCTCTTTAAATCATAACCGAAGGCCTTTAAAATCTGGTAATCCATCTCTGCGAATTTACCGTTTTTCATAGGCGGTACGCCAAGCATCCAGCAACAGTTTGAGCCAACTGTTTGAAGATAGATTTTTTGAAGTCTGTCTTTTGTTTTCGCTGAATATTCATCCTCTTTGTGATAGTACCATCTGTCTCGGATTGACATACTTACCTCACAAGGATACCAAATAAATTCTTTTTCTTTCTTAATGGCTTTTCTTGAGCCTAAATCAATTTCAAACTTCTCTGCTTTTCTTCTTGCTCTTTTTGAAGTATCCTTACTACGTTCAAAAGCATTGTAAATGCTATGTCTTTCAGGGATAACGCTCCACTCATTTTCACGGATTACGCCCCATTCGTTACCGTACCAACGAACGTCGGGACCGACGAGAGCAATAACCGCATTGGGCTGACATTCTCTTACAACCTCGTAATATCCGAGCCAATCGTATTCCTGAACGTTTCCGTTTTTGTCGGGCTCTGCAGCGCCGTCAAAACGAACGTAGAAAATATCACCGTATTTTGTTAAAACCTCTCTTAAGAGATTTTTGAAATATGTATTGTAAGCCTCGCCGCTTCCGTAGGATTCTTCTCTACGGTCAAGGGGTGAAATTGCTATGCCGAATTTAAGCCCCTGAGCCTTACACTCTTCGCTTAAAAGAGCAACGATATCTCTGTTTTCAACGTCCCAATCGGTAGCAGATGCAACGGAATATCTTGTATATTGAGAATCCCAAAGGCAAAAGCCATCGTGATGCTTAACGTTAAGTACCATACCCTTAAAGCCTGCATCCTTGAAAAACTCAACCCATTCTGCCGCGTCAAATTCATCTGGGCAAAAGTTCACGGGACTGACAGAGCCGTCCGTCCACTCTTTATTTACAACAGTAGCAAGACCGAAATTTATAAAACCGTAAAACTCCGTCTTTTGCCAATTTAGCTGTCTTTCGGAGGGCTTTACCTCCGCCGCAATTTCATAAGGCTTCATTCTTTATCCTTTCGGGTCAGGCGTGCCACCGCCTGACCTTGATTTTTCTTATTTACCGCAATCGCAGTTTGTTGCAACAATATCCACACCTAAACCGCAAATATTTTCAATAACGACATCGCCGATTTTTACGGGTGCTTTAATTGTAGCCTCATTAATGACCTTCATACAGTCAAACATTTTATCCTTAGGTACGGGGCCCGCAGATTTAACGGGAACTACGGGGTGAACACCGCCCTCAACCTTAACGCTTGTAGTAAGGCTTCTTACGGGGTTTGTAATTTCAGTTCTTGCGTATTGATCACCACGTTTGCAGGTGTTACCGCTAACTGAAATAACCTCACCGTTTTCAACCTCAACCTCAATAGGACAACCTAAAGGACAGGATACACAAATAAGACTTTTTTTCATTTCAGTACCCTCCTTATTCTTCAACGCGAACAATGATTTCGCTGTCTTTATTCATATCTTTTAACATTTCCGTTGTAATAGTTACGTTTTCCATTTCACCGGGGGCAAGCTTAACCTTCTTTTTAGAGGAAAGGATTTTGCCGTCACATTCAACAACAACCTTTGCTCCTTTATAAACCTGACCTACACGGAAATAAAGCTTCAGGTTTTCTTCGCCCTCAATATTAACTCTTTGAGGAACAATATAACGAACACCGTTGATACCCTTGGTATTGATAAATGTACCGCCTTTTTTCTTACCGAAAATATAATCAGCAGCACCCTTACCTGCAATCTGACTTTCTTCTGTAACGTAGTCAACAAGGTCATGCACCTGTAAAACGTTACCGCAAGCGAATATACCGGGGTGAAGTGTTTCTCTGTATTCATCAACTACGGGACCGCTTGTAACTCTATCAAGCTCAACGCCTACGTCCTTTGAAAGCTCGTTTTCAGGGATAAGACCAACTGAAAGAAGAAGCGTATCGCATTCAATATATTCTTCTGTACCAGGGATAGGCTGTAATTTATCGTCAACCTTTGCAACGGTAACGCCCTCGAGTCTGTCTTTACCGTGAGTTTTAACAACCGTACAGCTAAGGCGAAGCGGAATACCGAAATCGTCAAGACACTGAACAATGTTTCTTGTAAGACCGCCCGAGTAAGGCATAAGCTCACAAACAACCTTAACCTCTGCACCCTCAAGGGTCATACGTCTTGCCATAATAAGACCGATATCACCCGAGCCGAGAATAACAACCTTTTTACCGGGCATATAGCCGTCAATGTTAACGTATTTCTGTGCAGTACCTGCAGTCATAATACCTGCGGGTCTTGAGCCTGCAATAGAAAGAGCACCTCTCGGTCTTTCACGGCAACCCATAGCAAGCACTACAGCAATTGCCTTAAACTGCATAAGTCCTTCACTGTTGTTTACAGCTGTAACAACGTTATCGTCGGAAATATTAAGCACCATTGTATCAGTGAAAACATCAATGTCAGTTTTCTCAACCTGCTCAATAAATCTTCCTGCGTATTCGGGACCTGAAAGCTCTTCACCGAAATAATGAAGACCGAAGCCCGTGTGAATACATTGCTCTAATATACCTCCGAGAGTTTCAGCTCTCTCGAGAATAACTATTTTTTCTACGCCCTCTTCCTTTGCCTTGAGGGCTGCAGCCATACCGGCAGGGCCGCCGCCGACTACAACAAGATCATAATTCAACATTCTGCCCTACCTCCTTATTTAGTCTTATGATACATAATTTTCGACTCGCCGCCGAATTTTGTAATTTCGTTCATAGGTACGTTTAATTCTCTTGCAAGAATTTCAACTACCTTACTACCGCAGAAGCCACCCTGACATCTACCCATACCTGCTCTTGTTCTTCTCTTTACGCCGTCAACGTCACGGGCACCTGCAGGAGCGTGAATAGCATCAAGAATTTCACCCTCTGTGATAGTTTCGCAACGGCAAACGATTCTACCGTATGCCTTATTCTTTTCGATAAGCTTTGCTCTTTCCTCTGTTGTCATATGACGGAAGCGAACGGGCTCGGGACGAATGGGGTCGAAATTTTCTTTCTTTTCAAATCCACCTGAAAGCTCGTTTATAATACCATCAACCATTTCTGCAATAGCAGGTGCGGAAGAAAGACCGGGTGATTCAATACCCGCTGCATTTATGAAGTTTTTATCAGCCTTTGAAGAGCCGATAATAAAATCATCTGAAGTAGGATGAGCTCTGTTACCGCTAAAAGATGTAATTGCATTTCTCAAAGAAACTGCAGGAACACTCTTAATTGCGTTAACGTAAATTTTATCAAGACCTACGGGCGTTGTTGAAACATCGTCGCCGTCGTCAATATCCTCTGCAGAAGGTCCTACGATAAGGTTACCGTCAACAGTAGGTGAAACAAGAACACCTTTACCCATTTTTGAGGGACACTGGAAAATAGTTCTTGAAACGAGAGATCCCTGAGATTTATCAAGAAGATAATAGTCACCGTGACGAACAACTATTTCTATAGAATCATCACCTATAAGAGCTGCGATTTCGCCTGAATGAACACCTGCTGCATTGATTACGTAAGTAGCAGTTATATCACCGAGAGTTGTATCGAGAACAAAGTCACCGTCAACCTTTTTAATATTTTTAACTTCGCAGTTTCTTAAAAATTCAGCACCGTTGGTTACGGCGTTTTCAACGCCTGCAATAGTAAGCTCGTAGGGGCAAACTATTGATGAAGTAGGAGCAACAAGAGCACCGACTGCAGTATCACCGATATTAGGCTCAAGCTTTACTAACTCTTCTCTGTTTACAATACGAAGCTCGGGAACACCGTTTTTAACGCCTCTTTCAAGAAGCTCTTTAAGATGAGGCATTTCATCATCAGAAAAAGCAACAACGAGAGCCTCGTTATTTTTAAGCGGAACGTGAAGCTCAGAGCATACTTTTTTCATAAGCTCCACACCGCGAACGTTAAGCTTTGCTTTAAGCGTACCGGGAACAGCATCAAAGCCTGCATGAACAATAGCACTGTTAGCCTTAGTTGCACCCATTGCACAGTCGTTAGCCCTTTCAAGAAGAGCAATTTTGATGTTGTACTTTGAAAGCTCACGGGTAATAAGAGAGCCTACAACACCTGCACCGATGACAGCAACATCGTACTTCATCTAAAAACATCTCCTTATGAACAAAAAAACACTTGTCCAATATTAAAAATTAAATCAGTTTATTATACCAAGTACAGTATTAAAAATCAAGTACATATATAATGTTTTATACCTTGTTTTTTGGTAAATAATAGTGTACAATGATTAGAATGTAAAATATCGGGGTAAAAACTATATTTTCTAAATAAAATATAACCTTTCTCGAAAAAACGCCCCGATCTATAACTTATTAACTTATTGTTTGAGGTAAAAAATATATGTTAAAGCCTGAACTTCTTGCTCCTGCGGGAGATATGAATTGCCTTATTGCCGCTGACCGTTTCGGTGCAGATGCAGTCTATATCGGCGGTCCCCTTTTGCAGTTAAGAGCAGAAAAATCTGCCTTCACCGAAGAAGAAATTGATACCGCCGCAAAGCTTTTACATTCTAAAGGCAAAAAGCTTTACGTTACCGTAAACAGCTTCACAAAAAACAGCGAAATTGAGCCTCTGAAAAGCTATGCAAGAAATCTTCATTCTTTAGGCGTAGATGCGGTTATCGTCTCTGATTTGGGTGCAGTAAGAACAATAAAACAGGCTGAGCCGAATTTAGAGGTTCATATAAGCACTCAGGCAAACTGTTGCAACTATGCATCTGCTCTTGCCTATTACGAAATGGGTGCTTCAAGAATAGTTATCGCCCGTGAAATGACAATAGATGAAATTGCTGAAATGCATTCAAAAATTCCCGAAGATTTAGAGCTTGAAGCATTTGTTCACGGTGCTATGTGTATGGCTTATTCGGGCAGATGCCTTATCTCTTCATATATGAACGGAAGAAGCGGTAACCGAGGCGAATGTACTCAGCCTTGCCGTTGGGAATACTACCTCGTAGAAAGAAACAGACCTAACGAATATTTAAAGCTTGAGGAATACCCCGACCATTCTGCGCTTCTCTCTTCTCACGATATGAAGGCTATCGGCTTTCTTGATAAATTAGCTGATGCAGGTATTGACTCCTTTAAAATCGAAGGCAGAATGAAAACAGAATATTACGTTTCTCACGTTGTAAACGCTTACAGACGAGCTATTGATAAATCTGCCCCGTTAGAGCTTCTTGACGATGAGCTTAACGCAATAAGTCACCGTCCGTATAACAGTGGTTTTTATTTCGGAAATCTCGTTCACGGTCACAAAAACGACGGGCTTTATCATTGGGATTGCACCTTTGCAGGCGTTGCTCTTGAGGATTGTAAGGACGGTAAGCTTAAAATACAACAGCGTAACTTCTTTAAATTAGGTGACACTATTGAAGTCCTTTCCCCCAAAACCTTTGGTATGAAATTCACTGCTACAAAAATAGTAAATGAAAAAGGTGAAGAATGCGAAAGTGCTTGTCACCCTCAGGAATTCCTCACTCTTGATTGCACCGCCGACGTTAAAAAAGGTGATATTTTAAGAGTAAGAACTGAGAAAAAAGAAATTATTACAGATATTTAAGGCTATGAAAAACTTTGAAATTCTTGCCCCTGTAGGAGCAAAAGAACAGCTATACGCCGCCGTAAGATGCGGTGCCAATGCGGTATATCTCGGTGCGGGTAATTTTAACGCCCGAAGAAACGCAGAAAATTTTGACAACGAAACGCTTAAACAAGCAATTGACTATTGTCATTTAAGGGGTGTAAAGGTATACGTAACTCTTAACACCCTTATTTTTGACAAGGAAATAGCTGACCTTTACGACTGCGTAAAAAGCATTGCAAAAAGCGGTGCAGATGCAGTTATAATTCAAGATTTTGCAGTATTAAAAGCAGTTAAAGATATTTGCCCCGAAATGCCTTTACACGCCTCAACTCAAATGGCGGTGCATAACGTTAGCGGTGCCGAGTTTTTAGAGAAACTAGGATTTTCAAGAATTGTTCTTGCAAGAGAATTATCTCTTGCCGAAATAAAAACGATTCGTGAAAAAGTCAGTGCAGAGCTTGAGGTTTTCGTCCACGGTGCTCACTGTATGAGTGCGTCGGGTAACTGCTATCTTTCCGCTATGTTAGGCGAAAGAAGCGGTAACAGAGGGCTTTGTGCTCAAGGCTGTAGGCTTAATTGGCAAAATCCTCACGGCAGAGAATATGCTCTTTCTCTCAAAGATATGTCGTATCTTGACAGCATAAACGAGCTTCAAAAAATCGGCATTGAATCCTTTAAAATTGAAGGTAGAATGAAACGACCCGAATACGTCGCAGCAGCTGTTACAAGCCTAAGAAAAGCAATGAACGGTGAGTTTTATGATAAAAACACTCTTCGTTCAGTTTTTTCAAGGAGTGGCTTTACCGACGGTTACCTTAAAGGTGAAAGAAACGTTTCTATGTTCGGCTTCAGAAACAAAGAAGACGTGACCTCTGCTCAACCTATTCTCAAAGACCTTGAAACGCTTTATAAAAACGATATCCGCCCCAATAAAGTGGATATGCATCTCACTTTAAAACGTAATTTGCCGTCAACTCTTACGATAAGTTGCGGTAGCCATTCAGTTACGGTAAACGGTGAAATTCCTCAAGAGCCGAGGACTGCACCATTATCTTACGAAATCGCACTGCGTAACTTAAGTAAATTAGGTGACACTTCTCTCTATCTCGGTTCACTCTCCTTTGAAAATGAAGATTACCTCACTCTTCCCGCCTCTGCTACAAATGCTTTAAGGCGAAGCTGTGCGGAGCTTTTAGAAAGAGAAATTTGCAAGGTAAATTATACAGTAAACGACGTAGCCCCACAGCTACCGTCTCAAAACAAGCATGAATCACCTCTCAATCAAAAGAGAGAATTGAGAATCCGTCTTGAAAGCTTTTCTCAATATTCAGAAATTTTTAATAAAGCTGATATGCTTATTTTGAAAATTGATGATATCATAAGGCATAAAGAAGAAATAGAGCTTTTACCCGTAAAAATCTGTGCAGAGCTTCCCGCACTTATCTATCCCGAAAGCGAAGAAAAGCTTCTTTCTCAACTTAAGGAAATCAAAAAAATAGGTATCGTAAGAGGCTCAACGGGTAATATCGGCGGTATCGCTCTTCTTAAAAAAGCAGGGCTTCATATATGCGGTAACCACGGATTAAATATAACGAATTCTATATCTCAAGAGCAATATAAAAATTTTGGCATTGATGACGTTACTCTTTCCTTTGAGCTTACAGAAAAGGCAATAAAAAATATGACCGCCACAATAAAAAGCGGCTCATACATTTACGGTCATTTGCCGTTAATGCTTATGAGAGCTTGTCCGCAAAAAAGCGAAAACGGTTGCGAAAAATGTAACGGTAAATCAGAATTAACCGACAGAAAAGGAATAACCTTTCCCGTAATTTGCCATAATAAGATATACTCTGTTCTTCTTAACAGCGTACCCCTTTATATCGGCGATAAAAATCTTTCCCACCTCTCTTTTGTGACACTTTATTTCACAAAGGAAACAAAAAAAGAATGTGAAGATATTTTCAATTCTTACTTACAAAACAAGACAATTGATGGTAAAAAAACTAACGGATTATTTTATAGAGAATTGATTTAAATTCAGTACGTGCCCTTCAAAAAATTGAAAGGAGATGACTCAATGAAAACCGCTATAATTATCGGCGCAGGTCCTGCAGGTCTTACAGCCGCTTATCAGTTGTTAAAAGAAACTGATATTTTACCCGTTATATTTGAAGAAAGCAATTTTATCGGCGGTATTTCACGCACCGCACAGCACAACGGCAACAGAATTGATATAGGCGGTCACCGTTTTTTCTCTAAAATAGACGAGGTAAACAGCCTTTGGCAAGAGCTTTTACCCTTGCAGGGTGCCCCCTCCTTTGACGATATAAAAACCGACACTGAAAAGTCTCTTTCAGCTGACGGTCCCGACCCTGAAAAAGAGGATAAGGTTTTACTTTTAAGAAACAGAGTTTCAAGAATATACTACTTAAGAAAATTCTTCGATTATCCTATCTCTTTAAAGCCCGAAACCTTTATAAATATGGGACTTTCCCGCACCTTAAAGGCAGGCTTCGGTTATATCTATTCCTGCATCTCTAAAAAAGAAGAAACGTCACTTGAAAATTTTTATATTAACCGTTTCGGTAAACCTCTTTACGAAATGTTTTTTGAGGATTACACAGAAAAATTATGGGGTATAAACCCCTCCGAAATTTCTGCGGATTGGGGTGCTCAACGAGTTAAAGGTCTTTCTTTAACAAAGGCTTTACTCAATATTATAACAAAACCCTTTAAGAAAGATGAAAACGTTGAAACCTCTTTAATTGAACAGTTCTATTACCCAAAAAAAGGGCCGGGTCAGCTTTGGGAAACCTTGGCGGATGAAGTTGAGAAAAAAGGCGGTAAAATTCTCAAAAGCCACCGTGTAACCGATTTCACCGTTGAGGCTGGTAAAATTTCTTCCGTTTTCGTTGAAACGCCCGAGGGCAAAAAGCAGTTTAAAGCAGATTACATCATCTCAACAATGCCCGTAAAAGACCTTGTAAACGGTTTAGGGGATGCTATCCCCGAAGACGTCAAATTAATAGCCGATGCTCTTCCCTACCGAGATTTTCTTACAGTAGGTCTTCTCGTAAAAAAGCTTAATCTTGAAAATAAAACGAAGCATAAAACCTTAGGTGATATAGTTCCTGACTGTTGGATTTACATTCAGGAAAGAGACGTTAAAATCGGAAGACTTCAGATTTTCAACAACTGGTCACCTTATATGGTAAAAAACCCTGAAAACACCGTTTGGATAGGTCTTGAATATTTTTGCAACGAGGGTGACGATTTTTGGAATATGACCGACAAGGAATTTACCGAATTTGCAATAAACGAACTTGAAAAAATCGGTGTTATAAACAGTGAAGACGTATTAGACAGCGTTCGTCTTAAGGTAAAAAAAGCTTACCCCGCCTACTTCGGCTCATATAAGGATTTCCCCCTTGTAAGAAAACAGCTTGACTTAATAGAAAACCTATATTGTATAGGCAGAAACGGTATGCACCGCTATAACAATATGGACCATTCAATGATGACCGCAATTGAAGCAGTTAACTGTATCAAAAACAATTACAAAGATAAGTCATCAATCTGGAACGTTAATACCGAAAAAGAATACCACGAAGAAAAAGCCTGAAGATAAACTCTTCAGGCTTTTTTAAATGAGAACTATCAGTCGCCGGTGGCTTCGCAGGGAGCAAATATCCTATTAACAGAACAAGCGGAGTACCTCTCTTCGAAGAGAGGTACACCGCCTTTGTGAATTTGTTCTGTTAGTAAGATTTTTGCTCTCTGTGAAGTTTTATAAATGCTGTCGCAGACCATTAATTTGCCATTTGCCACTTGCCATTTCCAATTTAAAATAAAACTGCAAAGCCGTCAGACTTTGCAGTTTATTTTAATTATAAAATTTCTTTTTTAAGCTTTTTGTTGATGAAGGGAAAAACCTTTGGTACGAGAAGCTTTGCATAAATAACGTATGCAACAAGGCCACCAAGTAAACCAACTACTGCACCTGCAACAACGTCTGAGGGGTAGTGAACGTGAACGTAGATTCTTGAGAATCCGATAAGTAATGAAAGAATAAATGCGGGTATACCAAGAGCAAGCTTTTTATCCTTGCAGCAACCAAGAAGAAGAGCAAAGCCTGCACCGATTGATGATGAGGTATGACCTGAGGGAAATGACCAGCTGCTGCTCTTGTCAATAAGAGCGGGCCAAACGTATTCATAGCCTGCATTAGTCCAAACAGAGGGGTCAATGTTATAAGGTCTTGGACGTTCAATGATATTCTTAAGAGCAAGGTTATTAACTGCTGAAGCAAATGCTAAGCCTGCAATTAAAAGAACACCAAGCTTTCTTGTCTTCTTAGGGATGAAAAGAATAACTGCTAAAACCCACCAGATAATACCGGGTGTATCGCCAAGATGAGTTATAAATGTGAAAATAGTGTCTAAGACGGGGTTCATAATGCTATCAACGAACTGATATACAGCAACGTCAAAGTTCACTATGAAATCATTCAAAAAGAATTCTGCCATAACTGCCTCCTAAAAATTTAATGGATTCATTTTACTATTTTAAGACGTAATTGTCAATATTTACTGTTTAGCACCGTTATCAAACATTTCAAGCACCTTAACACTTGCCGCATAACATAACTCAAGGCATTCCTTGTTAAGTGCATCGGGTGTATCACGTCTTGTATGATAAAAGTCGGGAAGAGCGTGGCTAAGTGCTGTAATACCTGTTGCTCTCATACCTGCCTGAGCGAATGCTGCCGAGTCAGTTGCGCCACCGAGAGGCGGAACCATACCTTTTTTGCAGGGAATATTTAATTCCTCGCAAGCTTCCATAAACAAATCGGAAACATCTTTATCAACCTTGACTGTACCGTTAAGGTCACGGTAGTTAACCATAAGCTCTTCGGGCTGTGTGATAGTATCGTATGAATAAACAAAGGTAGGAACGTCGTTCATTTCGTCCTTATGAGCCTCGCACCAAGCCATAGCACCGCGAAGACCTGCTTCCTCACTACCTGAAAAAATAACACCGATTTCTGTGTTTTCAAGCTCAATATTTTGCTCCTGAAGCGTCTTGAGAATACCCATACCGATATAACAGCCTGAAAGGTTATCGTTAGCACCGTCAACGATTCTCTTCTTGTTCCACATAAAGTAAAGACCAAACCAGAAGGGAACAAAAGCGATAGTAACAAGACCGAGCTTAAAAGCTAAATCGCCCTCAAGAACACCTGCCAATTTTAAAATAGCAATAGCAAGTAAATAGAATGCACCAAGGAAGCAAGCCATTAAATGAAGATCAAAGCCGAGATATGTAAATTTCTCCTTGAAAGGCCATTCCCAAACTGCGTCAACATGACCTACAAATATAATTCTTCTTTTAATTTCGCCTTTAGGCTTTTTGAAGCCCGTTGCACTGTGGCCCGTTTTCTCTTTAAAGAATTTATCAACTAATTTTTTGTAAAGACCAAACTGTATAAAACAAATAGCAAGACCGATTACGATAAAAGCTATTGATAAAACAGGCATAAAGAAATATGAAGCGAATGCTAAAAAGCAACAAGTGATTGTGAAATAAATCCAACCGAAAAATGAGCCGGGATTTTCTTTAAACTCATCAACAAATGCTCTGTCACAGCCTAATTCCTTCATTTTTTCTACTGCATATTCGCAAGCCTGATGCTCACCCTTTGAGCCGGGATCCCTCTTTTCAAAGGTATTGCAGATATATGTGATTTCATCAATCATATATTGAGCCGCTTTGCTTTTTGCTTCAATAATTTTGCTTAAATCCATATTTTTCTCTCCTCTTGAAATAAAATATATTTCTTTTCCTATTTTATAAAAAATTTATTCAAAGGTCAACAAAAATATAATATTTTTAAACAAATGTTAAATAAAAAGAGTTTAACTCTATGTTTTCAACCCGTAAAAACACAAATTTAAACTCTTGAAAGGTGTTATTTGTATTTTTCAACCATCTTTGCAAATCTGCAGGCTCTTACGTAGCATTCTGCAATATACTCCTCAATGGGCATTTTCATATATTTATCGTTTTCGTGCCTGTTAGGTTTAGAGGTCTTGTTAAGCTCAAACGTAAGCGTACCCGAAAAGCCTGTTTTTGCAATTCTTTTTGCATTATATTCCCAATCAGCTATACCGTCAAAAGGCAAAAGATGTAAGTCGTCGTGCCAGAATATTTTACCTTTAAAATCCTTAACACCTAAATTATCGTTTAAGTGAGTAATAAAAAGTCTGTCGCCGTAAAGAGCTAACAAATCTTTCGAGAAATTATAACACATTTCGTGTCCCGAATCCCAACAAAATCCAATATGCTTTTCATTTTTAAAATGAGTAAGAAGTCCGTCAAGGCATTTTTCACCCTCGGTATTTTCAAAAGCAATTCTTATACCCAATTCTTTTGCGCGGTCAATTACCTTACCGTAATTCTGAAGACCGAATTCGGTAGTCTCCCCTACCTCGTCAAAACCAACGTAAACATGAGAAACCATTAAATCAACGTCGGCTTTTGCGGTAAGCTCAAGATACTTAATAAGATTTTTTACGCCCTTTTCAGCTAATTCTTTTTCATTTTCGTTCCACATATCATCAGTAAAATCCCAAGGAGCGTGTACCGCTTCAAAGGCAATATCCTCTTCTTTACCGATTTTTGCAGCATTTAAAATACCCTCTTCCTGACCTACGTGCCAACAGCCCGTAAAAGCCTCAAAGCCCGTCTTTTTAAAAAGCTTTATTTGTTCTTCATCGCTTATTCCGAAGTTACCTAAAGAAAGGCATAATTTCTGATTATACATAATACTCTCCAAACAAAAACAGACCTCTGCCCCATAATCTAACGGAGCAAAAGTCTGTTTTAAATTTTAATTAAAGCTTGCAGATATCTGCTTCTGTAATAAGATGGAAGCCTGCATCCTCAAGTGCTTTTTCCGCTGTAGCAATATCCTCAACTCTCAAAACAACGTAAGCGTGTTTTTCTGTTCGTGCCATAAATGCATAAAGATATTCTGTATTGATATTTGCTTTATCAAGCACGCTGAGAGCCTGAGAGAGCTTACCGGGAGCATCACCGATTTTAACACCTACAACGTCTGTAATTTTTATAAGATAGCCTGCGTCTTTCAGTGTTTTTTCTGCAAGTTCTTCGTTATTAACAATAAGACGAAGAATACCGAAGGATTCAGTTTCTGCAATAGAAAGCGCTCTGATATTAACGTTATTATCAGCAAGAGTATCTGTAATAGAAACGAGAGCACCTTTTTTATTTTCAACAAAAATAGTTAACTGCTTAATTGCCATTGTAAGAACTCCTCTCTTATATTAATTTACGTTTATCAATAACTCTTACAGCCTTACCCTCGCTTCTTGTAATGCTCTTGGGAGCAACAAGACGAACTTTAGGATTAATACCAAGCATAATTTTCATAGCATCGGCAAGAGTTTTTTCCATTGAAAGAATATCGCCAACCTTGTCGGTGAATTGCTCGGGATTCATTTCAACGTTAACCTCGAAGGTATCGTTATTGTTAACTCTGTCAACAATAATCTGATAGTTAGGCTCGTAACCCTCTTTAAGAAGCACAGTTTCAATCTGGCTGGGGAATACGTTAACACCGCGGATAATAAGCATATCGTCAGTTCTGCCCATAGGCTTAGCCATTTTTATAAGAGTACGTCCGCAAGAGCATTTTTTCCATGAAAGAACGCAGATATCACGTGTGCGGTAACGAAGAAGCGGAAAAGCCTCTTTATCAAGAGCTGTGAAAACGAGCTCGCCCTTTTCACCCTCGGGAAGCACCTCGCCTGTATCAGGGTCAATAATTTCCGCAATGAAATGGTCTTCATTTATATGCATACCCGTCTGCTCTGAACATTCAAAAGCAACACCGGGACCTGATGTTTCGGTAAGACCGTAAATATCATAAGCCTTAATACCAAGTGTATTCTGAATATTCTGCCTCATTTCCTCAGTCCAGGGTTCTGCACCGAAAATACCTGCTTTAAGAGGAATATCTTCAGGCTTGTAGCCTTGTTCCTTAAGGCTTTCACCTATGTATGCTGCATACGACGGTGTACAACAGATAATTGATGATTTGAGATCCATCATAAACTGAATCTGACGTTCAGTGTTACCTGATGACATAGGAAGAGTAAGGCAACCAACCTTATGAGAGCCACCGTGAAGACCTGCACCACCTGTGAAAAGACCGTAGCCGTATGCCACCTGACAAACGTCTTCATTTGTACCGCCTGCAGCAACAATAGCTCTTGCACAGCAATCCTCCCATAAATCAACGTCGTGCTGAGTGTAGAAAGCAACAACACGCTTACCCGTTGTACCTGACGTTGAATGAATACGCACACATTCGCTCAAAGGCTTTGCAAGAAGACCGTAAGGATAAGCATCACGAAGATCAGCCTTGCTTAAGAAGGGAAGCTTGTAAAGGTCGTCAATACCCTTGATGTCTTCAGGCTTAACACCTTTTTCATCCATAAGGTTACGATAATATTCAACGTTATCGTAAACGTGCTTCACCTGTTTCACAAGTTTTTCTGACTGAAGCTTTTTCATTTCTTCAACAGGCATGGTTTCAATTTCTTTTTGATAGTAGTTTTTCTCCATTTTTATCACCTTTTATTTTCAGAACACGGAAAACAAAAACGCCCTCTGCATTCCGAAAAGAATACAGAGGACGAGAAAACCCGTGGTACCACCTCAATTTACCGTTATCTCACGATTACGGCCTTTAAAAGTGCAATAAACACTCCTGTTCTATAACGGGAACACCCGTTGCAGCCTACTAAATAGAACTTTTTCGGTGCACTGCTAACAGAATGAATTCGAAAAGGACGCCCTCTTTGCCTCGCACCAACCGGCAACTCTCTCCAGATTCTTTCCAGCCTACTACTTTCTGCTCAAACGCATTTAATGTGGTCATTCTACCACTTTACCACAGTAAAGTCAATACTGAAAATCCAAATTATATTGAAAAAAATTTATAAGTAGATTTGCTTTTAAAAAATATTATTTCTTACCAACTGTATCACCTATCGCCTTAAAAAGAGAACCTTCTTCGGTAGATGGCAAATCGCAGTTATAATGCCATACCATAACACCGCCGTAACCGTTCTCAATTGCATACTCGGTTTTCTGTGCGATTACATCAGGGGTATTAAACCAGAAGTCTTTATCAATTTCAGAGCAACGATACCAACCATCTTTATCAATATCCTCAAAGCAACTGTTGTAGCTATACCAAAAAACGTCTAAATCAGTAGGTCTTGAGTAAAACGGCAAGCCTAAGTTTACCTTCCATAAAGCTACCTTACCAAAATCAGTATCTTCCAATCTTTTCGTTATATCCTCAAAGGTTGCGTGTTTACCGTTTTCATCTACGTAATCGTACATCATAAGCTCTAATGAATCGATTGCTTTCGCAGATTCGCTTGAATAATTCATATTCCATTCCACACCGGATACCCCCAATGTATAATCACCGAGCTTTTCGTCTAACGAAACAAGAAATTTGTTATAACAACGCCAGGCTTTATTGGAAAGCGGATATTCATAATCAAAATGAACACCTTGGAAATCGAATTCATCAAGCACAGAAACAATATTATCCTCTAAAACACCGCTTTCAAAAGCCTTGTTATGCTCATCACTCTGAGCTTTCATCTGTTTTTCCCAGCTTTCAAATTCACCCTGTGCTGACGGACCTAAAAGATTGAGTGTGATATTTATATCCCTGTCACCTATCACGTTACGAATAATCCCGAGAACTGATTCAAGCTTATCTTTTTCGTATATTACTTCACCGTTACTGTCAAATGAAGCACATTCGAAAACAATAACGTCTGTAATAATATCAAAATCCTCGGAGCATAAATCATCTTCTGATTTAATATAGTCACCGCGTATATAGGCAGTAACCTTAAAATCTCTGTTTTCGGGCTTCACTTCTTCCTTCCCGCAACCGAAAAAAGAACAGGCAACCAAAACCAATACTATAACCAAAGCAATAGCTTTTAAACACTTTATTCCTACATTCTTTTCGAACACACTACCATCTCCTTTTGATATTATTATATATATCACAACCGTCATTTTCAACCAATAAATGCAAAAACAAATCCCAAAACACTCTCAAAGAGAAATGTTTTGAGATTTTATATGTTTTTAATTTAATTTTTGGCATTCAGAAAACTGATTAAAGCCTCTTTTCGTCTTCTTCTCTTTGCTTTTTAGAGTTAATTGCAAACGGTATGCCGAATCCCAAACCACCGCCTACAAGTAAGCCTCCCGCAAGGAAAAGCCACCAAAGAGGATTCTTCTTTTCTTCTTTCTCTTCCTTTTGAGCCTTAATTACCTTTTTTTCAATAACGGTTTTTACGTCGTGGGTAAGAGTATATTCGTTACCGAAGGTATCTTCATAGGTAATTGTTACCGTGCCTTTAACCTCACCCGTTTTATCAGAAGCAACGAGCAAATTGGCGTTTGCAGTTAAATTCTGTTGTGCTTCAATAACGCCTACAAAGCTACTGCCACCTGCATCAAGTCCCTCAATATCAAAATCAACCTTACAGTTATAAAGCGGAGTTTTACCCGTATTCATAAGATTGATATTAAGAGTAACCGTTTCCTCCTGAACTACCTTTACGGGAAGCTTTACTCCTTCAAATGAAAGCTCTGCGGGTTGACGGACTTCAAGCCTTATTAAGTCATTTGCACTATAACCCGAACCATTGGAGTCCTCATAATCGCAAGAAAAATTCAGCTTATGCTCACCAACCGTAGCAGTGTGAACCGCTTTAAGTTCAATAACCCAGCTATAATATGCACCTGCATTTATTGAAGAAACGTATTTCGTTCCCATTTCGGTGGGTCTTATTTCATCTGTATCCTCGGTAATGCTTAATTTAATATTACTTACCGTTTTTGTCGGATGCATATTTTTAAGGGTTACAGTCAGTTTTTTAGTTTCTTCGGGGCTTATAAATCCACCCTCTATTTCATAAGACACAACCATAAGTCGAGGTTGAGAGTTGTCTATGCTTTCAGCTTCTTGCTTCTCGGGTATCTTAATCTCTTCTTTTTCTACAGAGGGTTGCTCTGTTGCTTGATTTTCCTGTACAGGCTCTGTTATTTCTGTCACGGGCTCTGTTGTACTTTCCGCAACAACATCCATAATCGACTCTGTTGCTTCAAGGCTTTCTTCCCCCTCTGCCGCAAAGCAAGGCGTTACAAAAACCGCAAAGCACAGTATAAATATAATACCCCTCTTCATATTACCACCTACCGTTTTACATTTACAATCGGCACAAAGTGCCCCGAAATTTGCCACTTGCCACTTGCAATTTGCAATTTAATTTACAGTTCTCTTATATTCTCAACAATACTGTTCTTCATTTCTTTTCTGATTTTTGAAGCCATATTTACCGTACAGGATACGAAGAGTAACGCTACACCTATAAGCGTTTCAATAACGGTAATTTTAATATCGTCAGGCTCGTCGCCGATTGAGGTGAAAACAAGATAATAAAGACCGTAAAACGTGAAGAACAACACAAATCCCGCTACAGTACCCCAACCTAATATGGACATAATCTGGCGTATATATGAGTTATTTATATCCTTTTGAGTTGCTCCTACTGCACGAAGAGTGCCTATTTCTTTTTTGCTTTCTCTGATTCGGGCAGTAATTGAATTATTTACCATACTTCCGCAAGCAGTAAAGAAAAGTACGGCAATTGCTATAATTACAATAAGCGTTGCACGGAAGCTGTTCATTTCTTCCTGCCTTTTTTCATATAAAGATGTAACGCGACCGTTTGTACCTGCTTTAACTCTTGTGAAAAGATTCTGCATTTCATTATCTATTTCCTCGGTACACTCACCGTTAAGGTTAACGCCTACTGCGTGATAATCAACGTTACCGCCTGTAAGCTTATCAAAGCCCTCTGTAGTAGTTATAATCCACACGTTTTCATAAAACATATTGTAATAAAGAGAGCCGTCATCCGTTGCAGGTATATCGTAAATTATAGAACCGATATTGACGTTGCTTTCAATTTTTTCATACTCTATAGGCTTTTGGTCCTTTGCAAGATGGTAAATATCTCCGTCTAATTTGGGCATCTCATCTGCATATAACCAACCGAGCTTCAATTCCTGACCCACTTCCATATCGCAGGCAGTTTCACTAAGGAAAATATCCTCCTCAATGTACCAAGGGTTTTCCTCAAGAGTTGTAGGGTATGAGTGTATATAAGAATATTTATAGGTTTCCTGATAATGACTTACTGTAAGCAAAATATTTTCAGGTGCTACAAATATTACCTCTTCACCGGAATTCAGCTTATCAATATCAATTTTACCTACGTTCACGCTTTCAGAGAGTTCGGCAATCATATCTTCACTGAATCCAACTAATTCAACAGGTATCAAATCACCCTGAACCTGTGCACATTCTCTTACAAAAAGCTCTTCCGCCGCATTTTTATCTGTATAATCCTTATAGTTTTCCTTTGTAACCCACACGTTTTCAATCTGATTATCATAATTAGAAGTAAAATGACAAAGATTATGCATATATTCGGTAAAGCTTTCCGTCTGCATATAAAGCTTCGTTTTTTTCTGTGTGCTTATATCCTCAACGTGCTCGTTAAGTAAAATTTCTGCAAGATTATTTTCACTGAAGCCTCTGAACTCATTATCGTAGTTTGATAAAAATCCGCTTGCTTCGAAGTTATCAGCGTTTATAACGTAATCGTGAGTATAAACGGAAAAATCATCTTTAAACCCGTTAACTAAAGAAAAGCCGATGCATGATACAAACACCGCAAGGCAAACAATAACGCTTGTGATAACGCCTTTACCCTTGAAAAGAGTTATATTCCTTTTAGCAAGAAGCTTTGCCGTATCAAAGCTTTTCTGCGTTTTAATTTTTTTATTTTTAAATTTTCTGCCAAGCTCCGTATTTCTTATTGCCTGCATCGGTGAAATTCTTGATGCGGAAACAAGAGGAATAAATGAAGCGAGCAAAACAAAAGCAATGCTTATTACAATGCTTACGGGAATCACCCAAAATTCAGGCTCAAACACGTAATTCTCACCAAAGAACGGCACTATCACCGCTACAATACCTAATGAAATAAGCACACTTACAGGTGTACATATAAGGCAAAGAATGAAGCTTTCTCTTCCGTATATTTTTACAATCTGCCTTTTCGTTGCACCAACGCTTCTGAGGAGTCCTATCTGTTTTTTTCTTTCTTTTAAATTGGCACTGAAAGCGTTAATTATACCTATATCAGCTACAAGCATAAAAACGAATGATAAAACTGCAAGAAGCACAACGGGAGAAGCGATACCTGAAAAGCTTTCTAAAATATCGTATCTTGCAAGCTGTGATATTTCAAAAGATTGAACTCTTCCGTTGCCGTCGCCGTAATTTTTCAAATATGCAGAATACTGCTCGTTATACGCCTTTTGATCTATAAATTCACCGGTTGAAACATACGCCATAACGCAAGGCTTACCACCAGGAGCTATAACGTAATCTTCAGAAACGATTGCAGCAGGAAGCTGCTGATAATAAAGAACTGTTAGATTTTCAATATTAGGTCTTTTGTTTTCGAGTATACCCGTAAGAACAAATCTTTCTTTTTGAGCTTCTTTCGAAAATCCTTCACCCTTTTTAACAAACATATCAAGTGTCAAGGTATCGCCGATTTTCGCATCAAGCCCCATACGGACAAGAGCTTCTTCCTCAACGGCAATTTCGTTTTTCTTTACAGGCAATTTTCCCTCTTTGAGTTGAATATACATATCCTTTGAAGCTTCGTCAAAGCTTGCAAAGGAAAAACCGCTACCCTCTTCAGACTTCGGGTCAGAAAGGTAACCGTAAACCTCTGCATAGCCTACCGAACGAAAGCTTTTTTCAAGGCTTTCCTGTAATCTTTCGTTTCCCGTTACGTCGGGTAAAATTATCTCACTTGAGCCATACAAAAAATTCCTTGTAGCCTCTGCAGACGAAAGTGAGCTTGAAATAAGAAACGGCACGCTTGCAGAGAAAACCATTGAAAGAATGATGCCGATAATAAGCAAGGTGTATTGCTTTCTACGATGCTTAATATTACCGAAAGCGAGGGAACTAAAAGTTAATTTTTTATTTTTCATAGAATCACCTATTAATTAGCAGTTAATCATCTAATATCCGTTAACTGTTATCTGCTGATTTATAATTCTCTTATATTCTCAACAATACTGTTATTGGTAATCGTTTTAATTTTTAGCTTAAGATTAATATAACAAGCTATGCTCAATATGATAAATATCAATAGTACCGGCCAGATGGCTATAGGTACATAATCACCAAAAGCTATCAGACCTATAAACCTATATGAGCATAGGTAGATTATGCTTCCTGCACCAAATCCTAACAACATAATGTTTGCAATTTGGATAATATAAGATGAAACAAGTTCTTTTCCAGAAGCACCAACCGCACGAAGAGTTCCTAAAGTTCTTTTACCGTCACGGATTTGTGCACTGATTGAGTTATTTATAAGCGAGATTGAAACACAAAGGAATACAAAAACAAGTGAGGCAATAGAAATAATCATCATTTTTCTTTCCTGCTTTTCTGATTCAAAAAATTCAAAAACAGAGGTAATGTCTTTACCGGGAAATATTGATGATAGCTCAGCTTTCATAATTTCATCAAGTTCTGCAGAGCAATCTTCTTTCAACTCAATATCAAAAACGGAATAATTGAAATTCGTTTTAAATGTATCAAGCCCTTCAAGTGTAGTGAAAATACGAAAGCCTCCGGATGAACTGTTTTTGCCTAAAATGGCACCAATTTTCACTTTTTTATCTTCTCTTGTGATATTACCCTTACCATCATCACAAAGAAGGGTTAAAGTTAATGTGTCACCGACTTTAAAAGGACTGTCCGCCTCAGCTTTTATATTATCTCTTAAAACCATATCAGCGGTACTGTCAACATCGGCTTCAGGTGCTAAATTATAAAGTCCGTAGGTTATTCCGCCACCAGGATTTGCTTCGTAGGAAAAGCCGATTTTTTCAGGTGCATAAATTAATATTTCTTCACCTGAATTTAGTTTATCAATATTTATTTCACCGGCAATTATGTCATCTTTTGTAATTCCATCAAAAACAAATAGCTCTGGATTTTGAGCTGTAACTTCAACATTAAAAAGTTCTTCTTTTTCAAAATCCGCTACTTTTTTTGTATGAATATAGTCAGGGTTCGGAGCAGCTTGCATATAGGCTTTCAAATTATCGTTCATCATCTTTGAATAATCAGAATTATTATTTCCTTGTCCACTTGCAGACAATGCATCACTAAATTCTGCAGTTAAAAAGCGAGAGCTTGTTGTGGTGAAGCTTACATATTCATTGATTTGCAAATATTCAGGAACTTCACCTTTAAAGACTATATTAAGCTTTGCTTGTTTTTCTCCGTAAATATCTTTAACCTGAGGTATTTCAAGAACTTCTTGTTTTTTATTTTCCGTCAAAGGTGATTCTGTGTTCTGATAACTCAAATCGTTTATAAATGAGTTGCTTGAACCTACTCCGCCATAATCGTTAATTTCATAATCTATGTCATAATAAGTAGTCGCATTTTCCAACACCGAATTCAGAAAAGACAAAGACAAGCATGAAATTATAACGCAACAGGCAATTATTACACTTATAGCGATATTTTTACCTTTAGAAAAAAGAAATTTTCTTTTTGCAAGATGTCTTTCAACACTAAAAGAAGTTTGAGTTTTAATTTTTTTATTTTTTATTTTTCGCATCATTTCAATATTGCGGATGGCTTGCAACGGAGAAAGCCTTGAAATATTGAAAAGAGGAATAAGTGATGAAAGCATAACACAAATGATGCCCAGAAAAACACCTGCAATAAGAATAAGAAAATCAGGTTCGAAGATAAAACTATCACCCATTATATTAGCATAAGCCCTAACCGCACCATAAGAAAGAGCAACACTTAAAGGTGCAGTTAAAAGACAAATAATAAAAGCCTCACGACCAAAAATAGTTATCAATTGTTTTCTTGTGGCACCAACTGCTTTTAACATACCTATTTGTTTTTTTCGTTCTTTTAAGTTTGAGTTGAATGCATTAACAATTCCAAAGCACGACATAAATGCGAGCAAAACTGAAAGGAATGTAACTGTACCTACATTATTTGCAATCGCTGAGTAGCTATCAATAGAGCTAAAGGAATAAACAAAGCTTGTATCAATTACATTAGTATAAGGAATATCCGTATAAAGATAACCATCTTCTTTTCGGTTTTCATTAAAAAATGCAACTAAGGCTTCTTTGCCACCAATTTCAATTTGCGTGTCTTTGGTGACAAATGCTGCAGGTATTTTATTAGCTTTAGTTATTGCTTCATCATAAAAATGTTCTATATTGGATTTTTTGTCTGAAAGAATCCCGACAAGAGTATAAGTAACATCTGTTTCCTCTTCTAAAAACTCATCACTATCACAAATTAAAGCTTTTAATGTTATTTTTTCACCAAGCTTTGTATCCACTCTCATTCTTTGAAGAGCACTTTTTTCAATTGCTATTTCATTTTGTTTTTTAGGCATTCTGCCTTCTGAAACAATCGGATAATATAGTTCTGTTGCTCTGTCATCAAGCCAGCCAATCATTGTGCCATCAGAAAAATCTTCTCTTTCATTCCAGACATAAGAGAGAACATGAGCAAAACCTATATCACCATCAATAGCACCTTGTTCTATGGGAATATCAAAATCATAATTTTGTGCATCTATAACAATGGTTTCTTGTTTACCTTGCTTTCTGTATTGAATTTCATTCCGTGATGAGTTCATGCAAGAAATGAAAAATGGTACACCGGAAGAAAACATCATTGCTAAAACAATGCCTATAATCATAAGAACATAACTCTTTTTGCGATTTTTTAAACTACTTAATGCAAGTGAGTTATATGTCAGCTTTTTCTTATTCATAATATTACTTACTTTTATTGATTAAATTTACTGTCTTCAACAACTGCACCGTCTTCAATTCTTATAACTCTGTCTGCCTGCTCGGCAACGTGTAAATCGTGGGTAACAAGTATAAGAGTTACGCCTAACTCCTTACTTACGTATTTAAGAAGCGAAAGCACCTCTCTACCGCTTTTACCGTCAAGATTACCCGTGGGCTCATCTGCAAAAAGAATTGAAGGCTTATTTGCAAGTGCTCTTGCAATAGCAATTCTCTGTTGCTGACCGCCCGAAAGAGCAGAGGGAAGATGAGAAATTCTGTCCTCAATGCCGAGAATATCAATAATTTTCTTTAAATACTCCTCGTCAGGCTTCTTTTTATCAAGCATAACGGGGAGCAAAATATTCTCATAGCCCGTAAGCTCTTCAACAAGGTTATATGCCTGAAAAACGAAACCGAAACGGCGTCTTCTTAAAATAGAAAGCTGATTATCGTTATACTTTTTCAAGCTTTCATTATTATATATAACCTCTCCCGACGTGGCATTTTCAAGACTGCTTAAACAATGAAGAAAGGTTGATTTACCCGAGCCAGACGGTCCTGTTATGGCACAAAATTCGCCTTTTTCAAATTCTAATGACACATCGTTAAGTGCCACAACTGTATTTTCACCGCTTAAATATTCCTTTGTGAGATTTTTACACTCAATAATGCTCATAAAAACACTCCTTTGAATTTGATTTTTGAGAATACTAATCCTCTACGTTGACTATATTGTAAAACAACAATCTTAATTTTAAGTGACTTTTATCTTAAGATTTCGTAAGATAAAAATGAAACCATCCTTTTTGGATGGCTGAAATATAATTATATTGAATTTTTAAATAACCTATGATACAATAATCGCGGAATAAGGCAGACCTTAAACGGTAGGCGGTTAGTCCTCTTTATACGGAGGGCACTTTTCCCTCCTGAGAGGAGGGCGGTGCTTATGATTACATATAGTGAGTTATTTTTATTTTGCTCACTTATCGTTTCAATTATTGCACTCGTTGTTCAAATAACAAAAAAGAAATATCCGCCCCTGGTCAAAAGTGCGGTTACTTCTTTAACTAAACTTTGGACTAACCGTCTATCGGTTTGCCTTATTTCACTTACATTATATGTTCATTTTCTCGTTTTGTCAACCCAAAGTAAGATTTTTTACTGTAAGATAAAAATCAAATAGCCTGATACCCATCTATATGAGGAAAGCACATAATCATATCAAGCCCTTTTTCCGTATTAACAGCACTTATTGTTCCGTGATGCTTTTCAATTATAGCCTTTGTTATGGCAAGACCAATCCCCGCACTTTGAGGTTTAGCATTTTTTGTACGGTGAAATCTTTTAAAAAGCTTACCCACGTCATCGTTATCAACACCGCCACCGTTATCACTAACAGTTATAATCGTTGATTTTTCGCTATCTTCAATATTAACTTCAATTTCACCGTCAGGCTTTGTATGTTCACAAGAATTTTTAATAACGTTACCTATAGCCTCTGAAATCCATTCCTTATCGCATCGCATTTTGCTTTCACCTAAAATGCTGAATTTCTTTTCAGGGAATATATGCTTCATATCTATTATGATGCTCCCCACAATGTCGCTCATTTCATAAAACTGAAAATTCATATTGTAGGTGTCGCTTTTTATTTTTTCAAGTCGTAAAAGCTTCGCAATAAGCTCCTCTGTTTTTTCTATAAGCTGAAGCTCTTTTTCAGTATGTTCAGTAGGATTATGAGCCTTATCCATTTCAAGATAAAGACGAAGTCCCGCAATAGGAGTTTTAAGCTGATGAGAAACATCTGCAATAAAATCGCTGTTCTTCTTAGTTTCAAGCTCTGTGTTGTGTTTTTGAACCTCAAGGGCATTTTCTAAATCGCACACGTCATTTCTTAAGGTTGCAAAATAATTATCCCTAGTGCTGAATTTCGTCAACTCACCTTTTTCAAGGTATTTTTCTATACTTTTTGCAAGCTTTTTGATTTTTCTTTTGTTTTTCAAATATGAAAATAGCAAAACCAAAACAGCAAAGAGCAATAAAGCAGTTGATATGCTCAAGCAAATTTCTAAAGGACTCATTGTGAATCCTCCCATCTGTAGCCGATACCTCTCACTGTTACTATATGCTCCGCACCTATTTTCTCACGAAGTCTGCTTATATGAACGGAAAGAGTGTTATCATCAATAAATGAGCCGCCCTCATCCCAGATATTTTCAAGCAAAACAGACCTTGTAACAATAACACCGCTGTTTCTTATAAGTGCAGAAAGAATCTGAAATTCAGTAGGTGTAACAAAAATGTTTTCACCGTCACGTTTAACAGTCATTGTGTTTATATCAACAGAAATATTTTCGCAGTTGTAAACAGTAGCTTTGCTTCTTCTTAAAAGAGCTCGTATTCTTGAAAGTAATTCAAGCAACTTAAATGGCTTTGTAACGTAATCGTCTGCACCTGCATCAAGCCCTCTTACCACCTGAACCTCATCATCGCAGGCGGTTAAAAACAATATGGGAACGTTTTCATTTTTTGAACGGATAAAAGCACACATATCAAAGCCGTTTCCGTCGGGAAGCATAACGTCAAGGATAACAAGATTAAAGTTCTCTTTTAAAAAGCTTTCCTTTGCATCCTTAATTGTTCCTGCGCTAACAACGTCGTAGCCTTCTTTTTTCAGCATTTCGCAAAGCCCGTCACGAAGAAAAGCATCGTCTTCGGTTACAAGAATTTTTACAGACATTTAATCACCCTACAATTAAAATATCATAATAAAGCATATAAATCAAATTAAGATTTCGTAAGATTATTTATGTAAACAACTGATACTTAAAAGCAAAAATCAAAGCAGCCTTTAATGAATAAACTTATGTTTATTAACCCTTTGCATAATCACAAAATAGCTTATACATAAAATAATTTGTACGGTTGTAGATATAGGTGTTGCAAGACCTATATGAAAAAGAGAAACAGGTACGCTTTTACTCATTAACCAAGAAACAGGAAGCCTTACGCAAATACCGCCAATAATCCCTTGCACCATAACAAATTTTGTGTTACCGCAGCCGTTAAAATAACCTATAAAGCAAAACAGAAAAGCAGTAAGCAAGCAATCAATAGCATACGCCTTAAGGTATTCCGTAGCAGGTGCAATAATAGCTGCATCCTTTGCAAAAATTCCTGCGAGGATATCACCATGAAAAAACGAGAAGTAACCTACGACTATACCAACCGATAATGATGATGCTATACCGTATAACAAAGCTTTTTTAGCTCTGTCATATTTTAATGCACCCATATTTTGTGCAACAAACGCAGACATAGATTGCATAAAAGAAGACGGTATAAGCATAATGAAAGCACATACTCTTTCAGCAACGCCGACACCTGCCGACTCAACAAGGCCGATATTGTTAACAATAGCTGTAATTACAAGGAAAGAAATGCTCACAAGCAAATCCTGAAGAGCAATAGGTACGCCTAATTTTAAAACAGCTTTGATATGCATACCGTTAAAACGGATATACTTTTTAGAAAAGTCAAAGGGTAAGCTTCTTTTTCTGATTATAAACAGAGATATAACTACGCTCATCGCTTGTGCAAAAACAGTTGCAATAGCTGCACCTGAAGCACCTAAGCCCAAAACCGCGACGAGCAAGAAATCACCGACAATATTAAAAACACAGGCAATTGCAACAGTAATCAACGGTATTTTAGAATCACCTGTACCCCTGAAAATACTACCTATAAGGTTATAAGCAACGATAAACAGCGTTCCTGCAGAGCAAATCGCAACGTATAAAACAGTATTTTCAAAAGCCTCTTCCGGAGCATGCATAACTCTTGCAAGAGATGAAGAAAAAGCAACCATTAAAACCGTAAGCACCAAAGAAATAACACCAAAAAGAGTGATACCGCTACCAATTATTTCGCCTGCTTCATCCCTTTTACCTGCTCCGATTTTCTCACCAACGTACACGGTAAGCCCCATAGCAAGACCGGTTATTACAACGGTAAGCGTCATCATAATCTGGCTACCGGTTGATACCGCTGAAACGAATACGTCTGCATTTTCACCACCGAATTGACCAACAATCAAAAGGTCAACAGCACCGTACATTGCCTGCAAAAACAATGCAAGTAATACGGGCAATGCAAAACGGATAAGCGGTGAAAAAATTTTACCCTCTGTAAAATTCTGATTCTTATTCATACCTTATCTCCTCGTTCAAAAACCACTATATAAAATAAAAATTATACTAAATTCAAATGCTATCCTGACATTTTTTCGCAGAAGCTATGTAAATATCATCTGTGGAAATGCTTACGTCAACGTCAAAATAATCACTCATTAAGTCAGTCATTTCTTCAATTTCAGGAAGAACGGTTGAAACGTTTTTCGCACTTCCAGAATGATGCTTTAAAAGAGCTTCTCTTCCCATACCGTGAGCAACAGTAATTCTACCGTCGGGTTTAAGGCATTTTGAAAGATTTTTAAAAAGCTTGTCCCTGTCAATGAAATGAGGGAATGCATTATAAATCACAATACAATCGTATTTATCTTTAAAATCAAAGACTTCAGCATCTCCGCATAAAAACTCAACGTTTTCATATTGGCTGAATTTACTTTTCGCTTTTTCTATCATTTTATCTGATATATCAATCGCAACACATTTACTTACTTTTCTTTTTACGTAATCGGGTATTAAAACACCCGTGCCACAAGCAACGTCAAGCACGTATTTCCCCTCGGTTACCCCTGCCCTATCAAGTATCTCATCTATTTTCGGCTGAATTTTTATCATATTAATATCCCAAACGTCAGCCAAATTATCAAAAAATTCTGCAACCTGTTTTTTATCCATCTGATATTTTACCTCGTTAATAAAAACAATCTTTTGCGATTATATCATATTACTTTCGACATTTCTACAGTTTTAAGTCTTAAATAAGTGTAGACAACCTTTTAAAAATGTGTTATATTTTCAGTGTATTTATATATTGTGGGTGAAGCTTTGTGTTTTACTTCATAAAGCCTTGCTCAAATAATATGAAAGGCTATGATAAAATGAGAAATCTTACTAAATACCACGGCATAATCCCTGCTTTTTATGCTTGCTACAATGACGACGGTAGCGTAAGCCCCGAAAGAACAAAGGCTTTTGCAAAATTTTTACTTGATAAAGGCGTTAAAGGTCTTTACGTTTGTGGCTCTTCCGGTGAATGTATTTACCAGAGCAAAGAAGAAAGAAAGTTAATTTTAGAGTCTGTTATGGAGGTTGCAAAGGGCAAAATGACAATTATTGCCCACGTTGCTTGCAACAACACTGCTGATTCTATGGAGCTTGCCGCACACGCTGAAAGCTTAGGTGTTGATGCTATCGCATCTATCCCCCCTATTTATTTCAAGCTTCCCGAAGAGTCTATCGCTCAGTATTGGAACGATATTTCATCAGCCGCACCCAACACAGATTTCGTTATTTATAACATTCCTCAACTTGCAGGCGTTTCTCTTACAATGCCGCTTTTCAAAGAAATGCTTAAAAACCCCCGCGTAATCGGTGTAAAAAACTCATCAATGCCTACTCAGGATATTCAGATGTTTAAAGCCGAGGGTGGCAACGATATCGTTGTTTTCAACGGTCCCGACGAGCAGTTCGTTGCAGGCCGTGCAATCGGTGCTGAAGGCGGTATCGGCGGTACATACGGCGTTATGCCCGAGCTTTTCCTTAAATGCGACGAGCTTATTAAAGCAGGTGAGCTTGACAAAGCAAGAGAAATTCAGTACGCAATAAACGAAATCATTTACGCTATGTGTGCTTGTAAATGTAATATGTATGCTGCTGCAAAAGAGGTTCTTCGTTTACAGGGTATTGATATAGGTGATGCAAGAAAGCCCCTTGCCCAGCTTAAAGAAGAAAGCAAGCCCCTTGCCGCAAAGGTTAACGAAATGATTACCGAAGCAAAAGCTAAATTCTGCTAACAAATAACCAAAAGACAACCCGTCACAGAAAATTAATCTGTGACGGGTATATTTTTTCATTTTTTACTCCTCATCAGGCTGTTGACCGTCGTGAGCGAGCCATTTACACTCTGTAATTTCCATATTAGTAAAGATCGCTTTAAAGGATGACTCCTCGGGGCTGCAAGCGTAAATGCCAAACCTGATAACTCCCCCACCATTCCACATATGGCAAACTCTCATTTGCTTAAAGGTAACGCCATCTTCAGAGCATTCAACGCAATAATCGTCTTCTCTTCGACTGAATCTGTACCACATTGATTTAATACCAGCAGGGATTTCAGTTGTTGCCCAGTCAGAGTAGCCGTTGTTTGTTACAACAGAGCCAAGATGTTGAAAGGTTTCGTTTTCATATTCAATTGATGCTTTAAGCCAATTGTCGCTATCAAGGTACATAACAATACCGCATTGGTCAAATCTGCATTTACTTTGAAACTCTGTTTTTACAACAAAAGAGAAAAACTTTTCCTCTGTTTCCATTTGTAAAACAGGGGCATTGTCATTTCTGAAATGATAATAAGTTCTTTGCCATAAATCCGTATGAGACTCTGTAATTATTTCAATTTCCTCTGCTGTAATTGTATATTGTTTAGGAGCTCTTGTCCATTTCATATTTTGGGTATTGATCTTCATTTAAAACACCTCTATAAATTGGAATTTATCGAACTGATTATACCACATTATTATGAAAAATTCCACTATAACAAAAGGGTGCCACAGAAGCGACACCCTGTGATAGCATTATTTATTACAATAAATTTCGATTAGCTTCTTGCATATTCGCCGATCAAACATAATGGTACTTCTTGCGATTGGTCACAAGGAACATCGTTGTCAACAGCAATGCGGCAAGTTCGGATACCACCACCGCCCACCAGATTGCTTCCTTGCCAAACAGCATCGGGAGCAGCAGGATCGCACCGATCTCAAATACAAAAGCTCTGAGAAAAGAAATTGCAGCTGATACCACACCATCATTGAGGGCGGTAAAGAAAGATGAGCCGAACGCTGCCACACCCATAAATAAGAAGGATACCGAGTAGACACGGAGTGCCTGACAAGTCAAATTATACAATCCTTCATCATAGCCAACAAAAATACTTGACAGAACCGGTGCCGCAAGCTGTGATACGGCAAGCATACCCACGCCGATAACACCTACAAGCGTCATGCTCTTGCGGAACAGGTTTTTCATTTCCAAATGATTCTGTGCGCCGAAATTATAGCTGATTACAGGTGCAATACCCATAGAATAACCATAGTAAATTGCTGAGAAGATAAAGCCTACATACATCAGCACACCGTAAGCCGCAACGCCATCTTCACCGTAGTATTTCAGAAGCTGGGTGTTATACAAAATGGTCACAATGGAGTAAGCAATGTTGCCTACCATTTCCGAAGATACATTTACACAGGCTTTACCCAAGACCTTGCCGTACAGCTTTGTTTTTGTGGTAAGGCGAAGCAGACTCGTATTCGGGCTGGCAAAATAGATCAAAGCAAACAATGTTGCAAGAGTCTGGCTTAAGGTGGTAGCAATGGCAGCACCCCAAACTCCCCAAGGAAGAACGGCGATCAGCAGCCAGTCAAGAACAATATTGGACACGCCGCCAAACACAGTGGTAAACAGACCGAGCTTCGGTTTCTCTGCCGTGATGAAGAAGGTCTGCATAGAGAATTGCAGCATAAAAAACGGAGAGCCGATGAATGAGATGCGCCCATAAACGATGCAGTCTTCAAGCATCTGTCCCTCAGCACCCAGCATCCTCGCAAGAGGTTCTGTGACAAACCAACCCACAACTGCGGTAACTGCACCGATCAGCAGCACCACATAAATGAGCATGGAAAAGTATTTGTTTGCCTTCTCTGAATCCTTTTCTCCAAGAGTTTTGCCGACAATGGCAGTACCGCCTGCACCAATCATCATGCCAAGAGAACCAACGATGGTAAAGACAGGACCGATCAGGTTAATTGCCGCAAAAGCGGTCTTTCCAACATAGTTCGATACAAAAAATCCATCAACAAGACTGTAGATGGAGGTGAATACCATCATAGCGATGGAAGGCAGCGTAAAACGCAACAGTCTGCCGTAGTTAAAATGGTCAGATAACTGGATTCGCATGGTTTCCTCCGAAACGGCGCATCGCAAACTCTGCAACAGCCGGTGCAAGTTCTTTTATTTCCCAATCCGTTGTATTCACGGTCAAATCGTAAGCGTTGGGATCGCCCCATCTGCTTTCACACATCATTTCTCGTGTCCTCGATCTGTTTTTGTCAATGCGCTTCATATTCTGAACAAGCTGCTTCTGAGTCATGTTCTCCCCGCTTTCAGCCCGTTCCAAACATCTTTTGAGTTTGGATTCCATATCGGCGCAAACAAAAAGACGGAAAGGTTTATAGTCCCGTAAAATCACATCTGCATTACGTCCAACAATAATGCAGTCTTTTCCTGCTTTAGCAATTCCTTCGATTATGTTTCGCTGTTCAATCAGTAAGGAAATCTGTGGATCGTTCATAACAGTTGTTGCATGAAACGAATGGCGGAAGGTAAGTGGAACCGATCTCCACGCATGATTGTCCAGCAGTTTCTCCACGTATTCTTCATTCATCCCTTTTGTCTGAGCAATCGCTGTAATGATTTCTCTGTCGTAATAATCGAATCCCAGCACATCAGCAAGACGCTTTCCAAGCTCTCGTCCGCCGCTACCGAACTGTCGGCTGATGGTAATAATCTTCATAAAAAGTCTCCTTATAGTTTTTCTGCTTGAGCCTTAAACGAGGTCACATACTTTTCCAGCAAGGAAATGTGCGTGTCGATCTCGGCATCAGTCCATGTTTCAAGTGCGGCAATTTCCGCTTCACACAAACGGGAAACCGTTTCCGATACATACTGCTTTCCTTTGTCTGTGAGCAATACCATTTTCGCTTTCCCTTTGTACTGCTCAAGGTAAAGAATGCCATCGTCTTCTAATTTACGGATAGCGGAATTGACAGTCTGCTTACTGATACCGGACTGCTTATAAATATCACTGAGCAGACAACTTTCGCCGTTTTCGTGAATAGCATAGAGTATGCACATCACGCTGTCTGCCATACCGATTTTGAGAGATGCCTGATGATACAGCGCATCCAGTTCTGCAGCCAGATAATTGATCTTGTGAATTTTATCAAATAATTTTGTATTCATAAAAGCCTCCAAGTATGATTTCGGACTTGTAAATTATAGTACGATTTCGTACATAAGTCAATAGATTTCGTAAAATTGTTGAAAAGAAAACCAAATGATGATATTGTATTTTTATATTTTGTGTGTTAATATAAATAAGTCATCGGAGGACAGTACACCGTAGTGTAGGGGATCGTAAGCATACCGCTTGCAGGCCGCCTGTCAGATAAGATGTCGAGTGAGCTCGGTTCACGCTTTTAGCGTTGCCGGGTATTTTTATTTTTCGGAGGTTTTTATGAAAAACACAAAGGTAACGCTTGTCCCCCTAACTGCAGATGACCGTGAGCAATTTATTCTCGATAACCAGTGGGCTTTCAAATACGGTGCACTATTAGAATTCGGCGAGCGTGACAATCACATTGATGATGACGGTGAAATCATATCCAGAGAAACGATTGAGCATTGTATTGACGAGCCGAACAATGAAACGTACCGCATTATGCTTGACGGAAAGAAAGTCGGCGGCGTTATTCTAAAGATTGATAATGCAACCCACCATAACCACCTTGAAATTCTTTTTGTATCACCAGAAGCACATAGTAAAGGGATCGGCTACGGTGCATGGCAGGCGGTTGAAGCCCTACATCCCGAAACGGTGGTTTGGGAGACTTGCACACCGTATTTCGAGAAGCGTAATATCCATTTCTATGTAAATAAGTGCGGTTTTCAAATCGACCAATTTTGGTGCGAGTATTTTCAGCCCGATCGCGATATTCCCGAAGATGAAAATCACGATCCCGACGATGGACCTGATGAAATGTTTCGCTTTATCAAGGTAATGAAGCCGTAACCGATCTTCTTTGTTTCCTCCGACGTAAATATTGAGGGCTGACAGTGTGTTCTGCCAGCCCTCGTTTTTTATCATATCGGCAAATTCTTATTTGTCTATCTGTTCGACAAATTGATAGTTTTACTCTCATTCCGTAAATATCTCAACAGGACCGTACAATCCGCCTGATACAGATTCTTTTGCAAACTCTGACTCCGATTCAAAATAGGGAGAGAGCTCGTCTGTTCTCCACTTATCAAAATAATCTGTATTGACATACCAATTGGCAGAAGTATTAGTTACAACTATTTTCAGTTTATTCTCTTTATCAAGTACACCTGCCGGGATTGTTAATCTATATGGTGGCATTAAAGATGTTCCGATAAATTTATTATTGAGATAAACAGAAGCGGTAAAATGCACTTCACCAAGGTCAATTTGACCTGTCTTTCCTACCATCTCAGTCGGGAGTGTAAATGTTGCTTCATAAACACCGCTACCAGAGTAAGCCTCACCAATCAAGTATGACCAATCCCCAAGCTGAATCGGTGTTGTATTACCTGAATGCTTTATTTTTTTGAAGCCGTTTTCATCACAGCTGAGCTCAATATCTTTGTAAAATTGAAAGTCATTTTTAATGTGGAATTTATTATTGAAATTCTTCTTAGGCTCTGCATCAAGAACTTCATCTGTAAGCAAAACAACAGCGGTTTCACCAACAGCAAGAGAAAGGTTCAGAATTTTATTATCTGCTTCAAGGCTTTGCAATTTACCGCTTTCTAAATCAAGCAGATAGCCCTTTGATGAAGACAAATGAATACTATATTCCCCTGTTTCACCTGACTCACGGAACAAACAGAAGATCTCGCCATTTTCTATTTTCCTGTGCATTGCACGTAGACCTTCACCCCGTGCCTTAATCACAGGTGTAAGTCCTTGAAGATTATTCAAAACTCTTCCGCCACACTCAATAAAAAGATTGAGAGCTTTTTGAGTTTCAGGTGGAATACAGACACCCTCAGGAATAATTATATTTCTATATTTAGCATTACCGATGTGAACAAAGCCTTTTTCCAAATCACTTGCAGACCGGAAAACATCATCGTCAACAATGTCAAAATCAACCAACATATCTTCAAGAGCTCTGCCAAGATTATCAAACTCTTTTGACATACCTTCTGCTTTAAGACCACCTTGAAAATCAGAAACAGGGTAATAAAGTCCCGTTTCGCAAACACGCTCTCCGAGAGATGAGATATATGATAATCTTTCTATGTAACGATTGAACTGACCGAGGCAACTATAATAGATTTGATTTTCTGTGAAAACCGGTAGTTCCTGTGCAAGAAGCTGACCTTTGCGTCCGAGCGGAAAGTTGAACGGATTAAACACGTTTATTCCCCTTACAGCCTGATAACCCACCGTATAACGCATTATATCGTAGGTAAGCCCCGGTCCTGCTACACCAAAAATTTCACTCATTGCAAGCTTCGTACCGTTTTGCACGGCAGCCGATGAAGCATATCTTGGAAAAAAGCCATTGTAAGCGTTCATATCATTTACGATATTTACTCTGCTTTCGGGGTAAAGCTGTCGCCATATAATATCCACACCGGGAATATCGAAGCACCTGAGAGCTCTCATAATATTAAAGTTCCCCCCACCGTCCATACACCCAAGAGGGTCGTGGTCCTTATCCAAATGACCCGTAAAAGCAATACCGTTTTTATTAGCCCACTTTTTACAGGTAAGAAGATAATTCTCGCAAAATACACGGCTACATAAATCATACCAACGGTGCAATATATAAATGTTTTCTTCTGTTGGAGCTACCCTTTCTGCAATAAGCGGGAGATGAGGTAAAATTGATTCACCGTAAACCTCTTCATATTTTTCTTTTAACTCATTGTTAAATGCTCCCGCAGGTGCTTTAGGCTCATCTGTAAACACAGCCGTAACAGCATCATCAAAAATTCCTTTCAATGCAGCAGCATATTTTTCGTGAGTTATTTTTATAAAATATTCGGTTGCATTCTTATTAAGTAAATCGGGATAATCAGATTTTCCGTAGGGTTCTTTTTCTGCAACGTACTCCGTTATAACACTATCTTCAGAAAAAACATATCCCTCTTCGATAATTTCTGTATCATTCAAAAACGTCGCTAGAACGTCGCTTCTTGTTTTTTTATAAATATCCCCTGCTGAAAAGTTTTTCTCATAATACTCTAAAGTCTGCCTTGAATATTCGGGGTGATCCCTCAAAACCTTTCCGCAAGCACCCCCTGAGGGCCATCCGCCCTCGTCATAAATCCAGCACGTCATACCGAAAGCTTTTCCCTTTTCGATAGCATAAGCGCAAAGCTCAAAGAATTCATCTGTGAGATAGTCGGGGGTAAGATTAGTTGGCATACTGTCAGGTCTGAAAGCTTTAGGTTCAGGTAAAATATAAAACGCCCTTATGCCGAGATTTTTCATCTCGGCAAGCTGATTATCTATAATTTCTTTATTGCACACGTCATTCCATACCCATACGTAAACGGGAGAATATGAAGTGTCGGGATTTTTGAATTTTTCTATATCAAAACTATCTTTTACCATTATTCATCAGCCCTTTAAAGCTTTATACGTCTGTATTGTATCTATCTTGCTTTTTCAACTTATTTACAAATAATTTCAAAGCTATAATCATTATAGCATAAATAACAGCAAGTAATATCGGGTATACCTTTATACCGAAAATCCCGCTTATAAGGCTAACCATAGGCGGTGCCAACATAACCCCGATATAAGCAAAGGCTATCTGCGAGCCCATAACCGATTGTGACACCTCTTTGCCGAAATTGTGGGGTGTTAAATGTATCATATTAGGATAAATAGCACCGTTACCCAAGCCAATAAGGAATAAACCGACCACAGCAACTACACTCGGCAATGGAAGAAGCATAATCACAATAGCAGGAGCAAGAATAAAGCAACCTAAACCAATACGCCTCCAAGTATTAATTTTGCCTGAAAGCAAACCAGAAAGAAATCTGCCGATTGACATTCCAACATAATAAAGGGTTAAAGCAAGTGCCCCCCTCTCAACCTGAAAGCCTTTTTCAGTTACAAGATACGTGCTTCCCCAAACTCCGCAAGCATATTCTATTGCGTTTGTTGCAAGCATAATGACCCATACTTGTCTTACTTCAGGCATTTTTGCCATCTGTAAAAGAGTAAGATTTACGCTATTTTTCTCTTCTTCAACGTTATTTGAAGAACTCTTTTTCCATAAAGGAACGGAAACTATAAGCAATATTGTAATTACTAACTGAACGCAAAAAGCATAACGATATCCGCCACGCCACCCTGCATTGCTTAAGGCTTGCGACATAAGATAGGGGCTAAGGCTTACCCCCACTCCGTAAAAGCAATGAAGGAAATTCATATGACTTGCTTTAAAATTAAGTGCTACGTAATTATTAAGGCCGGAATCAATAGCACCTGCCCCAAGCCCGAGTACAACAGCCAACGGTATCATAACCCAAAACGACGGTGCAACAGAAAAGCCAAACAAAGCAGCAGCCGTCATAGCTGTACTGAAAGCTGTAACCTTGGCAGTACCTATTTTATTAAGAATCCTCGCACTGAACATGCTTGATAACACTGTACAACCAGAGATAATGAAAGTAATCACGCTAACTGCCTCAACGGCAATATTCAACTCTGTATGTATAGCAGGCCAGGCAGAGCCAATGAGAGAATCGGGCACTCCAAGACCAATAAACGCAACATATATAACCACCAATAAAAAAGCCATTCTTCCTCCAAAATTATCAAGTAAAGCTTTTGACAAAACTATCAAACAGCCGTAATAAATATTTTCTGTCGTAATACACAAATTAGACAATTTAATTTTCTGAAAAGGATTATACCATATAAAATCCAACTTTTCTATAGATACAGTAATACTCTTTTAATTAATCATACCTTTATTCCATACCCTTGTATATATATTCTTGATTTCGGAAAAACTTTGAGTTATAATGTACAATAGTATAATTGTGTGGTAGGGATTTAATATGTTTACGCCAACTATTGATTTAAAGAATAAAACTGTTCTTGTTACGGGTGCAGCAGGTTTTATCGGCTCAAATCTTGTAACAGAGCTTTTACAATCATTCAAGCCGATAAAAATCGTCGGTATTGATAATATGAACGACTATTACGACGTTTCATTAAAAGAATACCGTCTTAATGAGATTGAAAAGCTTGTAAGCTCGGAAAACGAAAGCGCTTGGCATTTTATAAAAGGCAATATAGCCGATAAGGCTTTAATTGAAAAATGCTTTGACGACTATAATTTTGACGTTGTAGTCAACCTAGCGGCTCAAGCAGGTGTTCGTTATTCAATAACAAATCCCGACGCATACATAGAAAGTAACCTAATCGGTTTTTATAACATACTTGAAGCTTGTCGTAATCATCCCGTTGAGCATCTCGTTTATGCCAGTTCCTCAAGCGTTTACGGCACAAACAAAAAAATCCCCTACAGCACTGATGATAAGGTAGATAATCCCGTAAGCCTTTACGCCGCTACTAAAAAAAGCAACGAGCTTATGGCTCATGCTTATTCAAAGTTATATAACATCCCTTCTACAGGATTGAGATTTTTTACCGTTTACGGCCCTGCAGGAAGACCTGATATGGCGTATTTTGGTTTTACAAACCAATTGCTTAAAGGCGAGAAAATCAAAATTTTCAATTACGGAAACTGCAAACGTGATTTTACCTACATAGATGATATCGTTGAGGGCGTAAAAAGAGTTATGCAGCGTCCTCCTAAAAAAAACACGGGCGAAGACGGTTTACCTCTTCCACCGTATGCAGTTTACAATATAGGTAACAGTAGCCCAGAGAATTTACTTTATTTTGTTGAAACACTTCAAAAAGAGCTTGTTTTTGCAGGCGTTTTACCTGAGGATTATGATTTTGAGTCTCATAAAGAATTAGTGCCTATGCAACCGGGTGACGTACCCATAACTTATGCCGATACTTCTGCTTTAGAAAAAGAGTTTGATTTCAAGCCCGCCACACCCTTGCAGGTAGGCTTAAGAAAATTTGCAGCGTGGTATAAAGATTTTTATAAGGAGAAAGTAATATGAAAATAGCGGTTGCCGGCACAGGTTACGTCGGTTTATCAATTGCAACCTTACTTTCACAAAAACACCCTGTTACTGCGGTTGATATTATTCCCGAAAAGGTTGATATGATAAACAAACGAATATCACCCATTCAAGATGATTATATTGAAGATTTCCTTAAAAACAAGCCTCTTAATCTTACTGCAACGTTAGATGCAGAAAGTGCTTACAAGGATGCAGATTTCGTAATAGTTGCTGCACCTACTAACTACGATACAAAGATTAATAAATTTGACACCTCTGCCCTTGAAACAGTTATTTCAAAGGTTATAGAAGTAAACCCTGATGCAATAATCGTAATTAAATCTACAATTCCCGTAGGCTATACCGTAAACGTAAGGAAAAAATTCAATTACGATAAAATTTTATTCAGCCCCGAATTTTTAAGAGAGTCAAAAGCGCTTTACGATAACCTTTATCCCAGCAGAATTATCGTTGGTACTGATTTAGATAATGAAGAGCTTACGAAAGCGGCAGAAACTTTTGCTTCACTTCTAAAGGAATGCTCTTTGAAAGAGGATACGCCCGTGCTTATTATGGGCTTTACAGAAGCAGAAGCAGTTAAGCTTTTTGCTAATACGTATCTTGCCTTGAGAGTCAGTTATTTCAACGAGTTAGATACTTATGCAGAGATGAAAGGCATTGATACCAAGATGATTATTAAAGGTGTCTGCCTCGACCCTCGTATAGGTGACCACTACAACAACCCATCTTTCGGTTACGGTGGTTACTGTTTACCCAAAGACACAAAACAGCTTCTCGCAAACTATGATGACGTGCCGGAGAATATGATTTCAGCTATCGTTGAATCAAACAGAACCCGTAAAAACTTCATCGCAGACCGAGTTCTTAGAAAAGCAGGCTATTACGGCTATGATGACGATATGGATTTCGATGCAAAATACGAAAAGCAAGTTACAATCGGAGTTTATAGACTTACTATGAAATCAGGCAGTGACAATTTCCGCCAAAGCAGTATACAAGGCGTTATGAAACGTATTAAAGCAAAAGGTGCTACAATTATTATTTACGAGCCCTCTCTTGAGGATGGCTCAACCTTCTTCGGAAGCCTTGTTGTAAACGATATAAACAGATTCAAAGCGTTAAGTGATGCTATTATCGCTAACCGTTACGAAGACTGCCTCGACGACGTTTCAGATAAGGTTTACACAAGAGATATTTTCAGAAGAGATTAATAACCCAAAACAGCAAAAAAGATGTTTCAACTATAATTGTTGAAACATCTTTTTATTTATCTTCTTTTATAAAAATTCTCAATTGAGAATATAAATCTTTTCGTTTAACAGCTTCTTCTTTTATTTCTTTTAAATCTATATGCGGTCTTTCACCTTTTAAAGACCTTATAGTATATCTTAAACCGAAAAACAACCAACCTACAGGAAGAAGAATTTTCACCTTTCTGCAAAAGCTCCAGTTTTTATATACTATTCTGTTTGCAGAATAAAAAAGATTTTTTATATAACTTCTATCAGGACTTTCTGACAAAACTAAAGCCTCATGAGCACGGTTATCACTTTTTTGGCCGAGGTTTCCACCTGAAAATAAATCGTTCAAAAATTCAGCAGAAAGGTCTTGAATTTTTTCATTTTCAACAACGTATTCGCTACAACCAAGAAAACTACCGCAAACCTGATTTAATACGAGAGCAAAATTCCACAAGCCCATTTCTTTTAAAGGCTTTTCAAACAATTCTTTGAATTTTTCGGCACCAATAGCGGAAATAAATACCGCCCAATCGCAAAGATGCCTTAAGCCTATACCCTCACCATTCAGGTGGTGGCTCATATGAAGAAGCATTATAAGACCGTGATGAAATTCATTGGGAGTTTTAAGTTGACCGAATACGGTTGAGTGAAGCTTTGCGGTCTTGATACTATCCCTTAAATATCCTTTCACAACCTCGCCCATTTCACCGTTCGGAATACCTGCGGGCTCTTTGTGAAGCTCGTATCTGCAACCCTTGTAGTTGAAAACTCTGTGGTTTTCACCGATTGTGCTTATTTCAGTAAAACCTTTATCTTCAAGCACTTTTACTGTTTTTTCTTCATCACAAGGGTCAACAAGAAAATCAACGTCACCAAGCCAACGTGTAAGCGGGTCGGGATAATATAAGGAACAAGCAAAACCCTTTATTATGGTGTAATCAATATCCGCCTCTGTAAGAAGCTTATGAAGGAAAACGTGCTCACCGATACGCCTTGATACTGATAAAACAATTTGACCTATTTTTGCCTTTATATGTGTTTCCATTTCAAGTGGTATATCACTACTCAAACCGTTGGCAAAAGCTGTAAGCGGTACCGCCTGAACGTAAGCCTCATGCCAGATATAGTCCCATTCATCAACACAAACAGACACAGACCTGCCACAACCAAACAAATTGTTTGCAAGCAAGTCGAGAAGAGCCTGTTCAATTAGAGATAAACGGTTTCCTTCTGCCATATTTATAACTCCAAAATTTTTAAATCAATCACTAATTTTTTCAACGCATGGGATGACTGCGTTTCCCCAATCCTTGAACCAATGCTTTAATTTTACAGATTCATCACTATGCTCAACGGTGAATCTCAATGCAGTTGTGCGGTCATAAAACATAACGTTGCCGGCTTCGTCGTTATCATACAGAATAACGTCTACTGTATATTTACCGGGTACAAGATGAGATGTATCAAAAGTAAATTCTGCGGTATTTTCACCTTTTCCGTGATTTAGATTACCGCAAAAAACAACGCCAACAGGACTAGCGTCAATACTGTTAATAATGAGCTTCATTTTCAAAACCTCATCAGTATTTTCACTTATCCATTTTGTTCTGAACGTGAATTTCTCGCCATACTCAAATTGAGATCTGTCTTTGTTAAGAATCTCGAGATTCTGCAAAAGGTGTCTGCAATTACATTTAGGGTGTCTTGGTGCTTCTGAAGTATCAAAAAACGTAGTATCGTCAAGAGCCTCGTTTTTCATATAGATAGCAATAGCTTCTTCAGTAGCGCCCTCAAAAATAACCTTACCCTTAGAAAGAACAATACATCTGTCGCAAAGTGTTTTTACCGTCGCCATATTATGACTTACATAAAGAATTGTTCTACCCTCTTCGGCTGCAACCTTTTTCATTCTATTTATGCATTTATTCTGAAAGTTAACATCACCGACGGCGAGAACCTCATCCATAATCATTATTTCGCTATCAAGATGAGAGGCAACCGCAAAAGCAAGCTTCACCTTCATACCGCTTGAATATCTTTTAATAGGCGTATCAATAAATTGAGCAATCTCTGAAAACTCTACGATTTCATCGAATTTTTTATCAATTTCTGCTTTCGTCATACCAAGAATCGCACCGTTAAGGTACACGTTTTCCCTGCCTGTAAGCTCAGGGTGAAAGCCCGTACCAACCTCTAGCATTGACGTAATTCTTCCGTTAAGATAAATATTACCTTTAGTGGGTGTAGTTACTCGGCAAATAAGCTTCAAAATCGTAGATTTACCTGCTCCGTTATGACCGATAATACCTATAGCTTCACCTTTTTTTACATCAAAAGACATATCGTCAATTGCAAGAAATCGTTCATTTTTCCCGTAAGCCTTTTCGCCTATTTTTAAATTAGGGTCCTCTTTTTTACGAAGCTTTGCTATTTTAGACTGTATTTCGCCTTTAAGGGTTGCACCACCAATAGCACCAAGACGGTATTCTTTAGAAACGTTTTCAACTTTTATAGCTAATTCTTCCATACCGCACCTCATACTGTATCCATAAAGGTTTTTTCAGACTTACTGAACATAAGCGCACCTATAACTGCAACCGCAACCGTAGTCACCCATGAAATTGCATAAAACAACCAATCAACCTCACCTGAACCTAAAAAAGCATACCTGAAAAGGTTGATAGCAGGTGTTACGGGGTTAAGCATATAAATATTATAAATAAGATTATTGTCTATAAGCTGAGAACGGCTGAACATATCGTACGCTACGGGTGAGCAATAGCTCCAAAGAGTCACACCGAACCCGACAATCATAGTCAAATCGCGGTATTTTGTAGTAAGAGCGGATACTATCATACCGAAGCCCATACCTAAAAGCGCAAGCTGTATAAGCACTAAGGGTGTTA
>JAZUQS010000043.1:0-19854 GCA_045605825.1 Acutalibacteraceae bacterium
TGCCAAAACACTTTGTGAATATCAAGGTGTATGGTTCTATGTAGAAAACGGTGCAATCAATTGGAATTATACAGGTCTTGTAGAGTATAGCGGTAAATGGTTCTACGTAATAAACGGTCGTCTTGATTGGAACGTAACAACACTCACATATTATTATGACGTATGGTATTACGTTGAAAACGGTCAAATCAATTGGGATAGTGATACACTTTGCTTCTACGAGGGCGGATGGTATTACGTTAAAAACGGTACTATTGCTTGGGATTATACAGGTTTTGTAGAATATTATGGCACAAACTATTACATAACAAACGGCTATCTTGATTGGAGCAAGCAATAATTAAATATAACATCAAAAGTCCCCGAGTCAGTGAATTAACTGACTCGGGGATATTTTTTTATTTTGTATTTTGTTTTTTTAATTTTACTCGAAAACCTTTTTGCAGATATCTGCACCTGCTTTTGCATCCTTAGCATAAAAATCAGCACCGATTTTTTCTGCGTATTCAGGTGTAAGCACCGCACCGCCAACCATAATTTTACAGTCGGCATTTTCAGCCTTCAGCTTTTTCACCGTTTCCTCCATAGCGGGAAGCGTTGTTGTCATTAAAGCTGAAAGACCTACAAGCCTTGCTTTGTTTTCTCTTTGTGCTTTTACAACCGCTTCAGGAGTAACATCTTTACCTAAATCTATTACTGTATAGCCGTAGTTTTCGAGAACTGTTTTCACAATATTTTTACCTATATCGTGAACGTCACCCTTAACCGTTGCAATAACAATATTCCCCTTGCTTTCGGCAAAAGAGTTTTTCTTTTTCATATCCGCTTTTATAACCTCAAAACAAGCACCCGCAGCATCCGCAGACCTGATAAGCTGAGGAAGAAAGGTTTTTCCGCTTTCGAAATCCGCCCCTACCTTATCAAGTGCAGGGATAAGAATTGAGTTTATAATATCCTCTGCAGATAATTCTTTAAGTGCGTTTTCAGTAAGAGAAGCACCTTGACTTTTCAATCCCTTTATTATTGCATCGCTTAAGGTTATCTCTTTTTTCTCTTGAGGCTTTGCTACCTCGCCCGAAAAAGAGGAAATATATTTTTCAGAGCCTTTATCAATACATTTTAAAACCTTATATGCTCTTACCGCACCCGTCATTGATGCGGTGTTAGGGTTCATAATAGGTAAATCAAGACCGTTTTCAAGAGCAAGAGTTAAAAACGCTGTATTTACAGTTTCTCTTGAGGGAAGACCGAATGAAATATTTGAAACACCGAGAGTTGTTTTAACCCCTAATTTTTCTTTAACCTCTTTCATTGCGGAAAGTGTAATCCCCGCTGCTTGTTGCTGGGCACTTACGGTCATCGTAAGGCAGTCTATAATAATATCCTCTTTAGGTATCCCTATTTCGAGAGCTTTATTTACAATTTTTTCGGCGAGGGAAAATCTTTCCTCTACCGTTTGGGGTATTCCCTTTTCGCTAAGAGTAAGACCAACTATCGCCGCACCGTATTTTTTAGCAAGAGGAAGTATTGTATTCAATGATTTTTCCTCTGCATTAACGGAGTTTATAATCGCTTTACCCGTATAGACTCTCAAACCTTTTTCGAGGACTGAAGCCGAGGTTGAATCAAGCTGTAAGGGTGCACCTATAGACCCTTGAAGAGAGCTTATAACCTTAACCATCATCTCTTCTTCGTCTATTTCGCTATGCCCTACGTTTACGTCAAGAATTTCTGCCCCTGCCTGAATCTGAGAAAGACCCTCGTTAAGAATATAATCTAAATTTTTATTTTCAAGAGCTTCTTTAAATTTCTTTTTGCCCGTTGGGTTAATTCTTTCACCGATAATTCTCGGCTCGTTGAGAATCACCGTTTCAGTAGCACCGCTTATAACGCCTGTTACTACAGCTTTTCTTTCGCCTTTTTCCCTTTTTGAAAGCTCTTCTTTCAAGGCTTTTATGTATTCGGGCGACGTGCCGCAGCAGCCGCCTAAAATGATAGCTCCTTTTTCATAGAAATTTGCAGTTAATTTAGCAAACTCCTCTGCACCCATTGAATATTTTCCCGTTTTCAAATCGGGAAGCCCTGCGTTAGGCTTAACTATAACGGGTACTTTTGAATATTTTAAAAATTCGTCAACTACCTTGCCTAATTTATCGGGACCTAAAGAGCAGTTAAGACCTACTGCATCAGCCCCGATAGCGTTAAGGGTTACCGCTACCGCAGAGGCAGTGCTACCGTTCATGGTAACACCGTTTTCATCAAAGGAAAGAGTTACCGTTACGGGTAATTTTGTGTTCTCCTTTGCGGCAAGAAGAGCGATTCTTGCTTCTCTTAAATCGGTAAAGGTTTCAAGGCAGATAAGGTCTGCACCTGCTTTTTCACCGAGAACTGCAACCTCTTTATAAACCTCATAGGCTTTTTCAAAGGTTAAATCCCCTGCAGGCTCCAAAAGCATACCCGTTGTGCTGACGTCGAGGGCAACGAGAGCTTTTGTACCCTCTGCCGCCTCTTTTGCGAGAGCTATAGCTTTAAAAACTGACTCTTCAACGGAGTATTTTGAGTTTTGAAGCTTTATTGCATTAGCACCGAAGGTATCCGCAAAAATTATATTGCTGCCTGCGTCAATATACGAGCGGTGTATTTCCCTTACCCATTGAGGATGGTCAAAAACGGCCGCAGCAGTATCCTCCTCGGGCAAAAGACCTTTTTTAATAAGCTCTGTACCGAAGCCACCGTCAAGCAATATAAAATTTTCTTTAAGCAGATTTTTAAACATACTAATCACTTTTTATACGTTATTATTTTTTACTCTTTCCATAAAATCAGAGCAAGCAGGAACAACAAAGGTGATTCCCTTTTCGATTATTTCAAAGGTGCTTTCAGTTACGTACTGCGTTTCACCGTCAACGTTAACCGCCGCAGGCTTTGCACTCTTAATATTGATTTTCTTACCTCTTTTGAAAACAGTTCTTTTCCAATCAAGGTGCTCGCCTCTTTTATATTTATTAATAAGAGTGAGAAGCTGAATTCGGGGGCAATCCTTTTTAACGATAATGAAATCAAGAAGTCCGTCATAGGTAAGGGCTTTAGGTGCTGCCATATATCCTCCACCGTACCAACGGGAGTTTGCACCAACGCAGAAAAGAACGTCACTTGTAAATGGCTCGTCATCATCTATTGTGATAGTGAAACGGCTTTTCATTTTACCGATAAAGCAGAAAAGAAGTGCCGCTGTGTAAGCCGCCTCACCTGAAAGAAGAGGAAGCTTTTTAAAGTAAGCCTGCTTTGCACAAATTTCTGCATCAATACCCATTGAGCATTGATTTATGGCGTATTCGTCACCGCATTTTATAACGTCAAACTTCATAGGCGTACCGTTTACGTGATCAGCTACGTTTCTCAAGCTCTTTTTGTCACCGAAAATTCTTATAAAATCGTTACCGCTACCTAAGGGGAAAGCCGCAACCTCAGCGTTTTCATGACAAGCACAAGCGTTTACAACTTCGTAAAGAGTGCCGTCACCGCCACAAGCATAAACTCTTATGTGGTCACCCTTTTCAACCTGAGCTTTTGCATATTCATAGCCGTCACGAGGTGCTTTTGTAACGTAAATTTCGTAGTCCTCAATGCCCTCTGCTTTCATACATTCAACAATGCCGTCAGAGCATCTTTCAAAGGATATTCCTTTTCCGCATACGGGGTTGATAATAAAAAGATGTTTCATATTAAAACTCCTGACTTTTTAAGTTTGGTTTTTTATTTTATTTAAAATACATATGAAGTCTGCATTTTATCATACCGTTGTAAAGCTTACGGCTTTTATCGGCTTTTCTGCCGAAGCATTCTTCGAACTCTTCATCGGGGGTTATTATATAATAACTCCAGCCGTGAGCCCTGTCGAAAACTCTGCCCATTTCTTTATAAAGACGCTGTGCCTCTTGTAAATCAAGAAGTCTTTCACCGTAAGGCGGGTTACAGATTACCGTACCCTTTTCGCTGTATTTCTTAAAATCTTTAATATCTCTTTTTTCAAAGTGAAGCTTTTTGCCTATAGGAAGCCTTGATGCATTTTCAACCGCAATTTTAATAGCCTGGGCATCAATATCCGAGCCGTAGCCTACGAAATCGGTATCAACCTTTTCAAGACTTATTGCTCTTTCCTTTTCCTCTTTCCAGATATTTTTAGGAAGAACGTCGAATCTTTCCGCCGCGAAATGTCTGTTAAGACCGGGGGCAATATTATGAGCGTAAAGAGCACCCTCAATAAGTAAAGTACCGCTACCGCACATTGGGTCGTATAAGGTGTGGTAATGGCGAAGCTTTGATATTGCACAAATTGAAGCGGCTAAGGTTTCTTTAATAGGAGCACCGTTTTGAGAAAGACGGTAGCCCCTCTTATGAAGACCCGCACCCGTTGTATCTATAAGAAGAGTTGCTTTATCGTTCATAATAGAAAACTGAATCTGATGTACAGGACCCGTTTCATTAAACCAAGAAATGCCGTATTTTGATTTAAGTCTTTCAACAACCGCTTTTTTAATAATAGCCTGACAGTCGCTAACGCTGAAAAGGGTTGATTTAAGAGAGTAGCCCTTTACGGGAAAAGCATCGTCTTTACCTATCCATTCTTCCCAAGGTAAAGCCTTTACGCCCTGAAAAAGCTCCTCGAAGGTTTTTGCAGTAAAGGAGCCGATTAAAATCTGAACTCTTTCTGCAAAATGAGAGCAAATATTTACTCTCGCAAGCATATTTTCATCACCTGAAAAAAGGACTCTTCCGTTTTCGGCGTTTACGTTTTCGGCACCTAAAAATCTTAATTCATCAGCGATTACGCCTTCAACACCTAAAAGGCAAGGGATTACAAAATTGATATTCATTTAATATGTCCTTCCGTTAAATTAACAGTAAACCAGAAGGTTACACCGTTTTCTTTATTTTCAAAGCCACATTCACAGCCGTGGTTTTCGGTTATAGATTTTACTATTGAAAGCCCAAGACCGAAACGCCCCTCTGCTCTTGAATGAGCTTTATCTGCTCTGTAAAAAGAGGTAAAAATACCGTCCTTGTCCTTATCGTCAACAAAGCTTCCCGTATTAAAAACGTTAACTCTTACTTTGTTGTTATCAAGAATTTCTGTTGAAACCTCAATAAGCTTTTCGCCCTTTGCGTGACTGCAGGCGTTAAGCACTATATTTGATAAAACCGTTGTATATTGGTTTTCATCAGCTAAAACGAAAATATCGTCAGTTGAGGTAAAGCTTGCGGTTACACCCTTTTCTTCAAAAATCGGCGTAGCAGTCTTTAAGAAGTCCTCTATCATTACGTTAAGGTTGAATTCCTTTAAATCGGGCATTTTTGAGCCTGAGGAATATTGAGATTGCTCTAACATACTAAGAACGAGTTTATTCATTCTGTCGGCTTCGTGCATTATAATATCGCAATATTCAGTTGCACCTTCATTTTCGCTGTCAACGCTCATTTTAAGTCCTTCAGCGTAGCCCCTTATAATTGCAATAGGAGTTTTTAACTCGTGAGATGCGGAAGATATAAAATCAGACCTCATTTTTTCAATACGTCTTTCGTTTTCGATATCCTCCATAAGCTTTTCGTTTTTCTCCCGAAGCTCTGTAAGGGCTGTGTTAAGAGAATCTGAAACGGTATTTATATTTCTTGCAAGAATACCGATTTCGTCTTTTCTGTTTATTTCGCATTTATCGGAAAAATCAAGATTTGCAATTTTATTCGTTATGCTACTCATTTCAATAAGAGGCTTTGTAAATCGCTTTGCATAAACTGAAATAAACACAAGAGCAAGTAAAAGTGCCATAACTGTTATGGTTGTAGTAACGCTTGTTGCTATGTTTGCATTTTCTTGAATAGGGTCCTTCTGTGCGGTTATTTCTATATGATAGCCGTTTTTGAAATTTTTACCGTAAACGATATACTGAGTTGTGCTACCGTCGGTTGAAACAACGTTGAAATAACTGCCGTCATCATTTTCTTTTCGGCTTATGATGTTAATTTTGTTACCCGAAATAAAGTTGCTTCTACCCTCGTAAAGATAGTTGTCAACGTTATCGTAAAGATCAATACTTACACCCTGCTGAGTTTCAAACTCGGACAGCAAGGGAAAGTAATTTGCACCTGCGTTTTCAGCATCCTGAGCCATTGAGCTCAATGACCTTTCAACGTTCCAGATATATACGCTTTCAATAAGCTGTGAGTTTGCAACTGAAATACCGATAAGACAAACCGCAATAATAGCCGCAATTTGCAAGAAAACTTTAGTTCTTATGCTTATTTTCTGTATTTTCATTTACTACTCACATCCTTTTTGAAGTTGATAAAGCGTTCTTAATCAATCATCAGTTCTACTAAGCTTATAGCCTGTGCCGTAAACCGTTTTAATATATTTTGTTCCCCAGTCGCCAAGCTTTGTACGAAGCCTTGCAACGTGAGAGTCAACCGTTCTTAAATCACCTGTGTAATCCATTCCCCAAAGCTCGTCTAAAAGCTTATCTCTTGTATACACTCTACCTGGGTGAGAGCATAATTTACAAAGGATTTTAAATTCCTTTAAGGTAAGCTCTACTCTTTCACCGTTTATAAATACCTCGTGAGCCGATTTTAAAACTCTAAGACCGTCAATATTATATTCATCATCATTCTCCGTAACGACTTTTACGGGTGAAGCACCTCTTTTAAGAAGAGTATCAACTCTTCTCATAAGCACCGCAAGAGAAAAGGGCTTTGTAACGTAATCGTCAGCACCTGATTCAAAGCCCATTATCTGATCGAAATCCTGAGAACGTGCAGAAACAAGTATAACGGGTATACCGCTTGTTTCACGGATAGTTTTGCATACCTGCCAACCGTCGATTTCGGGCATCATAATATCTAAAAGAGCAAGGCTTATATCTTTATTACTTTTAAAAAGCTCAACTGCCTTTTCGCCATCCTCCGCCTCTAAAACGGTGTGACCCTCTTTTTTAAGACAATCACCTATTAACTTTCTTATAAGCTGTTCATCATCTGCAACAAGAATCTTTGCCATAATTTCACCTTTACTTATTTAGTACGCCAATACGATAAGTAATAATTTTATTTGATACCATTGTATACAGGACATACTTGCATACAAATTCCGCAAACGGCTCCCCTGCCGATTTTCTGATAAGCTTTTTTCATATATTCACTGCATATAGCAGGACTAAACATATCCTCTCTGACCTTTGCGTTTTCAAAGCTTACGCCCAAAATCGCACCCGAGGGGCAAGCCTTAACGCATTTATCACAATTAATACACGGGTTATCCTTTAAAATGCCGTCACCGTGTAGCTGGCAATCGGTAAAAAGAGTGCCTAAACGAACTCTCGCACCAAATTTTTTATGAAGGAAAAGACAGTTTTTACCGATGTTACCGAGCCCTGCCTTATGGGCGGCTTCTTTGTGAGAATAGCGACCGCTGAAGGCTTTATCGGGCATACTTTGCGAACCCGCAACGGTTATATAGCGATAGCCTTTACTTTGTAAAAACATACCTAATTCTAACAAGGTTCTGTCAATAAAAGCATTAACCGTTCGGTAATGATTAAAATAAGTTGGTGTAGGAGCACCGTCTATTTCATCAATAATTGCATCGGAAAGACGGATTACTATGCTTACCGCATATTTCAAATCCCCCGTATCAGCATTATCAATGTAAGAAAAACCAACGTCGCTTACGCCTTTAGAGAATAAAAATTCTTTTATTTCGTTTTCAAGCATTTTCTACCCTCATTTTTTCCATACACAAAAGAACCTTTTCATTCATTTCCTGACATTCCTTTAAAAAGCTCTTTGTGTTCTCTTTATCTAAAATAAATTGAGCTGCACTTCTTGCCTCGTTACCCATAAGAAATCTTTTTTCCGTTTCAGGCACAAGGGGGAAAGCCTCGCCGTTGTTTTTAAAATAATACATATTGTCAAGCTTTGATATACTACCGATAGTAACGGTGCCCTCGTCACCCATAATCTGCGAGGAAGCTCTGCTTTGACCGACCTTTGAATAGGTAATCGTTACAAGCTTGTCGGCATAGTGAAAAACCGCACTGCCGCAGCCGTCGGCACCCGTTGAAAGAAAATGCTGACAGGGTGTAATTTTTAAAGGCTCTCCGAACAAATCAATTACGGGATAAACGCAATATATACCTAAATCGTTAAGAGCACCCGTTTTTAATTCGGGGTTAAAGATATTGGGCAATTCACCTTTTTTAAGGGCTTCGTATTTTGAAGAAAGCTGTGAAAAATCGAAGCCGGCACTTCTTATATTGCCAAGAGTTGATACTATCTCTTTTAAAACCCTTCGTGCAGGTGAATGCATATACATAATTGCTTCAAAATAAACGAGATTTTTTTCATCAGCAAGGTGACAAAGCTCTTTAAATTCTTTTGCGGTTATTGTTATAGGCTTTTCGCAAATAACGTGCTTACCGCTTTCAAGAAGTACTTTACTCTGCTCATAATGGCAAGCGTTAGGACTTGCAACGTAAACTAATTGAGTATCAGACTTTAAAAGCTCATCAAAGGATGAAAAAGCCCTCAATGCACCCATTTTATTTTTAAACTCCTCGCCCTTTTCAATTGAACGGGAATAAACACCGTCAAGCACAAGCTCTTTTACAAGACTTGCACCGTCAATGAAAGATTCGGTTATCCAGGATGTTCCTATTACGGAATATTTAATCATCGTTATCTTCCTTTATACTGTTGCTGTTATTCTCTACTCTTTATTTATCGGCTTTGCCGAAAAACTGCTTCACTGCAGATTTTGAAAGAGTGTTTGAGAAAAAGCCTACGGTTTCTTTAAGACGTGACTGAGGTAAAATATCCCAATCCTCTTTCGGTGCGGGGGTAATTCCCATACCCTTTAAAATATCGCAGAAAAATTCTGCTGTTTTAACAAACTTTGCATAACCTTTTTTGTTAACGTTATTCCAACCCGTTTCAGCAACGGCAAGCCAACGGGGGAAGCACAGATAAGTCATTTTTTCAAAGCTTGTAACGTACTCGGTCCAGATAGGTGATTCAACGCCTATAACGGATGCACCGCCTAAAGAGGTAAGGCCGTGAATTTTTCTCGGCTCAAACATATAAACACTTTTCAAAGGATGCATACCGTAGGGGTAATCTACGTAATACGGGGTAAAGCACTCGGCAATAAGGGGGTTGCCACCGTTTGCCCATTCAACTGAAGCTTTCGTTTTATCTCGCCACAAGGCTACGGTGATATTATCCTTTTCAACGTTTCCGCCTTTTATGGCTTCATTCCAGCAAATTGCTTTTTTACCTTTTTTCTTTAAATAGGCCGCCGCCTCGTTTGCAAGATAGCCTTGAAGCTGGTCCATATTAACAAGACCTAATTCATTAAGCTTTTCTTTGCATTTATCGCACTCGCACCAACGGGTTTTCGGAGCTTCATCACCGCCAATATGAATATATTCGCCTGTAAAAATTTCACAAAGCTCATCTAAAACTGCAAAAACAAGCTTTAAGGTTTCGGGGTTTCCTGCGCAAAGAATATCTTTAAAAATACCTGCGGTGGTTTTCGGTGCTATCTCTTCACCCGTGCAGGAAAGCTCGGGATAGGCTGCAATCACCGCAGTTGTATGACCCGGAAAATCAAACTCGGGAATAACCTCAATATGCCTTTCTTTACAGTAAGCAACAATTTCTTTTAACTCTTCTTTTGTGTAATACCCGCCGTAAGAATTGTTGTCATTTTCACCTCTGCCGAAATTTGAAGAAGGCCTTACAGAGCCAACGGTTGTAAGCTTGGGGTAAGACTTTATTTCAATTCTGAAGCCTTGGTCATCGGAAAGATGAAAATGGAATTTATTTAATTTAAAATACGCCGCACCGTCTATCATTTTTTTTATTTCATCAACTGTGAAAAAATGACGGCAGGAGTCTATCATAAAGCCTCTGTAAAGAAACTCGGGCTCATCGTATAAATACATACAAGGCAAGCAACCACGGTAGTTGAGCATAAGTTGTTTTAAGGTAAGCTCACCGTAGTAAATACCCGTATCGTCTGCCCCCTCAATAAGCACGCCGTTTTCATCAATATTGATACGGTAGCTCTCTTTCTGAGAAAGCTCAGGCGTTATTTTCTTAACTATTTCGGGCATACTTTTAACGGGAAAATAAAGCATACCTTTTTTTAGCTCAATATTTTTCGGTTGAGGACAAAGATACATAAGCTCACCTCTTAGTTTCAGTACATAGATATACACAATAATAATACTATTTATATGTGTAAATTGCAAGGAAAAGTTTAACGGCTATCACTCTTCAAGTGATAGCCGTTTTTTTTATTCTATCCACGCACCCACAATCACCTTATCAAAAAGCCTTACCTCTGCGGAATAAATATAGTGAGTAGTTATAGTGCTGTTTTCGGGGTCGATTTTTGAATCTACAAGGTAAGTTACCGTATACCCCAAGCCTTTGTACTTTATACTTGTTTTATTATAACTTTCATCAAGGGTTATTACGGGTCTTTCACCTTTGTTTTCGGGCTTCGAAAGTCGGTGGGATTCAACACCCAAAAAAGCAACCGATAAAATGAGTATAACCGCAATAAAGAGGGAAACTTTTTTGAAAATCTTTTTCATAATCTACCTCTGTCAATTAAGTGTCATACTTGCGGTAAGATTTCCCGTAGCTTTATCAAAGGCGCAAAGCAATCCATTTTCATTTTGAGCGTAACCGTAAATTACGTTATCAATATAAGTTACTCTTGAAAAACCGCCTACGTATGCAGTCTGCGGGATAACTGTGTAATCCCCTACTTTCTCAAGTGTTTTTTCGCTTTCATTGACTTTTACCGCTAAAACGCCTGCGGTGTGTCTGTCAATAGCTACACCGTCATAATAAGAGGTGAGAAGATACTGATTTTTATAATAAGGAATATACATAGTTTTGTTTTCACTGTCCCAGCAAAGTGCTTTATGGGTATAGAACGCATCTGATTCAATATAAGAATGAATATTTTCTGATGAAATTGCATCAAGAGTTATCTTTGCACTTTCTTTCGGGTTTTTCGGGTCACTTACGTCAAAAAGTGAAACCTTCAAGCCACCGTTTGTGCCGGTATCTGTACCATCTCTGCCTACGCCTAAAACAAGACCGTCGGCTACGGGATGAAGATAGGTTGAAAAGCCGGGTATTTTAAGCTCACCTAAAATAACGGGTGCTTCCGGATTTGATAAATCAATTACGAAAAGCGGGTCAGTCTGAATAAAGGTAACCACGTAAGCGGTGTCGCCCGTAAATCTTACTGATTTTATTCTTTCGCCCTTTGCGATATCCTTTAAAAGACCTTTTGTTTCAAGATTTTCGTCAAGAACGTAAAGCTGATTCACAAGATTATCGCCCCAGCTGCCGCTTGTTGTGGCAATACGAAGATAACCGTTATATTCATCAATACTGAACTGATTAAGAGCCGTGCCGTCGATGGTTGCACTCTTTAAATACTCGATTTTATAATCTCTTATATCGAATTTATAAATCTGTGTTTTCATTGTAGAAGCGGAACCGAAAACCTCTTCTGCTATATCCTTTGTTTCATATTTTGAGCTTGTGGCGTAAAGAGTTTCGGTTGTGCAGTAAACGTTGTCACCCGCACCTAAAACAGCCTTTGTTTTAAAGGTAGATTTATCGTCAACGTCCATAACGGAAGCTACAAGATAAGATGTGTTATAAACCTCTTCCATAATGCAAATACAAGAGTTGGAAACTCTTTGGAAGTCTTTACCGTCTGTACTTATTTCAGGCACACAGTTCTTTTTTACCTCGTCTTCTTCACCTGAAATATCAACATAATAGTTTGATAAAAGCACAAGCTCATCACCTATAAGACGTGAAGAGATATAACTACCGTCCTGGAAAACTCGCCATTCTTCTTTCGGGTTGCTTCTGTCGGAAATATCATAAGATACCGCTAAAGTGAGGCTCTTGCCTCTGTAGCCGTAGTAATAGCTTCTCGTTTTCTCGTTTTCAGATGCTTCATCATCTGCTCTTTCGCTACAGTTAAGAATAACGTAAAGCTTGTTACCCGAAACGTAAATTTCCTGTGCTCTCATAAAATAAATGTTTTCGTTTTCAGGTTCTTTTACGTTTATTTTTGAAACAACATTAAAACTGCCGTTTTCCGTTGGCTCAATTATTGAAATTGTGCATTGATATTTTAATTTGGGGATTTCTGTTTCTGTTGCTTCTTCATTACTTTCGGGGGCTTGTATTTCAGCTTCTGTCTGTGCCTCTGTTTCAATCGATTCTCCTTGATTTTCGGGTACGGCTTCGGTTGTTACCGCCTGAGGATTGTAGCCGGGGGAAACCTGAACGGTACCGCCCGAGGTAACGTCTGTAAGCTTATCATTTTCAAAAACAATTTTTTCTAACTCTTGATAATAAGAGTTCCAATCGGTATTTTCGGGGTTTACGATATAAAGATATCTGCCGTCATTTTTAATAATATCGGCTTCGCTTACGCCCTTAACCTGCTCGTTTGTTTCACCGTAATTTTTGTTTGTAGTCTGTACTGTTACGGAGCCTTTGCTTTCGGAGCTTGAGCCAACAGCGGCTTCGGGGGCTGCAGTTGCATTATCCGCTACTGCATCTTCCATAGTTGCACCAAAGAAATTTAAATTATATCTTAAACCGTTCTGATAGGAATTATATTTTTTCGCATAATCTGCAAAAAGGTTTTCAATTTCGGTATAATCCTCGGGTGTTGCAGGCTCTTGATTTACAACGCTATCTTGAATTTTAACGGGTATTTTATTCCAAGGCTTAACAATTGCAACCGAGGTAACCGCAACAATAACTGCCGCAGCAGCAGAAAGACCGCGAATAAGAGCTTTTCTTTTCCTTCTCTTTTTCTTTTCGGGGGCTACCTCTGTAAATTCTGTAACGTTTTGAGGGATATTTTCTAACTTCTCTGCTATTTTTTCGGGAGCAAGGCTCTCGGGAAGGGAAATGTTTTCTACATTCTGGAGATTTTTGTTCATAACCTCAAGCTCTTCATTGGTGAGTATTTCATCATTTCTGTTTTCGTTAGTATTCTCGTTCATTTCGGACTCTCCTTTCAGGCAAGAATTTCTCTTAATTGCTTTAAGGCTCTTTGTTGCCGTGAGCGAATTGTAGATGCAGGCATATCATAAATCACTGCAAGCTCGTGACTTTTAAAGCCACCTATTATTGAAAGAATTATAATTTGTGCATCGGGTGGGGTAAGCTTTGACAACGCTTCCTTTAACTCTGCAGTGTTAATTAAAGAATCGTCAAAATTGCCCTCAATATTATCAACAAGAAACTCGTATTCTTCTGCAGGCAGAATATCGGGTTGCTTGTTTTTAGCGGTAAGAAGCGTTTTGCATTTATTAGAAAGTATTTTAAAAAGCCATGGCTTGAAAAGTGAATTATCCTTTAAGGAATTTATACTTCTCCAAGCGGAAAAAACCGTTTCCTGAACGGCATCCTCCGCATCCTCCTTTGAGGCGGTCATATATAAAGAGAAGCGGTAAAGCTCCATAGCGTAAAGGGAATAAAGCTCTGAAAAGGCAATACTATCCCCTTCCTTTGAACGTTCAATAAGGATATGAATATTATCTATTTCCATAAAAACACCGCCTTTTTAGTGTGGAGTTAGGAATGAGGAGTGAGGAGTGTCGGGTCTGCGACGCAATTATACGCTTCGCAACTTTTTAAATCATTTCTCTCGCGAAGCTTCTGGCATCTGGGAACTGGCATCTGGCATCTCTGTCGACTGGTGACCGGCGACTGCAAATCCATTGGCAATTTGATTTTCCACTCTTCACCTATATAGACTATTGAAAGCTTCAAATTGTTGCAAAAAATGTAAAAATTTTTCAAAAAAATTAATTTTCTAATGCTATGGTATCAATTTTCTTATAAAATGTAAACAATAAATTAAATCGTATAATATATATCATAATTTATTTGCAATAAAGAATTGTATGTGTTACAATGATATTTGTATAATTTTATTCACTTACGAAAGGACAAAATGCAATGTCTTTACTCAAAAAGCTTTTCGGAGATTACTCCACAAAAGAAATCAAACGAATTAACGGTATTAAGGAAAAGGTGCTCGCTCTTGACGGTGAGTATTCCGCCCTTACCGATGAACAGCTTCAGGCTAAAACTCCTGAATTTAAAGAAAGATTAGAAAAGGGTGAAACTCTTGACGATATTTTACCCGAGGCTTTTGCTGCTTGCCGTGAAGCCGCTTGGCGTGTGCTTGGTATGAAGCATTACCCCGTTCAGATTTTAGGCGGTATTATTCTTCATCAGGGTAGAATTGCCGAAATGAAAACGGGTGAAGGTAAAACTCTTGTTGCTACCCTCCCCGCTTATCTTAATGCACTTTCAGGTAAAGGCGTTCATATCGTTACAGTTAACGATTACCTTGCAAAGCGTGACTCTGAATGGATGGGTAAAATCTATCGCTTTATGGGTCTTACCGTTGGTCTTATTATCCATGAAAAAAATAACGAGGAAAGAAAAGAAGCTTATGCTGCCGATATTACATTCGGTACAAACAACGAAATGGGCTTCGACTATCTTCGTGATAATATGGTTATGTATGCTGCACAGCGTGTGCAGAGAGGTCACGCCTTTGCTATCGTCGACGAGGTTGACTCAATCCTTATCGACGAAGCAAGAACACCCCTTATTATTTCGGGTATCGGCGAAGCATCAACAGACCTTTACAGAATGACAAACGATTTCGTTAAACGTCTTAAAATGGTTAAGGTTAAAGAGCTTGACTCAAAGCTTGATGCGGAAGACGTTGTTAACGAGCAGGGCGGTGACTACCTTGTAGACGAAAAGGCAAAAACCGCAACCCTTACAAAAACAGGTATTGCAAAGGCTGAAGCCGCTTTCAATATTGAAAACCTTATGGATGCAGAAAACCTTACACTCCAGCACCATATCAATCAGGCTCTTAAGGCTCACGGTACAATGACCCGCGACGTTGACTACGTTGTTAAAGACGGTCAGGTGCTTATCGTTGACGAATTTACAGGCCGTATTATGCTCGGCAGACGTTACAGCGAGGGTCTTCATCAGGCTATTGAAGCTAAAGAGGGCGTTAAGGTTGAGCATGAAAGCAAAACTCTTGCTACTATTACCTTCCAGAATTACTTCCGTCTTTATAAAAAGCTTTCAGGTATGACGGGTACTGCTATGACTGAAAGTGATGAATTTCAGGAAATTTATTCTCTTGACGTTGTTGAAATACCTACAAACAAGCCACTTGCAAGAAAAGATAACGACGACGTACTTTATAAAACAGAGGAAGCAAAATACAACGCTATCGTTGAAACTATCGTTGCCTGTCACGAAAAGGGTCAGCCCGTTCTTGTTGGTACGGTTAACATTGAAAAGAGCGAAAAGCTTTCAAGATTCCTTAAAAAACAAGGCATCAAGCATGAGGTTCTTAACGCTAAATTCCACGAAAAAGAAGCTGAAATCGTTGCTCAGGCAGGTAAATTCGGTGCAGTTACAATTGCTACTAATATGGCAGGCCGTGGTACCGATATTATCCTCGGCGGTAACCCTGAGTTTATGGCAAAGGCTCAGATGAGAAAAATGGAATTCGATGAAGAGCTTATCGCAGAGGCAACGGGCTTTGCGGAAACTGATAACGAAGATATTATCAATGCAAGAAATACATTCAGAGAGCTTGAAAAGAAATTTAAAGAGGAAACCTCTGCAGAAGCAGAAAAGGTACGTGAAGCAGGCGGTCTTTTCATTATAGGTACAGAGCGTCACGAATCAAGACGAATTGATAATCAGTTAAGAGGTCGTGCAGGCCGTCAGGGTGACCCCGGTGAAAGCCGTTTCTATCTCTCTGCAGAAGATGACCTTTTAAGACTTTTCGCAGGTGACAGATTCTATAACACCCTTGATGCATTCAAGAGCATCGGCGATATGCCTATTGAGGCAAAGCTTTTCACCTCAACAATTGAAAATGCACAGAAAAAGGTTGAGGGTAATAACTTCGCTATCCGCCGTAACGTTCTTAAATACGACGACGTTATGAATAAGCAGAGAGAGGTTATTTACGGTCAGCGTAATCAGGTGCTTGACGGTGAAGATATAAGTGCTCTCATTCAGAAAATGATTGTTGATACTATTTCAGAAACAGTTGAATTCTACTGTCCTGAAAAGGTTAATCCATTAGACTGGAACAAAACAGGTCTTCTTACAAGATACGCTTGGCTCGTTTCAGAAAGCGATATTGAGGGCTTAGACGAAACTGGAGAAATTACAGAGGTTCTTCTCAATAAGGCTCAGGAAATTTACGATAAACGTAAAGCAGAGCTTGGAGAAGAAACTGTTAAAGAAATTGAAAGAGTAGGTCTTCTTCGAAACGTTGATATTCGTTGGATGGAGCATATCGACGCCATGGATCAGCTCAAACGCAGTATGAACCTTATGGGCTACGGTCAGAAGGACCCCGTTATTATCTTCCGTGACCAAGGTCTTGATATGTTTGAGGAAATGACAAACGGTATACGCGAGGGTACGGTTGACTTCGTTCTTCAGTCAAGAGTTCGTAAGGAAGCACCTGTTGAAAGAAAGCAAACTGTTAAAATCACTTCCACCTCAGGCTCTGACGACGGCACTGTTAAAAAAGAGCCTAAAAAGGCGGATAAAAAACCCGGCAGAAACGACCCCTGCCCCTGCGGTAGCGGTAAGAAATACAAAAAATGCTGCGGAATGAATGAAGGAGCAGGTAATTCTAATTAAGTGCGAAATGAAGATGCCGGTTTCCAGATGCCAGAGGCTTCGCAAGATAATAGATAAAAGATAATATTGAATAGATAATAGAAAATGGTCTGCGACGGCAATTAAGCTTCGCAGACCTAATTTTATTTGTCTTTAATTGTTTGAATCTTTTCTCCAAACCATCTTATTAACCACTTCTGTATATGACTGAATTATTTTAACGACTTTGGTGGATACGTTTTCGTCGGTATAAACGGGAACGGGAATGCCCAGGTCGTTGTTTTTATTCATCTCAACAGCGGTATCGATTGCCTGAAGAAGTGAGGTTTCGCTGATACCCGCAAGAATGAAGCAAGCCTTGTCAAGTGCTTCGGGACGTTCTGTTGAGGTACGGATACAAATTGCGGGGAAGGGCTTTCCGATTGATGTAAAGAACGAGCTTTCCTCGGGAAGAGTACCGCTATCGGAAACAACTGCAAAAGCATTCATCTGAAGGCAATTGTAATCGTGGAAGCCTAAGGGCTCATGCTGAATTACTCGTTTATCAAGCTTAAAGCCACTTGCTTCCAGCTTCTTTTTGCTTCTGGGATGGCAAGAATAAAGGACAGGCATATCGTACTTTTCTGCCATTTTATTAACAGCATTGAAAAGAGAAAGGAAATTCTTTTCTGTGTCGATATTTTCTTCCCTATGAGCAGAAAGAAGAATATATTTTCCTTTTTCAAGGCCTAATTTTTCGTGAATATCAGAGCTTTCAATTTCACTTAAATTGTTATGAAGCACCTCTGCCATAGGTGAGCCTGTAACATACGTTCTCTCTTTAGGTAAACCGCAATCCGCAAGATATCTTCTTGCGTGCTCACTGTAAGCGAGGTTAACGTCTGAAATAATATCAACGATTCTTCTGTTTGTTTCTTCGGGAAGGCACTCGTCTTTGCAACGGTTACCTGCTTCCATATGGAAAATAGGGATATGAAGTCTTTTTGCACCGATTACTGAAAGGCAAGAGTTTGTATCACCTAAAACAAGGACAGCATCGGGCTTAATTTCCTCCATAAGCTGATAAGATTTTGCAATGATATTACCCATTGTTTCGCCTAAATCCTTACCAACCGCATCAAGATATACGTCGGGGTCCTGAAGCTTTAAATCTTTAAAGAAAACACCGTTAAGATTATAGTCGTAATTCTGTCCTGTATGGGCAAGAATTGTATCGAAATATAATCTGCATTTGTTTATAACTGCGGCAAGGCGGATAATCTCAGGGCGTGTACCAACGATTATCAAAAGCTTTAATTTGCCGTTGTTTTTAAAACTTACGTTACTCATTATTCTACCACCTCAAAGAAAGTATCGGGCACATTAGGGTTGAAATTCTCGTTTGCCCACATTACAGTTACAAGGTTTTCTGTTTCGCTTAAATTAATTATGTTATGAGTGTAGCCGGGGAGCATATGCACTGCTTGAATTTTATCACCGCTGACGTAGAAATTTAAAACCTCGTCGCTACCGATTTTACGTTGCTGAATAAGACCTTTACCTGCAACAACAATGAAGAATTCCCATTTTGTATGGTGCCAATGCTGACCCTTTACGATACTTGGCTTCGAGATGTTTATTGAAAACTGACCGCATTTTTCAGTTTTGAGAAGTTCGGTAAAGGAGCCTCTGTCATCCTCGTTCATTTTTAAATCAAATATAACCTTTTCTTTCGGGAGATATGAAAGATAGGTTGAATATAATTTCTTTTCAAATGAATTAAAGGGAATTTCAGGCATTACAAGGGTTTCGGGCTGATTTTTAAAGCTTTCTAAAAGCTCAACAATTCTACCTAAGGTTACCTTGTGGGTATTAAAGGACGTGCAGAAATTACCGTTTTCAACGGGAATTGCATTCACACCGTCATATTCACAACGTGTTTCTTTGCCCTCTAAAGCATTAAGAAGCTCCCAGACTAAATCATCAATATAAAGAAGCTCAAGCTCAACGGCAGGGTCGTTTACGGTAATAGACAAATCGTTTGCAATATTGTTGCAGAAGGTTGCAATAACGCTGTTGTAATTTGGTCTGCACCATTTACCGAAAAGATTAGGGAAACGGTAAACGAGAACCTTTGCACCTGTAGCCTTTGCATAATCGAAGAATAAATCCTCACCGGCTTTTTTGCTTTTGCCGTATTCGCCGTTTGCATATCTGCCTACGAGGGTTGCCTGAATCGATGAAGAAAGCACAACCGGGCAGGTATTATTATATTTTTTGAGAGTATCAAGCAATTTTGAAGCAAAGCCGAAATTCCCCGCCATAAAATCCTCGGGATTTTCGGGTCTGTTTACCCCCGCAAGATTAAAAACGAAATCTGCATTTTTACAAGCCTCTTCCAAAAGCTCCTCCGATGAATTTATATCGTAAAGATAAATTTCATCAATTTTAAGTTGAGGGCGTGTTCTATCCTTATTGCTTTTAAGGTTATCAAGAGCTACCGCAAGGTTTTTACCAACGAAGCCCTCTGCACCGGTTACAAGAATTTTCATTAGTTTTTCTCCAATTCTTCTCTGATATATGCCAATGATAAGAGTTTTTCTTTTACCTCTTCAACTGTAAGAAGAGCTGTATTATTAGAATTAAATTCACTTAAATTGGTGCGTTCTTTGTCACCGTCTTTGAAGTATTTATCATAGTTAAGACCTCTGTTGTCGCTGGGCACACGATAGAAATCACCCATATCAACAGCATTTGCACACTCTTCGTTTGTAAGAAGAGTTTCATATAATTTTTCGCCGTGACGGATACCGATAACCTTAATATCCTCCTTATTTCCGCCGAAAAGCTCACAAACTGCCTCTGCCTGAGTCTGAATTGTGCAGGCAGGAGCCTTTTGAACAAGAATGTCACCTGCTTCGCCGTGCTCAAAGGCAAATAAAACAAGGTCAACGGCTTCGTCAAGCGACATGATAAATCTTGTCATGGTGGGGTCGGTAATGGTGATTGGTTGTCCGTTCTTAATTTGGTCAATCCAAAGTGGGATAACGCTACCACGACTGCACATTACGT